>NZ_CAXBDN010000030.1:0-23745 GCF_963974375.1 uncultured Marinobacter sp.
TTAAAGCTGATGGACTCACCACGACGGGGCAGGTGGCCGAACTCTTTCAGCACTATGCCGCCAATGGTGTCGAACTCCTGCTCGTCCATGCCGGTGCTGAAGAATTCGTTGAAATCTTCCACCGGGGTCATGGCCTTCACCGCCCAGACACCGTCGCTGTGGGGCTTGATGTTGGTTTCCTCGTCAACGTCGTGCTCGTCTTCGATTTCACCGACAATCTGCTCCAGCACGTCTTCGATGGTGATCAGGCCAGCGGTGCCACCGTATTCGTCAACCACCATGGCCATGTGATTGCGGGTTTCCTTGAACTCCTTGAGCAACTGGTTCAGGCGCTTGCTCTCGGGCACAAAGGTGGGGGGCCTCAGGATTTCCCGGATCCGGGTCCAGTTAAGCTCGTTGTTCAGGGCCAGGGGGAGCAGATCTTTCGCCAGCAGAATACCGATGACATCGTCCTGACTGTCACCGATAACGGGAAAGCGGCTGTGGGCGGATTCCATGATGTCGCCGAGAAACAGTTTCGGTTCCTGGGAGGCTTTGACGGTAACCATCTGGGAGCGGGGAATCATGATCTCATCGACGCGCATGTCGATGACCTGCATGGCCCCTTCAATGATGCTCATGGCATCAGCATCTATGATGTTGTGCTCTTCGGCATCGCGGAGGATTCCCAGCACGTCCTCGACGGACTCAGGCTCGCTGGAGAAAGCCTGTGATATACGTTCCAGCCAGGACTTGCCGCCCTGGCCGCGACTCGACTGATCGTCGCTCATGAGTCTGGTTCCGATTCCTCTGTCTGGTAGGGGTCACTGAAGCCAAGAGTGGCCAGCAACCGGGTTTCAAGGGCTTCCATTTCCACCGCTTCGTTGTCTTCAATATGGTCGTAACCCTGAAGATGCAGCATGCCGTGGATAATCATATGGGCCCAGTGAGCCTGTAATGCCTTGCCTTGTTCTGCCGCTTCGCGGGCAACCACCGGCGCACAGATAACAAGATCGCCGGCCAGAGGCATCGTTATACCCGCTGGCGCCTCAAATGGGAAGGACAGTACATTGGTTGGGCTGTCCTTCTGCCGGTACTGATGGTTCAGCTCGCGACTCTCGTCTTCATCCACAAGGCGAAGGGTTACCTCGGACGCGTCTGCCTGCTGCCAGCCAAGTTCGGCCCACAGAGTCAGGCTGGCGTCGTCAGGCAGATCTCTCCTGTCACTTGCGTGCTGTATGTCTACGGTGAGCCAGTGGCTCATACCGGGTCACCATCGCCGAAGTCGTCGTAGGCTTCGACAATACGCTGCACCAGCGGATGACGGACCACGTCGGCGGATTCGAAGCGGGTGAAACCGATTCCGGAAATCTTGCTGAGCACACTGGCCGCATGAATCAAGCCGGAGTTCTGGCCTCTGGGCAGGTCCACCTGGGTGGTATCGCCGGTGATCACGGCGGTTGACCCGAAGCCGATCCGGGTCAGGAACATTTTCATCTGTTCGCGAGTGGTATTCTGGCTTTCGTCGAGAATAATGAACGAATTGTTCAGTGTGCGACCCCGCATGAAGGCCAGTGGCGCAATTTCGATCACGCTTTTCTCGATCATCCGGGTGACCTGCTCAAACCCCAGCATCTCATAGAGGGCGTCGTAGAGTGGCCGCAGGTAGGGGTCCACCTTCTGGGCCAGGTCACCGGGCAGAAAGCCCAGCTTCTCGCCGGCCTCGACCGCTGGCCGTACCAGCAGGATACGTTTCACCTGCTCGTCTTTCAGGGCCTCAACGGCGCAGGCCACCGCGAGCCAGGTCTTGCCGGTCCCGGCGGGGCCGATACCGAAGTTGATGTCGTGGCTGCGGATGCTATGGACGTACTTTTGCTGGTTCTTGCCTCTTGGCCTGGCCTGAACCTTGGGTGTTTTGATGACGATGCTGGTGCCGTCAAAGTCGTCCACGTCCGGCAGTCGCTCGAAACCGGATTCGCGGATGAACAGGTGCACGGTTTCCGGGTTGATGTCGGTGGTGGATTCGGTTTCCCGGTATAGATGCCGGACCACTTCGGTGGCGGCGGTGGCCCGCTCGGGCTCGCCTTCGATACGGAAGTGGTGGCCACGGCGACCAATGCGCACGTTCATGCGGCGTTCAATGTGTTTGAGGTGTTCATCGAACTGTCCACACAGGGTGGCCAGTCGGCTCTGGTCTGCCGGGTGCAGGTCAAATTGTCGGGCGTCAGTGGTTTTCAATCGTTCCCCTGGTTGAGCTTTGTGGCATTTAAGCCTGATTCAGGACTGAAAGGTCCGGTGCCTGAGGCGAAGGTCGGTAAATTTTTCCCAGACACGCCCGCGAGTACGTCCATGTAGGGCTCGGCTGTTGCCATCCCTGGCAACAGACGGTCTGGTAAAAACTTCCCGACCTTCACCTCGTCAGCAATGTGTTTGTCGCTTTAAAACAAAAGATGGTGACAAACAGTAATTCCTTCAAGGAATAGCTTACGTTTTTCTACACAGCTAACTCAATTGTCCAAGAGAGGGAGGTGGGGATCGTTTTCCGAAACCCTGAAGCGCCATGGATGGCGCGACCGGAGCCCTACAGGGACGTACTTGCGGGCGTGTTTCGGAAAATGATACCGACCTCACTCGTCTCGGGAGTGTGTCTTGACGGCACCGACCGTCAAAGCAGTTCCGATCCTACAGGCACACCACGCAAAGAATTAGGCAATGCCTCCCTGATCTCCACATCCACAAAATGCCCGACAACCTCAGGATTATCATGCCGGAAGTTTACAATTCTGTTGTTTTCGGTGCGGCCAGCAAATTCACCGGGGTCTTTCTTGGACAGACCGGTCACCAGGATCCGCTGGGTAGTACCCACCATCTTGCGGCTGATATCCATGGCGTACTGATTGATGCGCTGCTGCAAGATGGACAGACGCTGCTTTTTCACATCCATCGGCGTGTCGTCCGGTAAATCCGATGCCGGCGTGCCGGGGCGGGCGCTGTAGACGAAACTGAAGGACACATCGAAGCCGATATCATTCACCAGCTTCATGGTGTCTTCAAAGTCCTTTTCCGTTTCTCCCGGAAAACCGATGATAAAGTCCGAGGAAAAGCTGATATCCGGACGAATCTTCCGTAAACGGCGTAACTTGGATTTGTATTCAAGCACCGTGTGGCCACGCTTCATGGCAGCCAGAATCCGATCCGAGCCGCTCTGGACCGGCAGGTGCAGATGGCTGACCAGCTCCGGTACCGTTTCATACACCTCAATCAGCGAATCCGAAAACTCCACCGGGTGGGAAGTGGTGTAGCGAATCCGGTCGATGCCATCGATGGTGGCGATCAGGGTGATCAGTTCCGCCAGGTCCATGGTGTCGCCGTCGTGGGTGTCACCGCGGTAGGCGTTCACGTTCTGGCCCAGCAGGTTGACCTCCCGCACACCCTGGCTTGCCAGGTGCGCGACTTCCGCAATCACATCATCCGCCGGACGGCTGACTTCCTCGCCACGGGTGTAAGGCACCACGCAGAAGGTGCAGTACTTGCTGCAGCCTTCCATGATGGAAACAAAGGCAGAAGGCCCGTCGGCACCGGGTTCCGGCAGGTTGTCGAACTTCTCGATTTCCGGGAAGCTGACATCCACCACACCAACGCCGCCTTTCATTCTGACTTCTGTGATCATGTCGGGCAGGCGGTGCAGGGTTTGCGGGCCGAAGACCATATCGACGAACGGAGCACGATCAATGATTGCCTGGCCTTCCTGGCTGGCCACGCAGCCGCCCACGCCGATGATCAGATCCGGCTTGCTGGCCTTCAGGCTTTTCCAGCGACCGAGCTGGTGAAAGACCTTTTCCTGGGCCTTTTCCCGGATCGAACAGGTATTCAGCAGCAGTATGTCGGCATCTTCCGGGGTATCCGTCATGACTACCTGTTCGCCGGAGCGCAGCAGGTCCGCCATGCGGGATGAATCATACTCGTTCATCTGGCAGCCGTGGGTTTTGATGTACAGCTTCTTGGCCATGGTTCTCACGTATTCTGGTGAATGTTGCGCCGGGTGGTGTTGGATCCGGGCGCAGGTACAAACGAACTGGGCATTATAACGGGGTGATCATTCTGCAACCACCATTGTTGCCGGTCGTTGCTATTTCGCTGTGGTAATATTGCGTCTTTATCAGGCCTTTTACCCGAAATTACGAGTGAACTCTGATTGTTATGACTCCCGAACGCCTTGCCAGGATCAAGCAGACCCTGAACACCCGCCAACCGGACCTGAGTGTTCTCACTGACCAGGTGCACAAACCCCGTAATCTCTCGGCCATTCTTCGCTCCTGCGACGCCTTTGGCCTCGCCAATATGCACGCGGTCTGGCCCAAAGAGGGGTTTCGTGCTTTCCGCAAGACCGCAGGCGGCAGCTACAGCTGGGTGACGACCCACACCCACCGGTCCATGGATGATGCCATAGAGGCATTGAAAGGGCAGGGTCACAAGCTGTACGCCGCACAGTTGTCAGACCGGGCCGTGGACTACCGTGAAATCGACTATACCGTGCCCTGTACCATCATCATGGGTAACGAAGTGGAAGGTGTCAGCGCGAACGCGGCGGAGCAGGCCGACGAGCACATCGTGATTCCGATGATGGGCATGGTGGAATCCCTCAACGTCTCCGCCGCCTGCGCCATCATCCTTTCAGAAGCCCAGCGCCAGCGTAAGGAAGCGGGACTGTTCGACGTGCGCAGGCTGCCGGATGACGAATACCTGCGGCTGCTGTTCTGCTGGTGCCAGCCCGTGGTCAAACGCTACTGTGACGACCGCCGCTTGCCCTATCCACCTATCGACCCGGAAACCGGCGAACTGGTGGACGGTGTGGGCTGGATGAACGGTGTTCGCAAGCAGCGGCATCCCGAGTTGATGGGGGATTAGCTCGCAGGCTCTCAGCTCTCGCGATCTTCCAGATACCGTTGCAGCTGCTCCCGCAGCGCCTTGGGCAGGCGGGTGATGGTGAGTGCGTCCTTGTCCCGGTCGTAGTAGATGGCCTGGTTCACCAGGTCGGAGGAGAAGGACACGCTCATACCGCCGCCGGAGCCGGCAATGCGCACCAGCTTTTTCACCTTGCGGTGATCCGGGTGCAATACGCCGCTTGCCGGTATTTCCGCAGTTTGGGAGGCAAATTCCCGGAAGCGCTCGGGCTGGCTTTCATCCAGATAGCCGGAGAGAGCTTCGATGGCTACCGGCTCGCCCAGGGCGTGTTGCTCCTTGCAGAATTCGTAGGCTCTGGCCCGCACCTTGCCGGCTTCCTCCGGCTCCGAGGTTTTGGCGAAGGCTTCCACGGCGTCCATGAAGGTCAGGGTTTCCTTCTCCACATCCACCTGATTGGTGAAACCGCAGAGTTTGATGAACAGGTCACCGCCTTCACCGGTGCCACGGGAATGCACCAGGGTCAGATAATTATCGCCGGGATTGTCGCTGCGCCAGTCATCCAGCTCGATGCGAACGGCCAGGTTGAGACGCGACAGGCTGAGAATGTCGGTAGCGTCCAGCATCTGTTTGGCGTCAAAGCGCATGGCGCTGTCGTTTTCCATCATCAGCAGGTACACCACTTCCGAGTCGGCCAGGGCTTCATGGACCAGCATCAGATGGCCCTCGATTTCTTCCTGGGCGCTGTTCAGCAGTTCCTGCCACTGGCCGAAAACCCGGTCGCTGAAGGAGGCGAACGACTGTTTGTCGTCCAGGTAATCTTTCAGCCAGCTGCTGAAGGGGGTTTCACCGATATCGTCGGAGAAACGGCCGTATTTTTTCCCGGGTTTCGCATTGAACAGGCGCTTCATCTGCTTGTGAAGGGCCTCGTAATCACCGCCTGGTTCGCTCAGTGTCTCACCGGGGCGAATGCGGGCTGGCTGGCCGGGCTGGTACTGACTGGCGAAAAGGGTACGAAGGTGTTTGATGGCCATTGCGGAAATCCTGGTCGGGAAAACGGAAAAGCCCCGAAGAGGTTGTCTTCAGGGCCAGCGGATTGTGCCACGGACTCATCTTGCCATCCATGGCTGTTGACGCTCAGGCAGCTTACCGGGACCGCAGATCCTGCAGCAGTGTGCTGACCGCAGCAGGAATATCGTCCGGGCTGTCGGATGTGGCCGAAACCGAGGCGACGTCCGATCCGAGATTGACGGCAATGGCAATCAGGCCGTGGGCGCTGACCAGTTGCGCTGTGCGGCGGCGGTCATCGGGACTGCCTGAGTTGTCTTCACTGAGCACGACAGATGTCTTGCCCTGATCAAACAGGGCCCGCTCTACTGCCAGAGCCAGAGCTGGCGCCTGTTTGCCGTTACAGGCAATGATGCAGGGGTTCTGGGCGAGACGACGTGCCCGCTCTTCGGCAGTGACCGGATCCAGTGATTCCAGACCGCCAACGGTACCGGCGATCATGCCCGCACCAATGGTCACGTTGGTGAGGCGGTCGATCACAATGAAACTGCCCGTGGCATGATTCCGTGGGTAGGCATCAAAGGCCACCGGCTGGCTCAGGGTCAGCTCGCACAAACCGATCTCGTTCAGCTGCAGGGCCGCCGGATTGGGGTTCTGTTCCAGGGTGTTGACGTCGGTCTGGTGATGAATCCGCTTTACCGTGCCTGAGGTAAAGGTGGGGCCCAGCTTGATATCGTACAGACGCCCGGTTTCCAGAGGCGTGTCGGTCATCCACACCAGGTTGGCGGTAAAACGGTTGCCCACTTCAGGCTCGTCTTCCGCTTTCACCAGCATGTCACCACGGCTGATGTCGATTTCGTCGGTCAGGGTAATGGTGACCGCCTGATCGATGTAGGCCTCTGCCAGATTGCCGTCGAAGGTGACAATCTCCTTGACGGTGCTGGTGCGCCGTGAAGGCAGGGCCATGACCTTGTCGCCCGGACTGACGGTGCCTGAGGCAATGGTGCCGCAGAATCCGCGGAAATTGAGGTTGGGACGATTCACGTACTGAACCGGAAAGCGGAAGTGCTCCAGGTTCTTGTCACGACCCACTTCCACGGTTTCGAGGATTTCCATCAGCGGCTGGCCGGTAAACCAGGGGGTGTGCTCGCTGCGGTTGACCACGTTGTCGCCTTCCAGGGCAGAAATCGGCACAAAACGGATATCATTCAGACCCAGGCGGGTGGCAAACGCCAGATACTCTTCCTTGATCTCGTTGAAGCGATCCTCACTGAAGCCCACCAGATCCATCTTGTTGATGGCGACCACGATGTGGCGGATGCCCAGCAACGAGGCAATAAAGGAGTGCCGGCGGGTCTGGGTCAGCACGCCGTGGCGGGCATCGATCATCAGGATCGCCACCTGCGCGGTGGATGCGCCCGTAGCCATGTTGCGGGTGTATTGTTCGTGGCCCGGGGTATCCGCGATGATGAACTTGCGCTTGTCGGTGGAAAAATAGCGGTAAGCCACATCAATGGTGATGCCCTGTTCCCGCTCCGCCTGCAGGCCATCCACCAGCAGCGCCAGATCCAGTTTTTCGCCGGTAGTGCCCATTTTGGCACTGTCGGTTTTCAGGCTGGCCATGTGATCTTCATAGATCATCTTGGTGTCATGGAGCAGGCGACCGATGAGGGTGCTCTTGCCGTCATCCACACTGCCGCAGGTCAGCAGGCGCAGCAGTTGCTTGTTTTCATGTTGCTTCAGGTAGGCCTGAATGTCTTCCGCGATCAGATCAGACTGGTGTGACATCTTAGAAGTACCCTTCCCGCTTTTTCTGTTCCATGGAGCCCGCTGAGTCGTGGTCGATAACCCGGCCCTGGCGTTCGGAGCTGGTGGCCAGCAGCATTTCCTGAATGATTTCAGGCAGCGTGTCTGCCTCGGATTCAATGGCACCGGTCAGCGGGTAGCAGCCCAGGGTGCGGAAACGAATGGATTTCATCATGGGCTTCTCGCCCTCTTTCAGAGGCATACGCTCATCATCCACCATGATCAGCGTACCGTCCCGCTCCACCACGGGCCTTACCGCAGAGTAGTACAGGGGCACGATCTCGATGTTTTCAAGGTAGATGTACTGCCAGATATCCAGCTCGGTCCAGTTGGACAGGGGAAACACCCGGATGCTCTCGCCCTTGTTGATCTTGCCGTTGTAGATATTCCACAGCTCTGGCCGCTGGTTCTTGGGATCCCAGCGATGGTATTCGTCGCGGAAGGAGTACACCCGCTCCTTGGCCCGGGATTTTTCTTCATCCCGGCGGGCGCCGCCGAAGGCCGCATCAAACTTGTACTTGTCCAGGGCCTGCTTGAGGGCCTGGGTCTTCATCACGTCGGTATGTTTGGCGCTGCCGTGGGTGAATGGGCCAATGCCCTGTTTTACGCCGTCCTGATTGGTATGAACGATCAGGTCGAGACCATACTCCTTGATCTTGCGGTCGCGGAAATCGATCATGTCCCGGAATTTCCAGGTGGTGTCCACATGCATCAGCGGAAATGGCAGTTTGCCCGGATAGAAAGCTTTACGGGCCAGGTGCAGCATGACCGCAGAATCCTTGCCGATAGAATAGAGCATGACCGGATTGTCGAATTCAGCGGCAACTTCCCGGATTATATGGATGCTTTCAGCTTCCAGCTGTTTGAGATGGGTCAGGTTGTACGAGGTCATAAGTCTGATCACCGGGCACAAGGGCCATATCGAAGTATAAAACGAAGGAGCGATACTATAGCAGGGATGAATGCTTATAAGAAAGGCGACACTTAGAGCTTGGGGCTATAACAATATGCGGCGACGGCTACTGAATTCAGTGATGAGTTCGAGAGGATTGGCGGACCAATTGTGTACACCTACGTGCCTTCTGAAGACCCCGGAACGGCCGGGCAATCACTTCGCTGTCGGCTGCTCCGGTGCGCGGTCCGCCAGAAGGCGATGGACGTACTGATCAACGTAGTCGAAACCGCGTCCCTGAAAATCCACGAATCGAATCCCCAGCTGGAATTCATTGCGGGAAACGCGCCTCAGGTGGGCGAGGTGGCAGGTGGCCGAGACCAAGACAGATTGTTTGCTGATCACGGGAACTTCAAACCGGGCAGAGACATCAATCCAGTCCCCGGGAGCCGGCGGCCGCCGTGATGGAACCAGCCGGTCAATAGTCTCGGCGTCGCAACTGACCATCATCCCGGAGCGGGACAGATTCGTCATCAGGCATTCAATCGGGGACTGACCGGGGCGATGGACCTGAACAGAAAGGGAGGCGTCAACGCGCTGCTGGTCCCGCAGGCACGGTGCACTGGAGCGAGGCTTCACCCTCACCGGTGTGACGTTTCCGGAGTCAACGTTCAATGGCTTTCCCATGACTATCCTTCTGACCGTAACCGAGGCAGTTTGCTTAAAATGACGTTACCGGATTAAAGAACGGCTATAACCTGGCAGATTATATGCAATGTGCATGATTGTAACTGGTCGATAAGTGAGCAGCAAGATTCGTGTAGTGATCCATGTCATGTTTTTGTCTTTGTTATCAGCGGTATTGCCCTGTGGGCGCCATTTTCACATGCGTCAGGGTGTGTCTGGTGCTGTGATGTGGCATGCGCGGTGATGTAGAATGAGCGCCATTTCATTCAACGGTTAGTGGCTTTCCAATGACAGACAAGACCCCCGTCGCCGGCAACGGCAAAGTCGGATTCATCAGCCTCGGCTGCCCCAAGGCGCTGGTGGACTCCGAGCGTATCCTTACCCAGTTGCGGCTGGACGGCTACGACGTCGTGCCCACCTACAACGACGCCGATATTGTGGTGGTCAATACCTGTGGTTTCATCGATGCCGCCAAACAGGAATCACTGGACGCTATCGGTGAGGCTATCAGCGAGAATGGCAAGGTCATCGTCACCGGTTGCATGGGGGTAGAGGCCGACAAGATCCGCGAAACCCACCCCGGCGTGCTGGCAGTGTCCGGTCCCCATGCCTACGAAGAAGTAGTGGGTGCGGTTCATCAGTTCGTGCCACCCACCCGGAAACACGACCCGTTCACGGATCTGGTGCCACCTCAGGGCATCAAACTGACGCCCAGACATTACGCCTACCTCAAGATTTCAGAAGGCTGCAACCATCGCTGCACGTTCTGCATCATCCCTTCCATGCGCGGTGATCTGGTGAGTCGCCCGATTGGCGACGTCATGGACGAAGCGCAACGGCTGGTGGATGCGGGGGTCAAAGAATTGCTGGTGATTTCCCAGGATACCTCGGCCTATGGTGTCGACACCAAGTACCGCACCGGCTTCTGGCAGGGCAGGCCCCTGAAAACCAAAATGCAGTCCCTGTGCGAGGCCCTGGGAGAAATGGGCGTCTGGGTCCGTCTGCATTACGTTTACCCCTACCCCCATGTGGACGACATTATCCCGTTGATGGCGGAAGGCAAGATCCTGCCGTATCTGGACATCCCTTTTCAGCACGCCAGCCCCAAGGTGCTGAAAGCCATGAAACGGCCGGCCCACGACAGCAAAACCCTGGACCGCATCCGCAAGTGGCGGGAAATCTGCCCCGAGCTGACTATCCGTTCTACCTTTATTGTCGGCTTTCCCGGGGAAACCGAAGAAGACTTCCAGTACCTGCTGGACTGGCTGGATGAAGCTCAGCTGGACCGGGTGGGTGCATTCACCTACAGCCCGGTTGAAGGCGCAAAAGCCAATGAGCTGGAAGGAGCGGTACCGGAGGAGGTCAAGGACGAACGTCTGGCCCGGTTCATGGCCAAACAGGCCGAGATTTCAGCCGCCCGCCTGCAGGCAAAGATCGGTACCACCATTGATGTGCTGATTGATGAAGTGGACGAGGAAGGGGCCATTGGCCGCTCCAAAGCAGATGCGCCCGAAATTGATGGCATGGTGTATCTCAACGACGAGACCGGATTGGAGCCTGGGCAGATTGTGCGGGTTTTGATTGAGCATGCTGATGAGCATGACTTGTGGGGTGTACTGGCTGATTCTGTGTCTTGATTTTGGCTTGGGTATAAAGCCCGGGCCTGAGGCTTGGGAGTAGGGCCGCGGGTCGGGTGGCTTTTCTCCGCCGCAATTCACGGCCCATCCCTGGGCCGGCCTTGCTCCGCGCCATCCATGGCGCTGCTGCGAAAAGCCCCCCGACCCACAGCCCACAGACACCAACACACGTCTGCCGGGTCTTGCGGCCCCAAAAAGCCTATTTATTTTTTCTGTTCGTCTGTTCGTTGGAGTTATCCGATCTGTTCGATCGGGACCGGGGTGGTGCCCCTTTTGTAGCAGCGCCAGGGATGGCGCGGAGCAAGGCCGGTCCAGGGATGGACCGTGAATTGCGGCGGAGAAAAGGGGCACCACCCCGGTCCCAGCCCCTAAGCTTGGCCCCGGAGCGGTCAGTCGCTTGAATCAACCGCCCAATTTTTTCTGCAAAATATCATTAAACAACTTGGGGTTACCCTGACCCTTGGAAGCCTTCATCAGCGGCCCCATAAAGCCGCCCAGCATCTTCTTGCGCTTCTTCGGGTCCTGCTCGTCCTGATACTGCGCCACCTGGTCCGGCATGGCGGCCAGAACCTCGCCCACCATCTTCTCCAGTTCGCCGGTGTCGGAAACCTGTTTCAGGCCCTTGGCATCAATGATCGCATCCACATTGTCGCCTTCACCGGTCCACAAGGCATCGAACACCTTCTTGGCGCCAGCGGAGGACAGCGTGTTATCTGCGATCCGGGTCACCAGATGACCCAGCTGTTCAGGGGACACCGGAGACTGGGCAACGGCTTTGTCTTCAGCGTTCAGACGGGCAGAGAACTCCCCCTGAATCCAGTTGGCCGCCAGTTTCGCGTCCTTACCGTACTCGACCGTGCTCTCGAAAAACGCCGCAAGCCTGGCGTCGCCCGACAGCAGGGCGGCGTCGTAATTGTTGAGGCCGTACTGATCAATAAAGCGGGCCTTACGAGCGTCGGGCAGCTCCGGCAGGCGGCTGCGGGCGTCCTCGATAAACGAGTCGTCGATTTCCACCGGCAGCAGATCCGGGCAGGGGAAATAACGGTAATCGTTGGCTTCTTCCTTGCTGCGCATGGAGCGGGACTCGTCCCGGTCGCCATCATAGAGACGGGTTTCCTGCACAATCACGCCGCCGTCTTCCAGAATGTCCATCTGCCGCTCAACTTCATGGGCAATGGCCTGTTCCATAAAGCGGAACGAGTTCAGGTTCTTGGTCTCGGTGCGGGTGCCCAGGGTTTCGGCGCCTTTGGGCTTGAGCGAAATGTTGACGTCAAAACGCATGGAGCCCTGGGACATGTCTCCGTCACAGATGCCCAGCGAGGTCACCAGGCTGTGCATCTTCTTGGCGAAGGCTACGGCCTCCTCGGCACTGGTCATGTCCGGCTCGGTCACCACCTCGATCAGCGGCGTGCCGGCCCGGTTCAGGTCGATGCCGGTCATGCCATGAAAGTCCTCATGCAAGGACTTGCCGGCGTCTTCTTCCAGATGGGCGTGGTGAATACGCACGCGCTTGGTATCACCACTGGCCAGCTCAATGTCCAGGAAGCCCGGGCCGACAATCGGTTGTGCCAGCTGAGTGGTCTGGTAACCCTTGGGCAAATCCGGATAGAAGTAGTTCTTGCGCTCAAACATGGAACGCCGGCCTATTTCGGCGTTCACTGCCAGGCCGAACATCACCGCATAGCGAAAGGCCTGCTCGTTGGGTACCGGCAGTGTGCCAGGCATGGCCAGATCAACCGCGTTGGCCTGGGTGTTGGGCTCGGCGCCGTAAGCGGTGCTGGAGCCTGAAAAAATCTTGGTGCGGGTGGCGAGCTGAACGTGTATTTCCAGCCCGATCACAATGTCCCATTGCATAAACATTCTCCTTTCTCGGGCTTATTGTGGTTCACGCTGGTGCCAGTCGGTCACCTGCTGGAACTGATGGGCGGCGTTCAGCAGCCGGGCTTCAGAGAAATAGTCACCGATGATCTGCAGGCCCACGGGCAGGCCGTTCACAAATCCGGCGGGCACAGACATGGCCGGAATGCCAGCCAGGTTAATAGCGATGGTGAACACGTCTTCCAGATACATGGACACAGGGTCGGTATTTTTCTCACCCTGAATAAAGGCCGGTGAGGGTGACACCGGGCTCATCAGTACGTCCACTTCCTTGAAAGCATTCACAAAGTCCTGTTGGATCAGGCGGCGCACCTTCTGGGCTTTCAGGTAATAGGCGTCGAAGTAGCCGGCTGAGAGAGCGTAGGTGCCCACCAGAATCCGCCGCTTCACTTCATTGCCGAAACCCTCGGCCCGGGTGCGGGTGTACAGGTCCGTCAGATCTTGGGGGTCTTCGCAGCGGTAGCCGTAGCGAACACCGTCAAAACGGGACAGGTTGGCGGAGGCTTCCGCCGGCGCGATCACGTAGTAGGCGGCAATGGCAAGGTTGGCGTTGGGCAGGGAAACATCCTTTACCGTGGCGCCGAGCTTCTCGTAGTCGCGAATTGCGTTGCGAACCTGTTCTTCCATGGCCGGGCTCAGCTGGTCAGAGAAGTATTCTTTGGGCAAGCCGATTCTCAGGCCTTTCAGCGGCTCGTTCAGAGTCGCGGTGTAATCCGGTACTTCCCGGTCAATGCTGGTGGAGTCCCTGGGATCAAAACCCGCCATGACGTTCAGCATCAATGCGGCATCTTCCGCGGTGCGGGTCATCGCACCGCCCTGGTCAAGGCTGGAGGCAAAAGCGATCATGCCGTAGCGGGACACCCGGCCGTAGGTGGGCTTGAGGCCGGTAATGCCGCACAGGGCCGCCGGCTGGCGGATGGAGCCGCCGGTATCGGTGCCAGTGGCTGCCGGAATCAGGCGCGCGGCCACAGCCGCTGCGGAGCCACCGGAGGAGCCACCCGGAACCCGCTTGTCACCCTTGTCCAATCCCCAGGGATTGGTCACGGCACCAAAAAAACTGGATTCGTTGGATGAGCCCATGGCGAACTCGTCCATATTGGTCTTGCCGAGACAGACGGCGCCGGCCTTGCGGAAATTCTCCGTGACCGTGGCATCGTAAGGCGGTACAAAATTTTCCAGCATCTTCGAACCACAGGTGGTCCGTACGCCATTGGTGCAGAATATATCCTTGTGGGCAAACGGAACGCCGGTCCAGGGGGTGGCGTTACCCGCCGCCCGTTGCTCGTCTGCCGCTTTGGCATCGGCCAGGGCACCGGTTTCGGTCACCGTGATAAAACTGTTGTATTTGCCGTCCTGCTGCCGGATGCGGTCGAGAAACTGCTGGGTCAGTTCAACGCTGGATATCTTGCCGCTCTCCAGTTCCCGGGAGAGTTCTGCTACGGATTTGGTATGCATGATGATTCCTGGTGTTGCAGATCGTCAGATCATTCAATGACGCGGGGAACAAGGTAAAGCCCGTTCTCGGTGGCCGGGGCAATGGCCTGAAAGGCCTCCCGCTGATTGGTCTCGGTAACCTCGTCAGCCCGCAGCCGCTGAACGGCGTCCAGCGGGTGAGCCATGGGCTCAACCGCGCTGGTGTCTGCGGCACTCAGCTGATCCACCAGATTCAGGATGTTGCCAAGGTCATTTTCCAGCGCTGCGACCTGTTCGTCGTCGACGCGAATTCTCGCCAGTACAGCAACCTTTTCGATGTCCATGCGGGAAATAGTCACGCATTGCCCCCCCGGGTGTGTGGAATGTCATTAGCAGCCGCCAGGTTCCTGTTACCGAAGTGTCGCAGCTGTTTACGCCCGCTGATCGGCGATGATCACGACCGGGCGCCGGTAAATCGTGTATGGTAACAGATTAACGATGTTGCGCGAGCGTCCGGTGGCATTGTCAGAGCCCCTTGATGCCGGTCCGGCTGACCCGCCTGCCTTGCCTGCGGAGGTGCTCACTGCTAAAGTTGCGGCATCATTTCCCGACTGCATTTCTCAGGTTGAAATAACGCGAATGTTCATCAAAAGAATCCGAGGTCTTTTTTCCAGCGATCTGTCGATTGATCTTGGCACCGCTAACACGCTTATTTATGTCCGTGAGCGGGGTATTGTGCTGAATGAGCCTTCGGTGGTGGCCATCCGCACTAACGGCGCCCAGAAGATGGTGGCAGCTGTTGGCGCCGAAGCGAAGCGTATGCTGGGGCGTACTCCTGGCAACATTACCGCGATCAGGCCGATGAAAGATGGCGTGATCGCCGACTTCGTGGTCACCGAAAAAATGCTTCAGCATTTTATTCACAAGGTCCATGAAAACAGCTTCATTACCCCGAGCCCCAGGGTGCTTGTTTGTGTGCCCAGCAAGTCCACTCAGGTGGAGCGCAAGGCCATCCGTGAGTCTGCCATGGGTGCCGGTGCCAGAGAAGTCTTCCTGATTGAGGAGCCCATGGCGGCAGCCATTGGTGCCGGTTTGCCGGTGGAAGAAGCCAGCGGCTCAATGATTGTCGACATTGGCGGTGGTACTACCGAGATTGCGATTATCTCCCTGAACGGTATTGTCTACGCCGAATCAGTGCGGGTTGGCGGTGACAAGTTCGATGAAGCGATTGTCACCTACGTGCGTCGCCATTACGGCAGCCTGATCGGTGATTCCACCGCCGAACGCATCAAGCATGAAATCGGCTGCGCCTATGAAGGCCTGGATATCCGCGAGATAGACGTTCGCGGTCGCAATCTGGCAGAGGGGGTTCCCAGAGCCTTCACCCTGAACAGCGAAGAGATTCTGGATGCCCTGCAGGAAAACCTGGCGCAAATCGTTCAGACCGTGAAAAGCGCGCTGGAGCAATCGCCGCCCGAGCTGGCGTCGGATATTGCTGAAAGGGGTATTGTGCTGACCGGCGGCGGTGCCTTGCTGAGAGGTCTCGACAAGCTGATCAGTGAGGAAACCGGGTTGCCGGTTATCATCGCTGAAGATCCCCTGACATGCGTCGCCCGTGGCGGCGGCAAGGCACTGGAAGTCATCGACCGGGGTGGCATTGGTATGTACTCCCAGGAGTTCTGATCATGGCATCGGGTTGCGACCTGACGCCCTCCGCTCTACCGATGCCGCCGCTGGTGGGTAACCACAGCGGCGGTTGTCGTATCAGGCGGGAGGCTTTTCGCTATTAAGACCCTTTTCGTACCTGGTCCGATGCCGGGCTTTCGCCTGCTGTCTGTCTTTGTGCTGTCGGTTGTGCTGGTGGTTACTGATGCCCGTTTTGAACAACTGACAGAAGTCCGTCGCTCTGTGTCCACAGGACTGGCGCCGGTATTCTGGCTGGGCAACGCACCGGACCGTTTCAGTGGCTGGCTCGGCGATGTCTTTACGCCGAGGGATGACCTGCTGCGGGAAAACGAGACGCTGCAGGCGCGGGTAATGATTCTTGAGCGGCGCGCACTGAAATACGCAGCGCTGGCGGCCGAGAACAGCCGGCTGCGGGAGCTCATGAACGCCTCGGGCAGTCTGGATGACCGCGTTGTCGTGGCCGAAGTAGTGGGCGTTTCACCGGATCCATTTTCCCATGAAGTCATCATCAACAAGGGTTCCCGGGACGGCGTCCGGGCAGGGCAAGCCATTCTCGATGCCAAGGGTTTGATGGGCCAGGTGCTCTACACCTCCGCCTTCACCTCCCGGGTCCTTCTTATTTCCGACAGCAGTCATGCGGTGCCTGTGGAAGTGAATCGCAACGGGCTGCGGGCCATTCTGCTGGGCAACGGTGATATTGATCGCCTGGAGCTGGTCCATGTTCCCGACACCGCTGATATCCGGGAAGGTGACGTGCTGGTCAGTTCCGGGCTTGGCGGTCGATTTCCAAAAGGCTACCCGGTGGCAGAAGTTGCGCTGATACGGAAGGATCCGGGGGAGCCCTTCGTGACGATCGAAGCCACGCCCATGGCCCATCTGAACCGAAGCAAGCTGATTCTGGTGGTGTTTCAGGAGGTCGGAAACAATGAATCCGGGCTTTATGACGACCAGCAGGACCCGGAAGAACCTGTTCCGGAAGAGGGCGCTAACTGATGTTGTCAGTGATCAGCTATCCGGTCTTCGGTTTCAGTATTGTGCTGGCCCTGGTTCTGAGTATTTCATTGTTTCCGGCAGGCTGGTACGAATTCCGGCCGGAATGGCTGGGGTTGATGGTCTTTTACTGGACCTTCCGGGCACCGGCACAATTTGGCGTTCTGACGGCCTGGGTACTGGGGCTGCTGCTGGATGTTCTCGAGGCCACGCCACTGGGCGTGAATGCCTTTGCCATGGCCGTAATCGCTTTTCTGGTGCTGACCATCCATCAACGCCTGCGGATGTTCCCCATTCCCCAGCAATGCCTGATTGTTTTCCTGCTGCTGGGCATTAATCAGATGCTGGTGCATTTTGTCAAGCAGATGCTTGGTGGCCATGGTGATGGCTTTGAATATCTCTGGCCGGCGCTGACCGGAGCGTTGATCTGGCCGGTGGTGTGCGTACTGCTGGATCGGGTCAACCGGAAACTGGGGTAACGGGCGTGCGATGAAGAAAACTCTGATTCTGGCATCGGCCTCACCACGCAGGGCCGGTTTGCTGTCCCAGATGGGCCTGACTTTCGAATGTTTGCCGGTGGATATCGACGAAACACCGGGCACCGGAGAGCCGGCGGCGGATTACGTGATCCGTCTGGCGAAAGCAAAGGCGGCTGCAGGTTACCGCAGGGCAGCCCGGCCGGGTGTACTGGTGCTTGGCTCGGACACCTCGGTGGTGCTGGATGGCGAGATTCTCGGTAAACCGGCAACGGTAGACGAAGCCAGACAGACGCTGCAACGGCTGTCTGGCCGAAGTCACCAGGTGATGACGGCCGTAGCGCTGGCAACGGCGGACGGTGTGACCAGCGAACTGAGTATTACCGATGTTACCTTCCGGGCGCTGGGCAGCTCAGAAATTGACGCCTATTGCCGTACCGGCGAGCCTATGGATAAAGCCGGCAGCTACGGCATTCAGGGGCGCGGTGGCATTTTCGTCACCGCAATCCGGGGCAATTACAGCGCAGTGGTCGGACTGCCGCTGGATATAACGGCCTGCATGCTGGCTGCAGCCGGGCTGGAGGTCTGGGCGGATTGGCCGTCCTGATGCACTGACCGGGAATACCGCCGCAACCTGCCAATGGAGAAAGGCATGAGTGAAGAAATTCTGATCAACGTCACGCCAGTGGAAACCCGTGTGGCTCTTGTGGAAAACGGAATGCTTCAGGAAGCCTATGTGGAGCGTGCCAGCCGCAAAGGCATTGTCGGCAATATTTTCAAAGGCAAGGTGGTGCGGGTACTGCCGGGTATGGAAGCGGCGTTTGTGGACATCGGTCTGGAACGGGCAGCGTTCATTCACGCTTCCGATGTCATGCCCCAGGACGGTGAGTCCCGCAATAACGACGGCAACGAGGGCGGCCGTTCCGTGCCTGATATCCGCACCCTGCTCAGAGAAGGCCAGTCTCTGGTGGTTCAGGTCACCAAGGACCCTATAGGAACCAAGGGAGCACGGCTGACCACCCAGCTCTCGATCCCGTCCCGCTATCTGGTCTTTATGCCCGGCGTAAGCCATGTGGGTATTTCCCAGCGCATCGAAGATGAAGAGGAGCGGGCCCGGCTCAAGACCCTTATCGAGCAGGCCATCGCCGGCCAGGAGGAGTGCCTGGGTGGCTTCATTATCCGCACCGCCGCCGAGGGGGTGGCGGAGGCAGACCTGCTGGCAGACATGGAATACCTGCAGCGCCTCAACCAATCCATTTCTGAGCGTCTCCGGCAGGCCGGAGCACCGTCGATCGTCTATCAGGATCTGCCGCTGTTTATCCGTACCATTCGTGATCTGATCCGGCCTCAGACTGAAAAGGTCCGCATTGACTCCCGCGAAAGCTATCAGCGGGTGATGGAGTTTGTGGATGAGTTTGTCACGGAATTCAATGACAAGGTGGAGTATTACCCCGGTGAACGGCCGATTTTCGACCTTTACAGCGTCGAGGATGAAATTCAGCGGGCGCTCAGTCGCAAGGTGCAGCTGAAGTCTGGCGGTTATGTGATCATTGACCAGACCGAAGCCATGACCACCATTGACATCAATACCGGTGCGTTTGTGGGGCACCGTAATCTGGAAGAGACCATTTTCAAGACCAACCTGGAGGCGGCGCGGGCCATTGGCCGCCAGCTGCGGTTGCGCAATCTCGGTGGCATTATCATCATCGACTTCATTGATATGGATGACCCCGAGCACCAGCGTCAGGTTCACCGTATGCTGGAAAAAATGCTGGAACGGGATCACGCCAAAACCAAGATCACCGGTGTGTCCGAACTTGGCCTGGTGGAAATGACCCGCAAGCGCACCACCGAAAGCCTCGGCCAGATTCTTTGTGAGCCTTGTCCGGTCTGCGATGGCCGGGGCTTCCTGAAAACACCCGAAACCGTATGCTATGAGGTCTTCCGGGAAATATTGCGGATTAACCGGGCCTATGAGGCCGAAAGCTACCTGGTCATGGCTTCACAGAAGGTGATCGACCGCCTGCTGGATGAAGAAGCAGACAACGTTGCAGACCTTGAAAGCTTTATCGGCAAATCGATTCGTTTCCAGGTCGAACCTTTCTACAGTCAGGAACAATATGACGTGGTGTTACTCTGAAACAGTGTTGTTCTGAACGGCCTGCGATCTGGCCGGCACCGCTGATCTCTGCGGCCGGCCGGTGTTGGCAGATGGGACGTAAACATGTGCCCTGAACGAGCTTCCTCTCCCTCCGCAGGAAGCGGTGCCAATGATTCCACTGCGGTTGTTATCGCCCGCAAACTGACCGCCTGTGTCGGCTGGTTACTGCTGATCCTGCTGATTCTGGTGGCTGTGGCTGCGGCCATGGCGCGCCATCTGGCTGAGACCGTCGACGAGTATCGCCCGGCTGTAGAGGCAGTTCTGGCTGAGCGTACCGGACAGGATGTCTCCATAGGCCGGCTCAGAGCGAACTGGCAGGGTCCATCGTTAACCATTGAAGCCACCCGGGTGACCCTGGGGGGTGTTGGCATGGCGGCTGGCGAGCAGCGTCGGGCTGAGCCCATTCGTCTGGGTCAGCTTCGCTTCCGTCTGGACGGGTTGAAATCCCTGTTGCGGCTGGGTCTGGTGTTTGACCGGATTGAAGCCGACAGCCTGGATATGATTCTGACCCGCAATCAGCAGGACCGCCTCCAGCTGGCTGCCTGGCGAGACCGGGATGACGGTGACCACCCGGAAATACCGGAGCTACCGGAAGTACTTGAGGAAAGCTGGATCCCGGAGCACTGGAAAGATCCGGACTTCTGGCTCGATCAGTTAGCCCGCAGAGTGTCTGATCCGCAGTTCCGTGTAACCCGCATAACCCTCGGTGTAGAAAGTCCGGATCAGGACACGGTCTACATCGATGTTCCGCAGCTGGACCTGGTCATCGAAGATGGCGTGGTGGCCGCCTCCGGCCGGGCCATGCGCTCCGGTACCACGGAACAGCTGGCCACCATCACCCTGGTTGGTTCGCATCTTTTTGATGGCGAGTTCACTGGCAGGCTTCACGCCAATCTGCGGCCGGGGCGGGTGCTGAATGCCTTCACCCGGGAAATGCGCTGGCGCCATCTGGATATCGTGTCCGGTGAAGCAGAGGCGGAAGCCTGGCTGAACTTCGAGGCAGGGTATCTGATATCACTGAACGCCGGGCTGCAGATACCGCGGCTGGAGGTGACAAGTCATGGAACCGGCCTGCCATCCCTGGAGGATTTTTCTGCGGCGGTTGGCTGGCAACGCAATCCCGCCCCATCTCAGGGCAGAGGCCAGGGGCTGTTTGCGGGAGGCCAGTGGCACGTACAGGATCTGCAATGGCGCTGGCGTGACCAGAGGGTGGAGGGCATTGACCTTAAGGTGCAAAAAGTATTCGCCGGCAAGGACACCGGTTATGAGATAACCGCCGCCAGTGTTCCACTTACCGGGTTGTCTGCATTGATCCGGGAGCTGGATATCCTTCCGGGCGCCGCGCAGCGCGCGCTGGAGCGCTACCAGCCCGGCGGAACACTGGCCTGGGCCCGGTTGCGGATGCCCGGATCGGGTGACAGCCCGTTCGAGCTGAGTGCAAGTATGGACAATGTGTCGGTGGTGGCCCACGGCGGCGCCCCCGGGGGCAGCAACATCGACGGGTTTCTGTGGCTTGATAGCCGCGGGGGCTGGGTTGAGGTGGACAGTCACGACGCGACCCTGGGCTTTCCCGAACTGTTTACCGGCGCCTGGGCGGCGGATTCTCTTGCTGGCCGGGTCAGCTGGCGCCTTGAACCCGGCATTATCCGGGTATTCGGGCGTAACCTGAGTGTCCGCTACCAGCAAGACACCCGCTTGACCGGCGCCTTTGATCTGAAGCTGGATTTTGATGGTGATGACAGTCTGGGGCTGGCGATTGGGCTGGAGAACGGCCGTGCCGACATGCTCGCAGACTTTGTGCCGGCAAGGGTCGTGAGTGAGGGGCTGTACCAGTGGTTAACCACCGCGATTACAGGAGGTGTCATCGAGCAGGGGCAGTTTTTCGCCCATGGCCAGATCGGTCGTGATTTACCCCCCGGCAGTTTCAGCACCTCCATGCGTTTTCGCTTCCGCGATGGCGAGATTACTTACGATCCGCGCTGGCCAGAGGTGACCGGTGCGGTTGGCGAAGTGGTTATCAACAATGGCCGTACCGATGTCCGGCTGGAGCAGGCGCTTACCGGTGGTCTGGCTCTGGAGCCAGGCCGGGTCCAGGTGCTCGAAGATGCGGGAGCTGCGCTGGTGCAGGTGGATACCGCGGCGAAAGTGACCGGTGAGCAGGTCGCCTTCTGGCTCGCCAACACCCCCTTGGGAGAGATGGCCGGTGCGGCGGCGGACACCATTGAGCTGGCAGGAGATTTCAATGTTGAGCTGGGTCTCGGTATTCCCCTGGATCCGGATCGCGACTTCAGCGTAAGCGGCCGGCTGCAGACCAGTAATGGTGAGATTCGTTACCCACCGGCGGGCCTGGTTTGGTTCGATGTGCAGGGTGACGTAGCCTACAGCAATGGCGGAGGCGACCAGAATGGTTTGCAGGCCGGTAATATTTCTGCCCGCTTTCTGGGCCATCCGGTGGCCGTGACGCTGGGGCTCAACGGTGACCAGCGTCAGCTCCGTATACAGCAGGAGGGACGCGCCGACGTTGCGGCCATCCTTGGTCAGTTTTTACCTGAGCGCGCGGGCAATGCTGACCCCGGTATCGACGGTTTCCTGCCCTACAGGGCAAACCTTGTTATTGCGCCGGATGCCGGCACCTCACTCCGTATCCGGGCTGAGACCGGCGAACTTATCTCGGCCTGGCCGGAACCGCTGGGCCTCGGAGCGGGCACGTCCCGCGCTGGCATCGACCAGCCACCGCTGGAATTCGGGCTGCGCTGGGCCGACAACAACCAGTTGTATCTCAATGGCCAGTGGGGCGACCGGGCCAGTGTCTACATGGGCTGGCAGCACGGGGAAATCTTCGGCGCCGATGTTCACCTGGGCGACGTCGGCACCGGGGCACAATCGGATGCCGGGCCACTGGCACCCGGGGTCCGGCTGAAAGGACGTTTTAGCCGTCTGGAGCCCGCCCGCTGGCAAGCCATGGCCGGTGAGCTGTTTCCCGGGCAGCCTGGCAGCGGCAGTAGCGAGAACGGACTGCTGTATTCGGCGTCAGTGCCCTGGCTGCAGCGGCTGGATATCCATGCGGACAATCTGGTGTTTGGCACTATGGCTTTTCCGGAGGTTAGCCTGTCGGTAACCCCTGAGGCCGGGGGCTGGTTGATTGCTACGTCATCGGAGCGGGCCACTGGCCGGCTCAGGTTGCCGGCCGGTGGGAAACTGGCCTGGCTGGATCTGGAACGTCTGCAGCTGGCCCGTGGTGATTCACCCGACGGCGATTCGTCAGGGGGCGACGATAATAGCGGTACCATTCTCACGCCAACCCAGCAACTGGAGGCATTCCGGCAGCTGGCCACTGATGACTGGCCGCAACTGGATGTGCGAATCGAATCCCTCTGGCTGGGTGAGCAGCAGGCCGGCGCCTGGTCGTTTGTGATGAATCCGGAGGCAGACCAGGTCGTCGTGCGGGATATTCAGGGGCGTTTGGGAAGTCTGGCGCTGGACGGTCAGCTGAGCTGGGGCATCCGCACCGGTGAAGCCCGGACCGCGTTGTCGGCAAATATTGAGGGGGGCGAGCTTGCCGAGCTTTCCGCACTGATCGGCGATGACATACCCCTGACCAATCGCGCCACGGTCATAGGGCTTGAGCTGGACTGGACCGGCCGCCCTGACCAGTTGGCGCCGGATCAGCTCAATGGCGATCTGGTAGTCCGGCTTGATGACGGTGTCATTCTGGAAGGTAACAACACCGCGCAGCTGTTCCGGCTTTTCAACCTGCTCAATACCGACACCCTGCAGCGACGCCTCAGGTTCGACTTTTCCGATCTTTACGAGGCGGGTGTGGCCTTTGATGCCATTTCCGGTACGGCCAGCCTGACCAATGGCGTACTGGAGTGGACGCCGGAGCTGCAGCTGGCAGGTCCTTCCGGAGCGTTTCGTCTGACCGGATCCACCAGTCTGGTGGACGAATCGCTGGATATGCGCCTGGTGGTGATCCTGCCGCTGACCCAGAACCTTCCCCTGGCCGCTATTCTGATCGGGGCCTCGCCACCCATAGGCGGTGCCCTGTTTGTTCTCGACAAGCTGTTGGGCGAGCCTCTGAGCCGGCTCACCAGTGCCACTTACAGTGTTTCCGGGAGCTGGGATGATCCGGATGTGCGGTTGCGCAATATTTTCGATACCGGGGAGTGAATCCGGGTTGTAGCCTCAGGACACTGATGTGCCAAAAGAAACGCTTTATGACCGGATTTC
>NZ_CAXBDN010000031.1:0-23718 GCF_963974375.1 uncultured Marinobacter sp.
ACAGGCGGTCACGTTTAAACGGAATGGGTGGTCACGATGGGCCGGAATATGCACCGGCGCGGTACCAACTGACATTGCAGGATCTTTGACCACGGGAATAGGTCCTTCATTCCCGTGGACGAAGTGTGACGACAATTAAAACAAGGAGAGCACCATGCAATTCAAGCAATCCCCTCTCGCCCTGTGCACCGGAGCACTGCTGGCGGGACTGACCCTGGCCGGTACCGCAACGGCCGAGACATCAATAGAGCGACTGCAGCAAGACGCGCCCAGCAACTGGGGCAAATGGGGTGACAACGACGAGGTCGGTGCCCTGAACTATCTGGGAGAGGCCGAAGCACAGCAAGGTGCCTCCGCCATACGCAGCGGCAAGACCTTCACCCTGCAGATTCCGATGACCTCAGGCACTGGTCCGGTTTTCCCCGGACGGGTGCCCACCCTGCACTTCATGGCCACCGATGAAGGTGTGTACATGGCGGGCAAGGCGGAACCTCTCGCCGGAGGCGTGAAATACTCTGACGATGTCGCGTTCATGTACCTGCAGGGCACCACCCATGTGGATGGCCTGGCACACGCCTGGTACGGCGAACAGGTATATGGCGGTGAAAGCTCGAAAAGCACCGTCCATGGCCACAGCCATGCCGATGTCGGCGCCATAGGCGAGAAAGGCATTGTCGGTCGCGCCGTGCTGCTGGACGTAGGTCGCCATATGGGCAGCAGCGATCTCCATCGCCTGCCGGTGGACTCCTGTATCCACCTGGACGATCTGCAGGCCACGGCGGAAGCCCAGGGCACCACGGTCAACAAACGGGACATCCTGGTGATCCGGACCGGTTCCATTGCCCGCTTCTGGGACGAAGAGCCGGATGCCGAGTGGAGCGCCATGAACGAGCCCGGTCTCTGCTACAGCAAGGAACTGCTGGAGTGGATTGACGCCATGGAGACCCCGATGATCGCCATGGACAACATCGCCGTTGAGCGGGTGGTGCAGGAGATTGACGGTGAAACCTACATCATTCCACTGCACGGTGCCCTGATGCGGGATATGGGCGTGGTGCTGTCTGAAATCTGGTGGCTGGACGACCTTGCCGCCGACAGTGCTGAGGATGGCCAGTACGACTTCATGCTGGTGGCGGCGCCACTGAAAATGGAACAGGGCACCGGCTCACCGGTCAATCCGGTGGCCATCAAATAACGAACACTGCCTTAACCTTTCCTGTCGTGGGTACCCGCAAGGGTATCCGTGCCTCCACCCGGCCTTCTGGCCGGGTTTTTTTTGACCTGACACAACGTGTTTTACTCGTCGGACTGCCACAATCAGTTGTAGATCCCAACGCTTTGCCAAAGGATGGACCCGCGCCCCATGGATACGCCTTCACGCCCGGTTGTCTTCAGACTTGAGCAGGTCACTCGCACCTTCCGTATGGGCGACGTGGAAATCCAGGCCCTGCGCGGCGTGGATCTGGAACTGTACGAAGGGGAATTTGTGGTGCTGCTGGGGGCCTCCGGCAGCGGCAAGTCTACCCTGCTCAACATCCTCGGCGGTCTCGACCGGGCCAGCAGCGGCATTGTGCAATACCGGGACACGGACCTGGGCCAGGCCAGCGAACGGGTGCTCACCGACTTCCGCCGCCACCATGTGGGCTTTGTGTTCCAGTTCTACAACCTGATTCCCAGCCTGACCGCCCGCGAGAACGTGGCCATTGTCACCGACATCGCCCGGGCCCCCATGTCACCGGATGAAGCCCTGGCACTGGTGGGTCTGGAACAGCGGCTGGACCATTTCCCTGCCCAGCTGTCCGGTGGTGAGCAGCAACGGGTGGCCATCGCCCGGGCCATCGCCAAGAACCCCGCTGTACTGTTGTGTGACGAGCCCACCGGCGCCCTCGATTCGAAAACCGGGATCCGGGTGCTGGAAGTGCTGCAGAAAATCAACCAGGAACTGGGCACCACCACTGCGGTGATCACCCACAACGCGGTCATCGCCAACATGGCCCACCGCATGATCCGGCTGACCGACGGCCGGGTCAGCGAGATCGCAGACAACCCCAGCCCGGTCGCACCCACGGAGCTGCAGTGGTGAGCACCCTGACCACCAAACTGCTGCGCAATCTCTGGCAACTCAAGGGCCAGTCCCTGGCCATCATGCTGGTGCTGGCCACCGGCGTGGCCATGTATGTGATGTCCTTTGCCATGGTGGATACCCTGCGGCTGACCCAGCAGACGGTTTACCAGCAACAGCACTTTGCCGATCTGTTTGCCGACCTGAAGCGGGCGCCCGAGCAGCTGGCGCAACGGCTGCAGAAAATCCCCGGCGTTGCCACCCTGGAAACCCGGGTGCGGGCGCCGGTCAACCTGCGGCTGGAGAATTTCCGGGAGCCAGTCACCGGTCAGGTGTTGTCGATACCCGATGGCCGCCAGCCACAGCTGAACCGGCTTTACCTGCGCCAGGGCCAGTTGCCGGAACCCTGGCGCAGCGATCAGGTGCTGATCGGCGAAGCCTTTGCCGAGGCCCACGGCCTGATGGTCGGTGATCCGCTGACGGTGGTCATACAGGGTCGCCTGCAGCGGCTGACCATCACCGGCATTGCCCTGTCGCCGGAATTCATCTATCAGATCCGCCCCGGGGATCTGTTCCCGGACTTTGCCCGCTACGGATTGCTGTGGATGAACCGCTCGGCGGTGGAGGCGGCCTTTGGCATGACCGGCGCCTTCAACAGCCTGACCGTCACCCTGACCCCCGGTTACCCCAGCGATTCCGTCATTGCTGCCCTCGACGAGGTGCTTGCTCCCTGGGGTAGCCTGGGTGCACACGACCGGGATGATCTGGTGTCTCATCGTTTTCTGGAAGAAGAACTGGCTCAGCTGGAGGCCATGGCCCGGTTCCTGCCGGTGGTGTTTCTGGGGGTAGCCGCCTTTTTGCTGAACATGGTGGCCGCCCGCCTGATCCGCACCCAGCGGGAGCAGATTGCCGTGCTCAAGGCCTTTGGCTACGACAACCTGACCGTGGCCGGGCATTACCTGAGCCTGATTCTGGTGATTGTCTTTCTGGGCGCCCTGCTGGGGGTGATCGCGGGGCTGTGGCTCACCGATGCCCTCGCCGGCATTTACCAGGAATTCTTCCGCTTTCCGTTCCTGGCGTTCGAACTGCGCCCCATGGTGCCGATCACCGCCATCCTGATTGCCGGTGGCGCCGCAGTGATCGGCACCCTGGCCGCGGTGCGAGCCGCGTTCCGGTTACCGCCGGCGGAGGCCATGCGCCCGGAGCCACCGCCGGTGTACCGCCGCACCCTGCTGGAACGTCTGGGTATCCACTGGTTCAGCCAACCCACCCGGATGATTCTGCGCAATCTGGAGCGCCAGCCGGTAAAGGCTCTGCTCTCGGTCACCGGTCTCGCCTTTGCGGTGGCCATGATGATGCTGACCGGCTTTCAGCGGTCATCCATTGATCACATGATGTCGGTGCAGTTCCAACTGGCCAACACCCAGGATGCCACCGTCACCTTTACCGACGCGGTGCCGGAACGGGCCATTCGCGAACTGGCCGCCCTGCCGGACGTGCTTTACGCCGAAGGCTTCCGCGCCGTGGCGGCCACCCTGCGCCACGGTCACCGGGAATACCGCACCGCGCTACAGGGCTATGAACCGGACAGCCGGCTGAGCTCGATCCTGGACACCCGCCTGCAGGCCCAGCCCCTGCCCGAGCGGGGCGTGATGCTGACCGACCATTTGGCGCGGCTGCTGGGGGTCGAGCCCGGTGACCTGCTGGAGGTGGATATACTGGAGGGCCGCCGCCAGCACCTGCAAATCCCTGTGGCCGGGCTGGTCACCGAGTTTATCGGTGTCGGTGCCTACCTGCAGCGAGGGGAACTGTCGCGCCTGTTGCAGGAAGGACCGAGGGTCACCGGTGCCCTGCTGGCATTGGAGGCCGGCCAGCTGGACCAGCTCTACCCGGTGCTGGAAGAACGCCCCGGCGTGGCCGGCGTCACCCTGCGGGAGAACAGCATCAACTCATTCTATGAAATGATGGATGAGAACATACTGGTGTTTACCCTGTTCAGCATGTTCATGGCCGGCTCCATAGCCTTTGCCGTCGCCTACAACAATGCCCGCATTGCCTTTGCGGAACGGGGCCGGGAACTGGCCAGCCTGCGGGTGCTTGGCTTCACCCGACCAGAGGTGGCCTTCATCCTGCTGGGTGAACTGTTGCTGCTGACCCTGGTGGCGCTGTTGCCCGGGTTCGCCCTGGGCACCTTCCTGTGCTGGTTACTGACCCTGGCCATGCAGACCGATCTGTACCGGATACCCCTGATTCTGAACACCGGCACCTACGCCATGGCCGCCGCCGTGGTACTGGTTGCCACCCTGATTTCCGCCCTGTTCATCGCCCGCAACCTGATCCGGCTGGATATGGTGGCGGCCCTGAAAGCTCCGGAGTAATACCATGTCCCTGACACTGCCCTCCCGCCGCCTGATGCTTATGGCCCTCGCCGCCCTGCTGGTCGTCGCAGCCCTGGCCTGGGGCTTCCGCAGCCCGCCGCAACTGGTGGACAGCACCGAAGTGACGCAAGGCCCGTTCCGGGTAACCATCGAAAACGAAGGCCGCACCCGCTTTGCCGACCGTTATCAGGTGACGGCTCCCATTGCAGGGCATCTGGCCCGGGTCATCCTGGAGCCCGGCGACGCCATCGCCCCCGGTGATCCGCTGTTCCACATCTACCCGCTGCATTCGGCCCCCCTGGATACCCGTACCCGGTTGCAGGCGGAAGCCGTGGTGGCCCGTACCGAAGCGGCCCTCAGCGCCACCATGACCCGGGCCGAAGCGGAACAGGTGCGGGCTGATCTGGCGGCCACCGAGCTGGCCCGTATCCAGCGGCTGGTGGAGCGGGGCCATGCCAGCCAGGACGACCTGGACCGGGCCCGGGCCGAAGCCCGCCAGAGCCAGGCACTGCTGCGCTCCGCCCAGTTCGCGGTGGATGTAGCGCGCCATGAACGGGATACCGCCCGGGCCGCCCTCACTATCGGGGGGCCGGACCGGGACGCCAGTCCGGTCACCGTGCACTCACCGGTGACCGGGGTGGTACTGCGCAAATTGCGGGAAAGTGAAGGCGTGATCCAGCCCGGTGAAGTGGTGTTGTCACTGGGTACCCCCGCCAGTCTGGAGGTAGAGGTAGACGTGCTGTCCGCCGACGCCGTGCGCCTGGCCCCCGGCCAGCGTGTAGAACTGGAGCGCTGGGGTGGTGATGAACAACTCACCGGGCTGGTCCGCAGAGTAGAGCCCGCCGCCTTCACCCGGGTCTCTGCCCTCGGCGTGGACGAACAACGGGTCTGGGTGATTGTCGGACTGGAAAGCGGCAGCCCCGACAATTTGGGCGACGGCTACCGGGTAGATGCCCGCTTCCTGCTGTGGGAAGGCGACGACGTGCTGCAACTGCCTTCCGCCGCCCTGTTCCGGGAAGGCGACGACTGGTTCGTCTACCGGATCAGCAACGGCACCGCCGAACGCACCCCCGTGCAACCTGGTCGCCGGGCGGGATTGCAGCGGGAACTGTTAAGTGGCCTGGCCCCCGGCGAACTGGTAATCCTGCACCCGCCGACAGGGTTGAGCGATGGCGACCGGGTGCGGTTGCGTTAAAAAACGGCCGCTGACCAGATACCGAAAATCGCTCTCATCGCCTGCATGAGAAAGATGATTGTGGTGCTCAAGACCATGGCCAAAAACCAGGAACCGTAGCGTGAACATATGGCTGAATATGTGCGATTGACACCACAATCACTGGTTAACTATCACTGCCACTGCAGTTTGAGATCCCTATGATTGGCCGCACAGTCTCGAAGGTACAAGTTAATCAAGCTCTGATAGGGAATCCCTTTGCGCTCAGACATTTGCTTGAAATACTCTACTGTATCCTCGTCCAGCCTTATCGTTACCTGCTTTTTGAGCTTCGCGGCGTAAGGGTTGGGCTTGGAGTCGGTGAAATCGTAGTGATCACGCATGACGGAACCTCTCATACATTTTTCTTTCCCGCTTCTCGGCTTTTCGCGCGGAAATGATGCGAATCCTGTCTTCCTGCCTGATGCAATGGCACACAACCAGCAAGCGCGAATGAATACTCGTCCCCAGCAATAGGAAACGATCTTCGCCAGGCTCAGAGTGGTCTGGATCGCTCATCAATCGACCAAATTCATCGGTAAACACTGTCTTCGCTTCTTCGAACGAGACACCGTGCTTTTGCAGATTCGAGTCGCTTTTAGTGCTATCCCATTCGAAGGTTAAGTGAAGCATGCTTACATTGTACGTACAGTGTAAGTTATCTGCTAGTCCTGCGTGATAGTAGTTAACGCCGCAACAGAAAAGCTGTCGCTGTCCTTGGCCTTGACCGCGAAAAGGCTCATATCTGTTAAGCCTTTGCGATGAGGTATGCACCTGCACCAACCATAAAACCACACGCAGCGACTTTAACGGGTCGTTCTGCATTAAGCCCTCTGGCAAATGATGCCACTCGCATTGCAAAATATGCATAACCTAATTTGACGCCACCAACCGCAACTATGGTCAAAACGACAATTATTGCTATATCCGGAGTCTTGATGGTGGCGAGATCGACAAAAGCGGGAAAGAGGCTCGCATAGAAAAGTATGGCCTTCACATCGCCAAGGGTGAGGATTAATCCAGAGAAAAAGCTTGCTGACAATGTCGTTGCTAACCGGCCAGAAGCCTCTACTTGCGATGAAGGCCTCGATTTCAAAAGGCTGATGCCGAACCAGATCAGATACGCACCCGCCAAATACCTCAGAATCAAGAAAAAGCTGCCCATCACTTCGGCTAACGCAGCCATTCCAAGAACAGCGAGAAACACAAAAACGAGATCACCGACTACGATTCCAGCCGCAACAGCACCGCCGTTCAAGAATCCGGCTGTCGAAGATCGAGCAACAACCAACGCGACGCTAGTGCTCGGAACGAGCGCCAAAATTGTCATCACGACAAACAAAGCTATTATCTCAATCAGGCTCATACCAATCCTTGGACTTAACGACTGGCTTTACGGCGCACCGGAGCGCCAGCGTAGCTGCGTCCGACAATAGCCATTGGTTATGTGATGGTAGCTCAAGCTGGCAGTCCCTCGAACTTTGGCACCTCCCCTGCCCCCTCATCCCAAGCAGCTTTGCTGGATAAGAAGATATGCGCTGTTGGCAACATAGTGATTTCAGTGTCCAAACACCCTGCGGGAACAACGAGAAAACCTGCGACCTGAGTGTTTGGCAATGCTGAACCACACAGCTTACAAAAGCTTTTGCTATGACGAGTGCCGGGGAGCGTGAAGGAAGTCACAGAATCTGCACCCGACTGCCAGACCAATTTAGCTGAGTGCGAGAATAGATTTGCCGCATGAGCCGAACCTGTATCTTTTTGGCAATGCTGACAATGGCACAGGTAAAAACTGTCGAAATCACCTTTTACCTCAAAACTCACAGTGCCGCACAGACAAGAACCGAAGTGATCAGTCATTAGAACTCCTTCCATTGCCTGGTTAGGCTTCTTCATCCTTCAGACCAACCCAAAAGATGGGGTTTCACCAGTTGCGCAGATGGTGGTGATCAGCCCGGCAATTGCGCCAGACGACGCATATCGGCCACCACGGGCCATCAACTTCAACCAGGGTCTGCCCCCCGTAGCGCGGATTCAATCGATGGGCGTCCCGGGGATGTTTTCCAGAAGCTCAGCATTTGTGGGGTATTTCTCAAGCAGCTCAACCAGCTTTTTTGTGCCCTCCAGCGGTTTGAGACCGCTAAGCGCCCGGCGCAACGCTCTTATTTTGTTTAAATATTTCGGATCCAACAGCAGCTCTTCACGACGTGTACTGCTTTTCGAAATGTCCAGCGCGGGGAAGATTCGCTGATTCGCAACCTCTCTTGATAAAACCAGCTCCATGTTCCCCGTGCCCTTAAATTCCTCAAATATAACCTGATCCATACGGCTGCCGGTATCAACCAAAACGGTTGCCAAAATGGTAAGCGAGCCGCCATTCTCAAGGTTTCGTGCAGAGCCAAACAACCTCCGCGGGATCTCCATCGCTCGAGCATCAACCCCGCCAGACATAGTACGACCGCTGCTCTTTCGCTCCGCATTGTGCACACGCGCAAGACTGGTGAGAGAATCAATCACAATCATGACGTTGTGACCCTCGCCAGCTTGTTGGCGAGCGATATCAAGAAGCTCGTCGGCAACGCGAGCGTGATGAGCATAGCTTTCATCCGAAGAAGAAGCGTGTACCTCAGCCGGGACGCTACGCTTGAAATCAGTCACCTCTTCGGGGCGCTCATCTATCAATAACGCGTAAAGTTTAATCTCGGGATACGCCTTGCCCACCGCCTGGCAAATATCTTTTAGAATCGTCGACTTTCCAGACCCCGGCGGTGCAACGATCAAACCCCGTTGCCCCATTCCAATCGGAGTGATCAAATCCATCGCGCGCACCGTGAGTTTTTCTGAACCTGACTCCAGGCGAATCCCCGGCGCAGGATTGATAGCCACACCGTTTAAAAAACGCTTTTGTGGATCAGCCTCACCTTCAACCTCAACCATAGCTTCGGCTTCCTTAGCCACTGGTTTGGCGTCTTTATTTGGTTTCCGGGTTAAGCTTAATGTCTTTCTCGTCATAACGGTTTGATAGCTCTTTTTTGATAGATATTTTTCGAAATGGGCTGATGACGCCAAAAAACAGAAGCCCTGACAGATTGCTGAAGACCATTTTTACAAAGCCAGCCCAAGGCAAAAAACCAGTGTGCACAAAACTGGGGGAAGTCCACGTCCGACTGTATGCGTTTGTTAGCGTCAATACCTAACTTCATTGACCTTATACACTCGGCCAGGCGAACCGAATACATCTATAAGCTGCTGCTCTGTAAGTGGCAGTGTATAAAAGTCATTTCCATTTGGAGTTCCGATGACCGGATACTCACGACCTCCGGAACAATGCGAGCATATTCCTATAGATATAAACCGACCATCGTCAAATGTGATGTGGAAACCGCCACCCACATAGGCCTGATATTCTGTTGCTTTTTTCTTCAAATGCTCCGGCCATTGTGGTGGGGGTACAAATCGCGGCAAATACCTGGCAACTGACTCTGGTTTCACTTCTGATAGCAATATGGGAGGCGCATCTGGTGTCAATTTAACCAATACTTTCATTATGTTAGCGTCAGTCACCCTGCCAATTTCTATAAATAGTGTGTAATAAAGAGTCTCAGGAGCATTATTAAGATGTTCTCCATGGGCGACTAAAGCGTCTTTCTCAAAGCGGGAAACATTGGCACATCCTGCCAAAATGCCTGCTAACAAAGCTACCATCCAAATCCGACGCATAAACCTACTCGCTAACGCAGAGCTTTACGGCAATTTTGGAGCCGCGCAGCGGTGGAAAAATTGTCCGGCAACAGCGGCTGGTTATGCATTATTCGTAGTGACTCCAGAGCCTGAGAACTTTCACCACTCGCTCGTCCTCGAGCACTTGGTAGACCAGACGATGCTGAATATTGATGCGGCGTGAATAGGCCCCCGCAAGATCACCAATGAGCTTCTCAAATGGAGGCGGTTTGCGGTATGGATCTTCCGCTATCAGCGCTAACAGTTCCTGGGCTTTTGGTTTGAGCCCGCTGGAGGCCAATTTTTTTGCATCTTTCTGGGCTTGCCTGGTGTAAACCAACTTCCATGTCACCAGTCCAGCTCCTCATCGCATTCATCTACGGGGGTATCCAACCCCTCACGAATAGACTCCCGCATACCGGGTACGGAGAGCAGGTAAAGTGTTTCCTGAATTGCAGACCAGTCTTCCTCGGAAACCAGGACGGCTTTGTTCCGCTTACCCATGATGACGATTGGTTGGTGGGACTCGGCGGTCTCGTCAATCAACCGATAAAGGTTGCTGCGCGCCTCAGTTGCTGTGATTCCCGTCATGACGCACCTCTTGCGTGTTCAAATTTCCACCAAGTGTACGCCTATGGGTACGTACGTCAAGACGAACGCTTTTCATAACGCCTTCAGCAGGGGTGTGACGTCAGGAGCGTCCATTGCCTGAATTTGTTAGATTCAATCATTCGTGATCTTCCTGGCGAATTTACGAATAAGATGCTTGTCGTTAACGTCAGCAAATAATCGTTTTACTGCCTCGTCATCAGGCTCGGAAAATTTCATGAATTTCTTACCGTAAATTCCATATTGACAACACTTTTGCTCATTCTCAAGATCTCGTAATATTAATCGCACTTTCTCAGACGCCTCAATATATCTGAGTGCAATACCGGGTAAATCTCGGGTCTTTATGTCAGATATTATATACCTGTGTATCACCCGATTTCTTAACTTATATAGGGAGTTAAGCTCTTTGTGGTCATTGTCTGTAATGACGCTATATTTGAGGGCGTCATCGTATATTTTCCGCTCCATCAATCCTCGTTCAGCCTCAGCTTGAAAAAGGTATTTTAGTGGAACCTCGTCCGTCTGGTTCTTAAGTTGGATGGAGATGACTATACTTAACCTGAGAAAGGCATCGATCTGATTGGAAGAAACGGCAATTACTTCGATAAAGGAATCAGACTCTATTGCATTATCCAGAAGGTCGTATGATGCAGCTAAAGCCCCTTGGAACCGATCAAGCTTGTCCATATCAGAAGCGAGCTTTCGGTCATCAGGAGGGACAATCACCAAGGATTTTAAAATATCATCAACTACGCGGAGCTCAGCATTTATTCGTCCATCATTTTCAAGATTCGAATCATAGATAAATTTACCAATTAAAGCCTGATCTTCTATCGCTCCAAAAAACATGTGAACACAGAATTCTGAGTCATCCATTCTATAAGATCGCCATGTAGAGCTTGGCACGCCATTCGGATATTGGTCTGCAAGCTTAGGCGACAGTTCATCTAGTGGATAACAGCTAATTTGAAAGCACCCTTTAGCATTTTCATAAGGCTGAAAGCTGTATGGAGACTTTTCTTCTTCGTCTTCCACGACAGGATTTAGGTATTGCCACTCTGTCGGAATTTGAATCAGGAATATTCCGTTCGGCTCTGTCCAATGCTTCACTTAGCTTTCCTATGAAAAATCTAACGACGCTGTAGAAAAACCCGATTTTGAGTTATCCCCACAGCCTGACTGCTAATTTTTTGACCCGTCCGTCAACGGAACGGCTCTCCAGATTCCGATGCACAGGAACCGGTATCGGCTCCAGGGGGCCACGAATGCCGACACCACCGGTTTCCAGAAGGCCCGTTTCGACCCTTTCGACCCCAGCCTCATGCTGCCATCTACCCGTAATTCGCCAGCTTCTCAATGTTGTGTACCAGGCAGTATAGCTGCCACTGGCCCCGGTAGGTGAGGGATTCGCCCGTTGGACAGATGCAGGTTTACTGGGTCGAACTGGAATTTACTCGCCGGGATGGTGTCCTTCCAGCCCTTATCCGGCAGGTTCTGGTGGCGTTTTCCGTGCTTGTCTTTCTGCTGCGCGAACTTCGGGGCCCGGCTGCGGCTGTTCGAACAGCTCGTCAATCTCATCCACGTGGCTGCTGACGAACTTGGCCAGGGTGGTGAAATGCGGCACCGTATCGCAGAACACGGCCTTGAAAATGATACTGGTCTCGCAGCACCACTGCATCTCGCGGCTGAGGTGATTCACTTGGAGTAGGCGAACAGGATGATCTTGAGCAGGATCGTAGGCCAGCCGGCCGGTATCTTCGTTGCGGTACATGGGGTGGAAGAATGACGGATCCAAGCTTGTGCTCGATCAGGTAGTGCACTGCTCTGAGGAGAACGAGTCTCCTCAGAGCAGTAACCTACTGATTAATGGCAGTGGTAGGGCTTTGAACCCGCATGACAGCCATTTGCATCAGTGCCGCCAGAATGAGCATGGGCAACACCAACGATCATCATTGAAGCAAACAGGAAAGCGACTAGCTTTTTCATAGGAACACCTTTTTGTTGGATATATTTTCCATAGTGCCTTCCTAAGCGATGAAACACCCAATTCCATTGTGAGTGTTAACGACGAGCGCTGCGGTGGCTTTTTCAGAGCGAAGCGGCGTAAAAGCCACGGTCGGCTTCACCTGCTGGTTAAGAGATTCATTCCAGTGTTACTTCTCTGGCGTTGAAAAATTGACCAGAGCTAGCAGTTTGTTGAACCCAATCTGCAAGTTTCACTTTAAAGCCCTGACGAACAAAATCCTTTGCCACCGATTCCAAGTAATCCGGATGGATATCGAAACTTGCGAGCTCTAGCACTTCTGTTCCAACTTGAGTTAAAAGGTAAACAGGCATTTTCAGTTCTTTTTTTGGATCGTCATTTTCCAATATGATCACTTTTTTGTTCGCTGTGATTGCTTGGAAAAAGCTGTCATTTGAGAGGCTTCGAAAGGTAGAAGATAAGCCTGTTGCCTCTACGCCAGATAGGACCCCAATATCTTGCAGAAACATTAGCTTCGTAAAGTTAATTCCTTCACTTTCTAAAAATTGCTCTTTGTCTCGAAATATTCGGGAGGCAATGACAAAACGCGCAAGCTTACTTATTAGCAAAGCTTCGGATCTTGAGAGCCCTTTCAAAAATTCTAGAGTGCGCATTGAGTACGTGCCTGGTTGCTTCACTTCACCGGCCAAAATGCGTCCCCATAAATCTTGGAGCTCACTCGAAGATACCCGCCCAGCATAATCTCTCCAAGCGTACAGCCAATCCTCTTCTACAGGCTCTTCTGAGGGTTCCTGCTCATCGTTCTGTAGTATGTCTTCGGCATTGAGTATCGCTTTTGCTATATTAACCTCTTTCCTAATGCCTTCGGATAGGCCGCTTTTCAAAACATTGGATGCAAGATCATCAAGGTCTAGCGTGGGCTCAACTCTCCCAAATTCATCGACCCTTTCCGGAGATACCTCCAAAAGCTTCGTCGAACAATTGTCATTCAGAGAGGAGGTGCCTAACTTGATAGCCTCAACTTCTTTTTCAGCTTGCGCGATTTGAAGCATTTCATTCCTTCGAATTTCGATCCGGGCCTGTGCCAATCTTTTTTCCTGCCATGGAGTCAAAAGTGAGCCTACACCTTTTTCAGCGAGGGTCTCCCAAAGTTTGATAAGTAGTTTTTCACCAGGATAATCCATGCTCCCCTCTTATTCTTTACGACGCATTCAGCGGCTTGTCCACTGCAATGCTTTGTTAAATTTATACTTATCGGCAACGTACTTAGCTGAGTTTTCAATATATGGAAATACTGTGCTCTCATTAATATTAAGAAGATCAAGCTCTTTTAGTATTTTTTTCTTATTGTCCACGGTAATTCGAGTTACACTTATTTCAGGAGTTCCTTCTTCGTCCATAACGGAATCAAGCCCATATAATAGAAACGCGCCAGACTGAGAGGATATGCGGTCATTACTTTGCTTGCCTTTCACGCAGATTATCTTTCTTAGATCATCAGGAATTATTTTTGGCTCAAAGTATGGTTTTTCTTCTTTTATAAAATGGATTAGTCGCTTTACGGAGGATTGGTTATTAAAATCCTCTACTTCAAAGCTAATTCTGTCTTTTTCTCCTTTTGGCATCCTGGCTAAACTAGATATACAGCTTGCAACATCTGAGTCGAAATACTTAACCTCCTTCCTTGGCATAGAAAATATAATCACTTCACCATCTTCATTTGGAGCCGACTTGCACGCAAAATAGAGAGCTATTAGCGGGTTGGAAGTGATGTCCAATAATCTAGTTGGCAGCGAATAGTGTTGCATTCTCACCAGCTTATCCAAAGTATATTCGTCAGATTGAAAGTCTGCAGAGTTTGATACAAGAAGCTCCCGGTACAATATATGTTCATTTTCTAAATAGAGATAATTCCCATCGTCATCTTTCCTGAATAGCGATGGCTCTAGCTTATATTTATTTTTATTTGAATGGCCCCGGTAAAAAACCTCTAAATCACTTTCTCTTTCAGAAGAAAGGACCTTACCAATGAAGCCCTGCACAGCTGACACTTTCGGAGCGGTAGACTTTTTAGCTGGCGGCTTCTCCTGCTTGTCCGGCTCCTGTATTTGCTCATCATTTAACAATCCAGCAGATAAAAGGCGTGCAAAAAGATCTTCATCCTTAACCGCCCAGTGGGTTCTATTGATCTCCCAATCACGTATATCAAGAAGCGGTGCTATTGGCTCAATATCCGCAAAGGGTATTGGGGGTATATTCTGATCAATCTCAAATTCTATGAGTAGCTTTCTTCCCCTTTCTTTGATTGATGTAAGTTTTCCAATACGCAGATCTTGGTCATCACCTTCATATGCAAATATACACGGATACCCCTTTAATATTTCTATAAGGCTGGGGCTAAGAGACTTGAAGGCTTCCGCAATTGACTCGGTTGTATACTCGAGAAAGCGACTTTTATCGAACTCATAGAATGGTGCGTCCCAAACGCCTCGTTTTGCGGTAACTAAAAGATTGTACATTCTATAAGGTAGCTCCTAAAAATTTAACAGTTTATTCTACGTCAAAAGTGACGACATGCCGGGACGCGCCCAACGCTGAAAACTCTCATATAAGCTATACAGTTCAATAAGTTAACGAAAGACAAGCACCGCAAAACCAGCATATCCATTCCTGAAAAAACGACAAAATGTCAGTAGATTTCGAATATACCGCCTAAAGTGGTCGTGTATTCCCGGGATATCCAGATAATCCGTCACCTTCACGACAGAATCTGTCTTCAAACACTACCCAAGCATAGCAGCTCTCGACCGCTTCGGAAGCGGACCGGGCGGTTCATTTGCGTTATCGGCGCGCCAGTATATTTGGTCTGGTGGTGCTGAGAGATTCCCACCGGCTTTAGCATGGCGTCGTCAAACGGCCGGAGTGGCACACCAGCCTGACGGGCCTCAGTGATACCCAAGCGTGCAGTGAGGTGGGATTTGCCCCGGGACTGTTACGGGCCGTTAGCTGGAGGGCTGACCGCTTGATGTGACAGGGGCCTCACGACAGCACAACCCGGTTTGATGCAAATCAAAGACACTGACCACAAATGCGCTACGCTTGACCTGTGATCTGCTCAAGGGTTCTATTCTTGCCCCAGGTGCTCTTATTCGGGCCCTTGGCTTGGGAGCCCGAGCAACGATCAAAGGTTGCGAGGTGACGTCACTTCGCTGGTGAACCCACTGCTTTGCCTGGAAACGGTTATGACTGCACGTCAGCTGATAACGGCATTTCTGAGCATCCTGCTGTTGGCAGGTGGCCCCTCCGTGGGCGCGGTTCCCCAGTTGAGTGATCACGCCGGTATGGAGGCAACGTACAGCAGTGGATGCGGCGGTCTGGTTCATGATGCGGCCCAATCTCACGGCGATGCTCCCATAGACTGCAGTGAATCGAAGCAGTCTCACTGTCGCGTCGGTGCGTCCCAGTGCTCGTTTGCGTCTGTTTACGCATTGATAACTGGCCCCATGCAGGCGCCGGCTCATCTCCCTGGCCAGTTCGTCGCCCTGGCGGCCCGAACGGCTTATCAGAATCCCATTCCTGAAGTTCAAACCCCTCCTCCTGATTTTCTCTCCTGAAGGCATTCCTGTGTCAACGCTGAGGCCACTGAGCCCGGCAGTCCAATAGCTATTCCGGTTAGCGCGTACCTCAACAGCCTATTGCTCTGAGTCCGCTATGCTCCGCCTGATTCAAAGGAACTACCCATGAAAACTCAAACCACTCTCGGCCTCGTGGCCTTTCTGATCACTACCACCGCCATCAGCTTCAGGCTGCAGGCTGCCGAACCCGTGCTGGAGCACGCCATACCCGCTCACACGGATCGCGCCATGACCGTCTACAAAAGTGCCAGTTGCGGATGCTGCGGAGACTGGGTCGAACACCTTGAACGTAATGGTTTTGACGTAAAAGTCGAAAACACGAACAACGTCAACGAGATCAAGATCAGGCATCAGTTACCTCGAGAGATGGCCTCCTGCCACACGGCCCTGATCGACGGTGCCGTGATTGAAGGTCATGTTCCGGCGGATGACATCAAGGCCTACCTGGCATCCACCTCTTTACCCTTTGGCGAAAAGACCCTGGGCATTGCCGTTCCAGGCATGCCACAAGGTGCTCCGGGCATGGACACCGGACGATACGACAGCTATGACGTGATGGCATTCGCCGCCGACGGACGGACTGAAAGCGTAAAACGCTACGAGTATTGATGGCCCAAGGTGCAGCTGATGTCTGTTCATCAGCTGCATTGCATTGCCCCCTCTTCCATTACCCTGGCTGCTGCTATAGATTTTCTATCGATAGCAACCTCTGCGTGAACCGGAAGTGGTGAATGAGTAAATCCTGTAGCGACCAGTGCAGCTGTGACGAACCCGACACAGAGGCAACCACTGAGTCAGACGTTCCCACGTCATCAGCCGAGTGGCTCAGCGTTTATAAAGTGCCCAAAATGGACTGCCCCTCGGAAGAAAGGATGATCCGTCTGGCACTCGGTGGGTTCGACTCCGTGCAGGCGCTCTCTTTCGATTTGTCGGCCCGTACCCTTGAGGTTTTCCACAATGGAGATGCCGGCGCCATTACCAGCAAACTGGAAACCCTGCGGTTGGGCGCTGTGCTTCAGGACACCCGTCACCCAGGTCTCCACGCCCTCGAAAAAGCAGATTCCGACACGAATGAGGCTGCGGAATCCGCTACCTTATGGATATTGCTGGCCATCAACGGCCTGATGTTCCTGGTTGAAATGACCATGGGCGTGATCGCCCAGTCCGCCGCCCTGATCGCAGACTCCATTGATATGTTTGCCGATGCCGCCGTGTACGGTCTGGCCCTGTTTGCTGTGGGCCATGGTATCCAGAAGCAGGTGCGGGCAGCCCATATCGCCGGCATTCTTCAGCTTATTCTTGCCCTGGGCGTTCTGGTTGAAGTGGGCAGGCGTTTTCTGATGGGCAGCGAACCGCAATCCACGCTGATGATGATCATTGCCGTCGTGGCATTGATTGCCAACACCGCCTGTTTGCTGCTCATCGCCAAACACCGCAAGGGCGGCGCCCACATGAAGGCCAGCTGGATATTCTCGGCCAATGACGTGGTGATCAATGTGGGTGTTATCCTCGGCGGAGCACTCGTTGCCTGGACCGGCTCCAACTACCCTGACCTGGTGATCGGTGCCATTGTGGGGGTTATTGTGCTCAGCGGCGCCAGACGCATTCTGGCGTTGAAGGGCTGAGTACAACCGTGCCCGGACCGGGCCCGAGCAAGGTAACCACCTGTGCGATGAACTGGAGCCGGTAGATCCGGTGTTTCAGGATTTCCAGCATGGCGGGCAAAAATCCTTGAGGTCATTTACATTTTTTAACTGCTACTCAGGCAAAGGAAGATGTTATCTTCGGCGCCATTATCACTCCGTCAGACGCAGCTTGATATACGTCTTCGTTCTTCCGACCAATGCACTGACAGTTATGATTGCAGCCGCCTACCACAGAAAACTGGTCCCTCTTCTGATCATGTTGGTTGCTATGTCTGGTATGACGTTTTCTGCCATTGGTGAGGCATCCTCTCATGGTATTGCTGAGCTGACCGGATCTGCGGTAGTGGATCATCAGGACCATTCGCACAGTCATGATCCCCACGAACATGGTGCCGACGAAAAGTCAGACCCTCACATGCACCATGACTCTGGTAATCACACCCACGATACGGCGGATCGGTTGACCATCCACCACCCCTGCCACCACGAGTTATCGCTCCGGCAATCCATACCCTTTGCTGGAGACTCCCCCCACAGTTTTCGTTACCGGTTGGACCGCCCTCCAAAAGCCTCCCTGATTGTCTGATTCTCGCCGCTTTGCTGTTTTTTAAAAGAAAACAATTGGAGTCACTATGCTGTCAACTTTGCTTGACCGAAGCCGGTGTGGGCGCGCAGCCGTCGGTGGATACCGTCTGATCTGGATTTTTCTGACACTCGGGCTGCTCGGCATAAGCGCCGACGTACTGGCCCACGCCGTGGCCGAAGGCGACAAGGGATATATTCAGGAAATCACAGGAATAAATCTGATTGCCTTTATGTACCTGGGGGCCAAGCACATGGTCACCGGCTATGATCACCTGCTGTTCCTGCTAGGGGTGGTTTTCTTCCTCTACCGGATGCAGCACATCGCGATTTACGTGAGCCTGTTTGCGGTGGGGCATTCCACCACCATGCTGCTGGGTGTCTATTTCAATATAGGCATCAATAGCTACATCATCGATGCCATCATCGGTCTCTCGGTGGTGTATAAGGCACTCGATAACCTTGGTGCGTATCAGCGCTGGTTCGGTTTCCAGCCCAACACCAAGGCCGCCACCCTGATTTTCGGTTTCTTCCACGGCTTCGGTCTGTCATCAAAAATCATCGAGTACGACATTTCACCGGATGGTCTGGTACCGAACCTGCTCGCGTTCAACGTGGGTGTGGAAATCGGCCAGCTCATTGCTTTGGCCATGATTCTGATCGTAATGAGTTTCTGGCGTAAAACCGATGGCTTTTTCCGTCACGCCTACACCGCCAATGTGGCCATGATGAGCGCCGGATTCCTGCTTATTGGCTACCAGCTTACCGGTTATTTTGTCGCCTGATTCTGGAGAATAATTATGTACAACAGCGATATGCCTACACGCCAGGAATTGCCCAGCACTGCAAAGCTGATCCGCTCCACCATTATCGCCGCCATCGTGGCACTGTTGCTGCTGGTGACCGTGGTGATGCCCGCCGAGTACGCACTTGATCCCACCGGTGCAGGCCGCCTTCTGGGCCTGACAGAAATGGGGGAAATCAAACAGCAACTTGCCGAAGAAGCCGCCGCTGATGCCGCCGCGCAAATGGTGCCCGTTCAGCCCTATACCGAGGTAAGCAGGCCAGAACCGGTTGAGCCAGTCACCGAGACAGCCGCAGCGCCTGCTCCTGCTCCTGCTCCTGCAGCCGAGGCAAAACCGGAAGAACCTGCGCCGGCACCCGTGAGCGAAACTGAATGGCAGGATGAGGTACGCTTTGTTCTGACGCCAGGCCAGGGCACGGAGTTCAAGCTCACAATGAACGAGGGTGACATCGCCCGCTTTTCCTGGGTATCTGAAGGCGGCCCAATCAACTTCGATACCCACGGTGACGGCGGTGGTCAGTCCATTTCCTATGAAAAGGGCCGCGGTGTCCCGGAGGATGAAGGCGAACTGAAAGCTGCGTTCACCGGAAACCACGGCTGGTTCTTTCGCAACCGCAACAGCAATGATGTGACGGTGGTGCTCCGTACCAGTGGTGATCATGGTGAGCTGAAAAAGATGCTCTGATAGCGCTGCCAAACCGGGAGAGCCGGCATCAGTGCCGGCTCTCGAATGGCTCTCGTCAATATTGCTTTGGTCTTGCGACATGCTTTGGGGTCGTAACTGGTGAATCAGTGAACCCTATCGGCGCTCTTTATCGTAACGCCGCCGCAGCAACATTGAATTACCAATGACGGACAGGGAGCTGGCGGTCATCGCCACCACGCCGATCATCGGATGCAACAGGCCTGAAGCCGCAATAGGAATGGCTGCGATATTGTAGCCACTGGCCCACAGCAGGTTTTCAACGATTTTTTTGAAGGTCGCGCGGGACAGCACCATGGCGTCGACAACGCCTGACAGTTCGCCCCGCACCAGGGTTACATCCGCTGCTTCTATGGCCACATCCGCGCCAGCGCCGATGGCAATTCCCACGTTCGCCTGTTTCAGGGCCGGAGCATCGTTGATGCCGTCGCCTACCATGGCAACGTGATTGCCATATTTCTCCTGAAGTTCGCGGATAGCATCCACTTTTCCCTCCGGCAACACGCCAGCACGGACCTCATCGATGCCGACTTCCCTGGCAACCGCGTTCGCCGCGCGCTCGTTGTCACCGGTAATCATGACCACGTGCAGCCCTTGCTCGTGCATGGCTTTGATGGCAGCAACAGATTCGTCCTTCAGGGTGTCCGCAACCGCAACAATGCCGCAGGCCTGACCATCGCGGGCGACGATGACGGCGGTTCTGCCCTTGCCCTCCAGTTCCTGAAGATCCTTGTCCAGGGCCTCCAGCCCCTGCACACCGTTTTCTTCCAGCAACAAACGGTTACCGATCAGCACCGTCTGCCCCGCGACCTTACCAGACACTCCCCGGGCTCCGGTGGACCGGAAGTCGGACACATCGCCGGGCTTAACGCCCCGCTCCCGTGCGCCGTCTACAATGGCCCGGGCGATGGGGTGTTCAGAAGCATTTTCCACCGCGGCCGCAAGTTCCAGCAGTTCCGTCTCCGATATCCCTAAGGCGGCGACGGTTTCGGTAAGCTTTGGCTCACCTCTGGTAATCGTGCCGGTTTTATCAAGCACCATCACCTTGATGTCTTTAAAGGTCTGAATGGCCTCACCTGAGCGAATCAGGATGCCGCGCTCGGCACCTATACCCGACCCCACCATCAGGGCGGTCGGCGTCGCCAGCCCCAGGGCACAAGGGCAGGCAATGACCAGGACCGCGATTGCGGCCAGGATCGCCAGCACCGGTGTCGCGGCGGTGGGATCGACCCACGGCAGGAAACCGGCACCCCATTCCAGAATCGGGCGCAGCGAATCCGCAGCCAGCAGCCAGGCCAGCAGACTGCCCAGGGCGATAATCAGCACCAGGGGTACAAAGCGACCGGTCATCCGGTCGGCAAATTCCTGAATCGGTACCCTGGACCCCTGGGCCTCATCGATCAGTTTCACCACCTGGGCAAGGAAGGTGTCACCACCAACCCGGGTCGCCTTGACCCTCAGGCGCCCTTCCTTGTTGATGGTGGCGCCAATAACGGCATCGCCCACGCTTTTATAGACCGGAACCGACTCGCCAGTAGCGATGGATTCATCCAGATGGCTCTCACCATCGACGACTTCTCCATCCGTCGGCACCTTGTCGCCGGGCCGGACCACCATAATGTCGCCTGCAGCCAGTTCCTTGACGGCGATTTCAATTTCCTCGCCATCCCGCTCCACCCGGGCGGTCTTGGCACCCATGGTCAGCAACCGACGGATCGCCTGTGAGGCTTTACCCTTGGCTTTTGCCTCCAGATACCGGCCAACCAGGTGGAAGGTCATGATGGTGGCTGCCATCTCGACAAACGATGTCATCGGATAGACGAAGCCCACCAGCCCAATGATGAACGGTGGCAGACTGCCCATGGATATCAGCACATCCATGTTGAAGGTGCCGTTCTTGAGAGAGCGCCAGGAGGCTTTATGGGTAGCAGCACCGCCAAACAAAAACACCACCGGGAACGCCAGCACAACGACAATCGCCAGATACCCCGGAATCGGCTGCCAGAACATATGCGGCATCATCAACAGCATGATCAGCGTTGTTGGTACCGCCGCTATCCAGAGCCGGCGCGCCGCAAGCTTGAGGTAGGCCTCCTCAACGGCTGAGTCTTCCTCCTGATCGGTATCGCCCTCCTGGGCGACAGCGGCTACGTCGTACCCGGCACCCTCGATCAGCTTCTTCAATTCCTGCTCTGTCGGCCCGTCCGCGCCGACCACAACACTGACCGTGTGATTGGCGATGTTGGTAGACGTCTTCTGCACGCCGCCGTGGCGCGCAAGTGTGTTCTTGATAATGCCCGCACAGTGATCCGATCCCATGCCGGGAACCGTCACCCTGATCGTTTTGCTACCGACTTCTCTGACCGAGGCCACATCGTACCCGGCGCCTTCCACGGCCTTCCTGACGGCGTCGCCGTCCGGGCCAGACGCGAGAGAGCGGACACTCACCCGGTGTTTGGCGATGTTGGTCTTTACCGTATCAATTCCATCCAGGCGACTAATGGTCTTGTTGATAATACCGGCACAGTGGTCTGACCCCATGCCCGGCACAATCAACTCAAGCTCCCTCTGCCGCTCAAGTGACTGTTCATTTTCGCGGGCCATCAAGATTTCTCCCTATCGCCCCTATTGATTGGCCAGTCACTGAACGCGATGAAATAGAGAAGCGCCAGATTGACCATGGGAATCAGTACCAGAATGCCCATCCAGCCGGGATAACCAATGCGCTGGCAAATACGCCAGACCGGGATGACGGCTACAATTGCAATGACCAGCATCCATAGCCAATGCCCTGCCCACATGGTGTTACCAAACATGTGATCACCCATCATGATATTTACCTCTATCGTCCGATGTCGGTTACCTTACCGCTTTCATAACACCCTAAACCTGAATTGAAACTGAAAATAGTCGGCGGTTTTAAGTGTATTTGATTTACCTCAAAGGATAGACAAAAAGGGCCAAGTAATTGCGGAGCACCGCATTTATTTCAGGCATCAGACCGTTCATTCCGGACATTGAGTAATGCCAGCAGCTATTGATGCATAGCACTATCAAGAGTGAAAATAGTTGAGTGTTACGCTAGCAACATCAGCCGATCCAGTAACCACCGGGGGCCGGTCGTGTCCCAGCCCGCCGTTGTTCTGGTACCTTTATGCATGCGGATTCTTACCAAAGGCGTTCTATGACTTCCGAATCTCCACGCCCCACCGGCCGCGTCCGGGAAGTATTCCGGGCATTTCTGATGCTGGGCCTGACCTCGTTCGGTGGGCCGGTTGCTCATCTGGGCTATTTCCGCACCGAATTTGTGGAACGGCGGCGCTGGCTGTCTGAACAGGACTACGCAGATCTGGTGGCGCTGTGTCAGTTTCTGCCGGGGCCTGCCAGCAGTCAGGTGGGATTTGCCCTGGGACTGTTACGGGCCGGTGGCTGGGGCGCGGCGGCGGCCTGGCTGGCCTTTACCCTGCCTTCGGCCCTGTTGCTGGTTCTGTTTGCGCTCGGTGCGGCGGTGCTGGACGGTCCGGTGGGCCAGGGCCTGATTCACGGCCTCAAGGTTGCGGCAGTGGCCATTGTGGCCCATGCCGTGTGGGGCATGGGCCGCACGCTTTGCCCTGACCAGCGTCGTGCCGGTATCGCCCTGGCCGCGTTGTTGTTGGTGATACTGGTCAGTGGGCCACTGGGGCAGGTGGCCGCGATCCTGGTGGGCGCCGGTGCCGGCTTGTTGCTGTGCCAGGCCCATATCGGTACCGGGAGTCGGGCGCTGTCGTTTCCGGTCACAAGACGCGCCGGACAGATCGCCGGCCTGAGTTTTACAGTCCTGCTGCTGGGCCTGCCTCTGCTGGCCTGGGTCGCCCCATCACAGACCCTGGCAGTGATCGATGCCTTCTACCGGGCTGGTGCCCTGGTGTTCGGTGGCGGTCATGTGGTGCTGCCGTTGCTGGAAGCAGAAGTGGTGCAATCTGGCTGGGTAACGCCCGATGACTTTCTGGCGGGCTACGGTGCGGCCCAGGCTGTGCCGGGGCCGCTGTTTACCTTTGCCGCCTATCTCGGTGCGGTGATGCAGCCGGTGGCTTCTCCATTGATAGGCGCAGGCCTTGCTCTGGTGATGATTTTCCTGCCCGGGCTTCTGCTGCTGGTGGCCGTGCTGCCCTACTGGAACCAGTTCCGACGCTGGGATCGCGCCCAGGCTCTGATGCGTGGCGCCAATGCCGCTGTGGTCGGCATTCTCGGCGCGGCGCTGTATCAGCCGGTCTGGACCAGCGCCATTGTTGGCCGTTTCGAGTTTGCGCTGGCACTGACCGGTTTTCTGCTACTCAGCGTGTGGAAACTGCCCGCCTGGGCGGTTGTCGCATTGCTCGCTACGGGCGGCGTCCTTATC
>NZ_CAXBDN010000032.1:0-22825 GCF_963974375.1 uncultured Marinobacter sp.
TCCAGGGCAGCAAACTGTAGTTCTGAAATACCACGCCGCGTTCGAGGCTGGGACCTTTTACTTCCTTGCCGTTCATCACCACGTTGCCGGAACTGGCTTCATCAAGCCCCGCCAGCACATTCAGAATGGTGGATTTGCCACAACCGGAATGGCCAATAATGCAGACAAACTCGCCTTTGCTGAGGGCAAATCGAATATCCTCGAAAACCGTCAGCTCGCCCCCCTGGCTGTCCGGATACACTTTTGCGAGACCATCCACTTCAAGAAATGGCTTGCTCATAACGATTCTCCTCGGTCGGGGGCCGGATAACCGGCCCCGTTCGGTTGACCTGTCATTCTTTATATTCAACCAGGCGCTGGGCCCGCCCCAGAGCCAGGTCCAGCAACATACCCACCACCCCGATCATCAGGATGGAGAAAATCACGCTGGCCAGATCGAGATTGTTCCATTCGTTCCACACGTAGTAGCCGATACCGGTGCCGCCCACGAGCATCTCCGCAGCCACAATCACCAGCCAGGCAATACCAAGGGAGATCCGCATGCCGGTGAGAATGGTCGGCGCGGCCGCCGGCAGGATCACCGTCAGCGCTGTCTGCAGCGGATTAAGCTCATGGGTCCGTGCCACATTGACCCAGTCCTGTCGGACGTTCGCGACCCCGAAGGCGGTGTTCAGCAGCATTGGCCAGATCGAGCAGATGAAGATCACGAAGATGGCGGAGGCGTTGGAGTCCTGAATGATGAACAGGGCCAGCGGCATCCAGGCCAGCGGTGAGATCGGTCGCAACAGCTGAATGTAGGGGTTCAGCGCCTTGTACATCAGCGGTGACATGCCGATCAGGAAACCCAGGGGCAAAGCAATGGCCATGGCCGCAATGTAGCCAAGCAGCACCCGGTAGACCGAATAGGCCAGCTGGGTACCGATACCCTTGTCATTGGAACCCCGGTCGTAGAACGGGTCAGACAGCTCGTTCCAGGCGTGACTGAAGATCTGGGAGGGTGGCGGTACTGCTGCCTTCTCCTCCGCAGCCCCCATCAGTATTTCATATTCGGTCAGCTCGCCACTGGCGCCCTGGAAGGTATCGTAGGACATCTCCCAGAGTCCCAGCCCCAATACCAGAAAGGTGAAGGACAGAATGGCTGCTCTGACGGATACAGAAGCCATAGCCATTACCCCCTGCGGATATCGAAGCTGTTGACGTAGGCCTCGGGCTCAGCCGGGTCGAAGGTCTTGCCCATAATGATGTGGTTCTTGTAGTTTTCCGCTGGCGCGGTGTAACCCAGCTCCTCCATGACCTTGCGGGTATCACTGGCGAGATAGACCTGCTCCGCCACCTTGCGGTAGTCCACATCACCCTCGATGTAGCCCCAGCGTTTCATCTGGGTGAGGATCCACACGCCCATGGAATGCCAGGGGAACGGGTCGAAATCAATGCGGGCCGGATCGTCCTTGATCTCCCCCAGACCGTCGGCGTAACGACCGGTCAGCACCTGCTGAATCACCGGTACCGGCTGATTGAGGTAATTGCGTGGCGCAATGGCTTCCGAAATCTCGGCGCGATTGGCGGGATCCTGCGAGTACTGGGTGGCATCGATTATGGCACGCAGCAGGGCCCCGTAGGTGTTCGGGTTCTCGGTGGCGAAACGCTGGCTGCAGGCAAAGGCGCAGCAGGGGTGACCCTCCCAGATTTCCTTGGTGAGAACGTGGATGAAGCCCACTTTCTCCCAGACCGCACGCTGGTTGAAGGGATCTGGCGACAGATAACCGTCCAGGTTTCCGGCGCGCAGGTTGGCAACCATTTCCGGTGGCGGTACTACCCGGATCTGGACGTCCTGGTCAGGATCCAGACCGTGCTCAGCCAGATAGTATCGCAGCAGGAAGTTGTGCATGGAGTATTCGAAGGGTACCCCGAACTTGAAGCCTTTCCACTGCTTCGGGTCCCGCTTGTCCTTATGGTCTACGTGCAGCACGATGGCCTGGCCGTTGATGTTCTCCACCGCCGGCATGATGTAGTCCTGCTGTACCGAACCGGCCCCCAGCGTCATGGCCAGCGGCATCGGGGTCAGCATGTGGGAGGCGTCGTACTCCCCGGCCAGGGACTTGTCCCGGGCCACCGCCCAGCCAGCCGTTTTCTCGACGCTGACATCCAGGCCATAGCGCTCATAGAAGCCCAGCGGGTGCGCCATGATGATGGGAGTGGCGCAGGTAATAGGCACAAAGCCAACCGCGAGTTTTGTTTTTTCCAGCTTGCCAAGGGACTCCTTGACGGCTGCCTTGGCCTTTTCCAGGGGAAAGAAGCTGCCCAGCATGGCGGCGGCGGATCCGGCGCCCACCATGGCCATGAAACTGCGGCGGCTGTGATCGTTATGGCCAAACACCGACCGCACCACCGCACTTTCAATAGCACGATCAAGCATCGCTTCCGAGTCATCCGGAACATCAGCGGTGGTGGCCGCAACCGACTCCCTGTTCACGTGTATTTCGGAGATGCCACTGCAATCGTTACAACCGCAATGCTTGCTATGAATAAGCGACTGGTTCCCGTCAAACGGATTGTTCAGGCTTTTGATGCTCATGTAGTGATTTCCCCTTGGCTGTTCGTTGTGCAATGCCAGACGTATTTCGCACCGTCTTTGTGCATGTCTTCCTGAAGCCGGATTTTCCAGATTCAGAACGTCACGTTCGTAAGGGGACTAACGCAGAGTTCGTGCCATTTCTTCAGTAATTTTTTACCATATATTTTTCAATGGGATAGAACTTTCACGACATTTCGTCACGATCACGAATTCTCGTAATTCACGATATTTCGTGGTTCAGACCACGAATTTTCGTAGAGATGGCGCGAATCTTGATTAGCCGTTCCTGAAAACTCAGGGCCAGGCCAGACAAGGCCCTGAAGAACTGGCCAGACATCGGCCGTCGTCAGTACTGGAGCCCGCTGATCATGCCCACCAGACCTCACAAACAATCGCCCTCGCTACTTGCGCAACTGCCCGATCCGGCCTTGCTGGTGGACGCCGGCACCGATGAAATACTGGACGTAAACCCTGCCCTGGCGCGGCTTCTGGGCATGACCCTGGGCGAGGTATGTGAGCAACCCTGCACGCACATTTTCCGGGACCAGAGGGCCAGACTGGTGGCCTTTACCGAGGAAACCCTGTTTCGCGGCCAGGCCTGGAGCCGGGACTTCAGTGTCCGCAACCGGGCAGGCCGAACCATTGAGCTGGAGTTGTCTGCCGCCCGGGCCGGTGATGATGACTCACAGCAAATCGTGATCCTGGCCCGGGACCGGGAATGGCTGCGCACTCTGCGGGAGCGCCACGAAGCCAACCGTTACCACCGTGGCGGCCTGCTGGAGTGGCGACGGGTAGAGGAACTGTTCAAGGATATGGAGCGGGAAAACCAGCTGATCCTGCACGCCGTGGGCGAAGGCATCTATGGCGTTGATGCGGAAGGCCGGACCATCTTTATCAACCCGGCCGGAGAGCGGATGCTGGGCTGGCGCGGCGATGAGCTGATGGGGCGGGTGGTTCACCGGGTGGTACACCACTCTCACGAGGATGGCTCGTTGTTTCCCCTGAAGGAATGTCCGATCTATGCGGCCTTCCATGACGGCACCGTGCACCGGGTGGGCGAAGACTGGTTCTGGCGCAAGGACGGCTCCGGCTTTCCGGTGGAGTACACCAGCACTCCGATCACCGACAACGGCCACCCGGTGGGTGCCGTGGTGGTGTTCCGGGACATTTCCCAGCGCCGGGAGGCGGAACAGAGCCTGCGCAAGGCGCTGGAAGAGGTGGAGCACCTGAAGCACCGTCTGGAGATGGAGAACGCCTACCTGCAGGAAGAGCTGAGCGCGGAGCACCACTTCCATGAAATTGTCGGCAAGAGCGACGCCATTAAAGGTATTGTCCGCAAGATTGGCCTGGTGGCACCCACTGATGCCAACGTGCTGATTACCGGAGAGTCCGGAACCGGCAAGGAACTGATTGCCCGTGCCATCCATCAAGCCAGCGGACGCCGGGACCGGCCACTGATCAGGGTCAACTGCGCCGCCATTCCACGGGACCTGTTCGAGAGTGAGTTTTTCGGCCACATCAAGGGTGCGTTTACCGGCGCCGTCAGCGATCGCATCGGGCGCTTTGAACTGGCGGACGGCGGCACCATCTTTCTCGATGAAGTGGGCGAGATCCCGCTGGAGCTGCAGGGCAAGCTCTTGCGTGTGCTACAGGAACAGCAGTTCGAGCGGGTCGGAGACAACCGGACCCGCGCCGTGGATGTGCGGGTGATCGCCGCCACCAACCGCGACCTGAAAGCCGAGAGTCAGGAGAAGATCTTCCGTGAAGATCTCTATTTCAGACTGAACGTGTTCCCCATCGAGTCGGTGCCACTGCGCCGACGGCCCGAAGATATCCCCTTGCTGGCCCAGGAATTCCTGAACCGGACCTGTCAGAAGTTCAATCGTCCGGTTCTGAATTTGCAACCAGGCGACGTTCAGGCGCTACAGGACTATCACTGGCCGGGAAACGTGCGGGAACTGGAAAATGCCATTGAGCGTCAGGTGATTACCGCAGAGGGCGCCCTGAATTTTGACCTGAAAGGCTATCCGGACCAGAACGCCGAATCCGCCCATCCTGATCAGATTCCCCGTCCTGAACGGCACATCAGCGACCGCATCCTGACGGAAGCAGAGTTGCGACAGATCGAGAAAACCAATCTCATGCGCGCTCTGCAGGCCAGCAGTGGCCGTGTATTTGGTGACGACGGCGCCGCCTCGCTGCTGGGACTGCCAGCCACTACCCTCGCCTCCCGCATGAAAAAACTCGGGCTGGACAGCCGCCATTTTCGTGGCTGAGCGCAGGGCCTAACGCGCAATTACCCGGTACACCGGACGCAACGCAGGAATCTGACCAAGTACCACCTGAATGACCGTCATCAGCGGCACTGCCAGCAACACCCCTACCGGGCCCCAGAGCCAGCCCCAGAAGAAAATCGCCACAAAAATGATGACCGGGTTGATGGCCATTCGGAAACCGTGCACCCAGGGCTCGATAAAAAAGCCAATCAGCGAGGTCAGGGCCAGATAGCCCATCGGCGCAATGGCCATCATCCACAGCTCATCCAGACTGGTAGCCGAGACGACCGCCAGCAGAACAATGGTGAGAATCACACCCAGGTAAGGAACAAACCGCGCCAGCCCTGCCACCAGTCCCCACACAACAGGATCCGGCAAACCCGCAGCCCAGCACAGCAACCCGGTTGCCGTGCCCACAATCACATTACTCAGACCAATGACCGCCAGATACTGTCCGATCTCGTGCTGAACGTCATGGACGATACGCAGCGACCGCCGCCGTTGTTTGCGGGGTTGCTGGCGAATCAGGTTCTGGATCAACCGGTCACCACTGACCAACAGAAAGTAGGTCAGGGCCAGCGCCAGCGCCAGACCGGCCAGGCCATTCTGCACCTTGGTCATCAGCTGATTGCGCCAGGAGTCGGTCTGCAGGACCACGGTCGTGGGCTGCTCCTGATTGTCCGACAGCCCCTCTACCTGCTCTTCCACTTTGCGGGCAGATTCTGTTACCCGGTCAATTTTACTTCTGAACTCACCCTGACCCAGCAACAACCGCGACACTCCCTGAGGCGCCCGTTCAGCCCACTCCAGCGCCGGCGTCGCGACAGCCGCACCGATGCCGGCCAGGGCCAGCAGCAGACCCAGCACCAGCACCAGCGCACTGACTACCCGCGGAATCCGCCAGCGACTGGCCCGATGCACCAGGGGCGACAGCAACAGGCTGGTCATGATGGCGAGGATAATGGGCAGAATGATCTGGTGGGCCAGGTAAAGGGTGTAGAGAATGCCCAGCGCAAACAGTCCGTATACCGGCGTGGTCAGATCGGCGGGTACCGAGAGCCTGTTTCTTTTCGGGCGTGGTTGCCCGGGGTCCTGCTGATCCATGACTTCGTCCTGATGAAATAGGTTACTGCCGGCGGCTTTTACATAGCTGACGTTCAGGGTAGGCTAATCTGAAACCAATAATAATTTATCAGCGACCATTATATGCCAGCCTACAAAGCGGAATTGATCGACATCTTACCAGCTAGCAGGGACCGGGTCTTCGACCACCTGGCGGACCATAATCGCCTGGGCAGCCTGATCGGCCTGCCGGTCCGGCGAATCAGGGACAGTGATCAGGCCGACCCCAATGGCACCGGCTCGGTCCGCTGGATTGGTCTTGGCCCGGTCGGTTTTGAAGAGACCATACTCACGTTCGAGCCCGAACGCCTGATCGAGTACACCGTTACGAGTCTCAGTGGCTTTCGCAATCATCATGGCCGGGTGCGACTCTCCGACACCACCGAAGGCCATACCCGCCTGCACTACACCATCGAATTTGACGAAGTGATTCCGTTTACCGGAAACAGTCTGCAACGAGCCCTTGAGCGCATATTACGACGGGGCGCCCGCCGCCTGCGCGACCGCCTCCGTTAAACGGCGGCTCGAACCGGTTGGTCTGACAGCAGACCGGGGGCAACGCACAAAGAGCCTGATGGCTGGTGGTTCAACGGTAAAACAGGGTGTACTATTCGCTTCTTTCTATGAATCTGATCAGCAACAGGACATAGCTATGGGCAGAGCCTATCAGAACCGCAAAGACTCCATGGCCAAAACCGCGGCCGCCAAAACCCGTGTTTACAGCAAATACGGGCGTGAAATCTATGTATGTGCCAAATCCGGCGGCCCCGATCCTGCCGCCAACCTGACCCTGCGGGGCCTGATTGACCGCGCCAAGAAAGACCAGGTGCCCGGCCACGTCATCGAAAAGGCCATCGACAAGGCCCGGGGTGGCGCCGGTGAAGACTTCTCTGCAGCCCGCTATGAAGGCTTCGGGCCAGGTAACTGCATGGTCATCGTCGATTGTCTGACGGACAACCCCAACCGCACCTTCGGCGATGTGCGACTGTGTTTTACCAAGACCAAGTGCAAGATCGGCACGCCCGGCAGTGTCTCCCACATGTTCGACCATTGTGCCATTCTGGCCTTTCACGGCGAGGATGAGGAAGCGGCCCTGGAAGTTCTGATGATGGCCGATGTGGATGTGACGGATATTGAAAGCGAGGGTGGCCTGATCACCGTGTTCACGCCCAATACCGAGTACTTCAAGGCGAAGCAGGCGTTAACGGAAGCCTTCGAAGGACTGGAGTTTGAGGTGGACGAGATTCAGTTTCTGCCCCAGACCAGCACCGAGGTCAGTGGCGACGACGTGGAAATGTTCGAAAAATTCATTGATATGCTGGATGACCTGGACGACGTACAGAACGTCTACCACAACGCCCAGATCGTCTGAACCAGACATCATGTCCAGGCCCTTCGTTACCGGGCCTCGGATTCATGCTGCCATGCTCCGGCCAGCCTTGCGCTGGCCGGAGTCAGTCTGAATACCTCAATCGGCAATATGCACTAGTTGCTTGCCGAAATTCTTGCCGTTCAGCATGCCTTTGAAGGCTTCAACTGCATTATCCAGGCCTTCAGCGACCGTTTCCCGGTATTTCAGTTCCCCGGATGCAACCCGATCCGTCAGAATAGTGGTAATTTCCTGATGCTGGGCCTGCCACTCGGTGACCAGGAAAAAGCGATGCTCCGGAACCTCATCCAACGCCTTGAGAACATGAAACGGCGTTTCCACACTGGCCATATCCGCGGCGTTGTAGGCTGACACATAGCCACAGATTGGCACACGGGCACCTTTGTTCAGCAACGGTGCTACTGCTCGGGTAACCGCCCCGCCGACGTTCTCGAAGTAGATATCAATACCGTCCGGACAGGCTGCCTTCAGATCGGCTTCCAGATTGCCCGCCTTGTAATCCACGCAGGCATCAAAACCAAGCTCCTCCACCACAAAACGGCACTTCTCGGGGCCGCCGGCCACCCCTACTACCCGACAGCCTTCCTTCTTCGCGGTCTGCCCTACCACCGTGCCGACCGGGCCTGAGGCCGCCGATACGACGACGGTTTCGCCAGCTTTGGGTTTGCCCACGTACATCAGACCACAATACCCGGTACGGCCCGGCATGCCGGCTACACCAAGGTAGGCCTGCAGGGGAACACCCGCTTTTGGCTCGATCTTGTAGACCATCGGCGCATCGCCGGGGAATACAGAATATTCCTGCCAGCCCGAATAACTGGTGATCAGATCGCCGACCTGATACTGGTCTGATTTCGACTCGACAATACGGCCCACACTCTCACCGACAATTGTCTCGCCAATGCCGATGGGATCCATGTATCCCTTGGAATCGTTCATACGGGGACGCATGTAGGGATCCAGCGACAACCACAGGGTCTGGGCTCTGACTTCACCATCTTTAAGCGGACGCTGTTCACGTTCCTGTACCACCAGATCGCCGTCGCGAATCTCACCTTCTGGACGACGGTTCAGGACCACAGCTCGATTTTTATACTCAGTCACGGTTATTCTCCGGTTGCGTTATGAAACCGGATTAGCATGAAGCCTAATGCTTCTACGGTCAAATCCGTTTATCAGAATCCCCACGGCTCCCGAAAACTCTCCCTGGTGACAGGCACAGACGGTAATTCCCGGATTGTGTTCCCAAACGGGTGACGCCGCACTTGCAACTTCGGTGTGTCGGTACTAGGTTAATGAACGAACGTTCATTCGTTGATGCAGGGAAAGCGATTCAGAGGATCACCATGCCAGCAAGAGCACAGACCGCTGCGGCAGCACCAGCCAGCCCGAAGCGTACCGCCATACTGGAGGCAGCCCTCGCACGCTTTGCCGAATCCGGCGTTAACGGTGTTGCCGTGCCGGATATAGCCGCTCGTGCTGAAGTCGGTACCGGTACCATCTACAGGTACTTTGACAGCAAGGAGGCCCTGGTAAACGCGCTGTTTCAGGCTGAGAAAGCACGCATAGAAGGCTACCTTACAACGGAAGTAGCACCAGGCGACGACCCACGGGCCGGGTTCAATAACTTCTGGCAGCGAATGATGGATTTTGCCCTGGAAAACCCGCGCTCATTCCGTTTCCTGGAGCTTCAGGATCACCGACCATACCTCGACAAAGATTCTCTCGCACTGGAAAAAAAGGTGCTGCAACGCCGGGTCAAAGCCAGCCAGCAGCTTCAGCAGCAGGGAGTGTTCAGGGATGACCTGCGTGCCGAGATCATTATGGCAATAGTCTGGGGCGCTTTAGTGAACCTGATCAAAGCCCAGCAAGCGGGTTATATCAGCCTTTCCGAGAGCGATATTGAAGGTGCAAGGGATGCCTGCTGGCGGGTCTGTGCGGGGCACTAGTGTCCCGTCTGGTTAATTCGTCAAGGTACTGCGAGACGCCGGAATCTCACTAGGTCTTAATGGCAAGGCGAGCGACTATCTGAAAAACTGTTTGATGAAAACCCCGTCTGTCGAAGCAGACAGTCTCGCCCCCAAATCAATGTGACGGTGCGCGGGTACTTCAGTACGGACACATGACAACAACGATTATAAGGACATCAGCATGCAGCCCAACGCTTTCACCAATGACCTGTTCACCTCTGCAAGTACCCGGTCTGACGGCGCCCGGCGACTGGCCGGCCGGACGCTGTGCCTGGTGCTGGCGACCTTGCTGACTGGCTGCGAATGGGAAATTTTCACCGATGACAAAGACGGCAACAGCTCACGGGTCGATGTCACCAGCCGTCTCACCGGTGCCGAAATCGGTGTCAGCAGCCTTGCCGAATCGCTTCCCATCTACACCGATGGCCTCGGAATGGAGGTTGTTACCGAAATAGAAACCTCGGCCGTACGCCAGGTCATTCTTGCCGCTCCGGACAGCCCGTTCAGCGCCCAGCTGACCCTGACCCAGTTCATGGACGGCGTAGGTCGCAACGTTACCGACAATCCCGGCAAACTGGTGTTCTACGCCCCGGATGCCTCCGCCTACGCCATGGCGTTCCAGAATGCCGGTGGCAATCTTACCCTGCCGCCAACACCCCAAGGCGAGTTCGGGATTGTCGGCTTTGGCCGGGATCCGGACAACAACCTCATCGAGATGGTCCAGAGCAGTGAGGCCGAAGGCCCCTATTTCGCAGCATTTGGTATCGGCGTCAGCAATCTGGAAGCCGCCAGGGACTTCTACCAGGATATGGTCGGGCTGGAAGAGATACTGTTCCTGGAAATCCCCGAACGCTATGACGAATACATAATGGGCACCACCGAGGATGCCACGCTGCCGCTGGTCCTCATGAACTGGACTGACGGCAGCAACCGGCGCTACCAAGGCAATGAAACCAGCGTCCGCCTTGCCACCACGGATCCTGAGCTCCTGGCCGAGCAGACCACGCCAAGAGGCGAGAATTTCCCACAGGATCTGGACGGTAACCGGCTGTTGATACGCAGCCAGCCACTGGTTCTGGAGGATGCTGACTAGGAAGACCATCGGGGCTGATGGAACAGCGAGGTTAAAACGGGCGCGCCAGGCTGGGGAAATAACGGACTGATCTGGCCGGGCGTGCTACTGGCCAATCACCAGGGCAACGGCCAGTACCAGGCCCAGTACGGCAATAATCAGATTGATGGTGAGTCCCCAGGTTACCCGGTAACCTTTGGGAAACTCCGCCGGGGTCAAGGTTTTCAGAACCACCCAATACTGCTTTGACGAATAGAACGCGCTGAACGCGCCCAGAGCAATAAACGCAATACCCAGCCAGAAGGTGACCGAATCCTTGAATGAGCCCGCCTGTTCCGGGGCGAGCACGTGCAGCAGAATGTTTGCCCGCTCCACCATGAAGCCAAAGGTAATCAGCACCAGACTGGTCCGGTTCCAGGCAAGCAGGGTGCGCTCAGCCGCAAATAACACCCGGGGATCATTGAGATCTGACATTGCGCCTCCTGCTGCCGTTCATGGCTGCCTCAGCCCTTGCGGGCCGAGGCGAATGACTACTCAGCCAAAATGGAAAAAAGCCACCTTGTTGCCATCCGGATCACGTACATAGGCTCCGTAGAACCGGTCAGGAATCCGCTGTCCCGGAGCACCGTCGCAGCTCGCACCCAATTCAATGGCCTTCTGGTAGAGCGTGTCGCAGTTTTCCTTGGATCCGGCCGGAATCGCAACCATGCTGCCGTTACCGGCACTGGGTGCGCCGTTGTCATAGGGGGTGCAAACGGCCAGCATTGGCTTGCCCATGCTCTCACCAATAAACGCGATTCGCCCCATATCCATCAGCACTTTGGCACCCATATCGGCCAGCAGGCCGGAATAAAATGCCTTGCCTTGTTCCATATCGCTGACACCAACTGTTACGTAACCTATCATACGCCTCTGTCCTTCTTGTTATTAACGGATTCATTTCTGGTCCAGCCCCGGAGACCTGCACGGATGCCCATGATCTCACTGAAACTGCTCGCTGCTTTCATCGCCCTGCTCATAGTGGCGACGGGTATTTATAACACGTTCAAACCATTACCGGCAGGGCTGTCCCGGGCGACTTCACCCGGGCTGTTGTACGACGTTGCCTTGTTAACGGATGTGAGCTGGCGCCATGACAACGGTGAACACCGGCACGCCCACCAGATATTTGACGAGGTTTTCCGGCTGATCGGTCAGGCTGAACAGCTGGTGGTCGTGGACATGTTCCTGTTCAACGACACGGCTCCGGACGATAGCTTCGAGCCCCTTTCACGCAAACTCGCGGACGCCCTGATCCAGCGAAAACAGGAGGTGCCCGATCTTATGGTGCAGGTGATTACCGATCCCATCAACACCGTTTATGGTGGCATCCGCCAACCGGACTTTGAGCGCCTGCGCGCCGCTGGCATACCGGTCACCGAAACCAGACTACCGGCACTGAGGGACTCGAATCCGTTCTGGTCGTCAATCTGGCGGGTCTGCTGCCAGTGGTTTGGCAACAGCACCGAGGGCGGCTGGTTACCCAACGCCCTCGGCGAGGGCAAGGTCCCCCTGCGCAGTTATCTTGCACTGGCGAATTTCAAGGCCAACCATCGTAAAACACTGATCGTCGATGAAGGTGACCAGCTGCGGGGGCTGATCACCTCGGCCAATCCTCACGCCGGCAGCAGCCGCCACTGGAACACGGCACTGGCCTTCAGCGGTCCTGCAGCTGCAGATCTTCTGGAAACTGAAATCGCAGTGCTGGCGTTTTCCGGAGCCGACATTCCCGAATCGCTCAACGACCTGGTTGCTCGCCACGCTACCGCGACCAACAACCCGGATACCGATTCCGAAGAAGCCAGGGGGAGCATCCTGACTGAAGCGGCGATCCGGGACGCAGCCCTCACCATGATCAATAACTCCGCGCAAGGAGATCAGCTGGACCTGGCGATGTTTTACCTGTCCCATCGCGACCTGGTTCAGGCCCTCGTCAGGGCCAGCCGGAGAGGCGCCGCAGTGCGGGTGCTGCTGGATCGTAATGAGGATGCATTCGGTCACAGGAAAAACGGCATTCCCAATCGCCAGGTTGCCACCGAACTGACCCACGCCGGCATTACCGTGCGCTGGTGCAATACCCATGGAGAGCAATGCCACAACAAACTGCTGCTGCGGCACAGTACCGGAGGCGACAGCGAACTATTGATAGGCTCTGCCAATTTCACCCGGCGTAATCTGGATGACCTGAATCTGGAAACAGACGTCCTGGTAACCGGGCCCTCAACCCGGCCCCCGTTCACCACCACGGCGGCCCTGTTTAACCGGCTCTGGCAGGTGCCGAGCGGAGACAGCACTGCGGGCATCACTGACATTCCACCGACAGCTGAATTCAGTCTGCCCTACGAAAGCAGTGCCGATACGTCGAGGCTGAGATACTGGCGCTACCGGTTTATGGAAGCCAGCGGACTGTCGACGTTCTGACGCCAGCTCCGTCAGTGACCCTCCTGCTTCTGCGCCTGGTCCTCAGCCCGGAAAAAGCGCTCAATCTGGGTGGCATGACTCTGCCCGTCCTGATAGCCCAGTTTGATTAACGCCTTACAGAACCGGGGATCAAACAACAGGTAGCTGGCAAGACTGCTTGAAGTGCCATGGTGGGCATCAGTGGCACCCACCAGATTGCGCAGTACAAGTGGCATGCCGCCCATGAATTCAGCGGCAATTTCGTCGATCGGCTCGCTCGGCGAAATCTCGAGCAGGCTTACCGGACTGAGTTGCAGGCCAGAGGCTTTCAGGCGATCTTCCGGTATGAGCTCCAGCAACTGATTCACCAGCCGCAGGCGTTCGATATCATAATCCAGCGTATCCAGAAACATGCCGTTGAAAACCTGCGTTATGACCTGGGCAAAGGTGGGGCTCGGCGGCGTCTCGGGCCGCTGCACCGGAGACACGCCGTTGGCACTGACGCCGATCACCAGAACCCGTTGCGCTCCCAGACGAAGTGCCGGGCTGATATGCGCCATCTGACGAGTGACGCCATCGCCGAAGTATTCCCGGTTGATCTGGACGGGCGGAAACACCGTGGGAATGGCCGCAGAGGCCAGTATATGATCCACCGTCAGCACGGTACGGGAACCCGCACGCTGGCCAAGCGACCAGGCTTTCAGTGTTTCTGCAGCCTCGAAAAAACACACGCTCTGGCCGGTTGAATAGCCACAGGCATTAACGCCTACTGCCCCCAGGCGGCCTGACTGGATCGCATCATGCACCGCTTCAAAGTCAATTTCCTTTTCAAGCAGCTTGCGTAAAGGGCTGTTGTTGAGCAGTGCTCCCGGCGGACCCTCCCCTGAACCCGCGAACACACGCAGGGCGACCCCCGTCATATTACGAATAATATCCAGGGTCTGGCTTTTATAGATCTGATCCGCTGTCAGCTTCAGCCACAGTGACTCCAGATGACTGACACTATGCCGAAACCTGTCCCCTGCGCTGGCCAGCCCAATTGCATTGATAGCCCCGGCAGAGGTTCCCAGAATCACCCGGAACGGGTTTTCCCAGTCGGGGTACATATCCGATATGGCCCTCAGCACACCCACCTGATAGGCGGCGCGGGCACCGCCACCGGTCAGTACCACACCTGTGTCCGTCATTGCCGCTTCCTTTTCACGATGCGTCCCTGGTGTCCCGCTGCCGGATTACCGGAGGTAGCGGCCTGCTATCGTGCCACCCAGCCACCGCATACCGGAAAGACCTGTCCGACAAAGCAACTGGCTGCATCACTGCACAGATAGGCCGCAAATTCCGCGTCCTCCCGGGCGCCCACCAGACGTCCCAGCGGCACTTCCCGTTTCAGCCGTTCCTGAAAGCGGGGGTTATCCTGAACGTCCTGCGGAAAATAGGTGGGATTGTCGACAAAATTCTGGGCAATCACATTGACCTGCACATTGTGCGCTGCCACTTCCACACCCACCGCCTGAACATAGGCCAGCTGCGCGCCCCGGGCGGCGCTGTAGGTGGACGTGCGTTTCATACCGCGCAGTGCCGAGGCACTGCCCATCACCAGGATCTTGCCACTCCTGCGCGCTACCATGGAGGGCAGCACGGCCTGGCACAGGCGTGGCAAGGGATCCACCAGCGCCGCGAAGGTATCACGCCACTCCTGTTGCGAAACATCAACGGCCGGGGTGGACGGTGCAGGCACCGCAAGATTGGCGACCACAATATCGATGTGGCCGGCGTCGGCCACCAGCCGTGCCGGCGTTTCCGGATCGGTCATATCAGCATTGCTGGCGATTACAATGGCACCGTGCTCCTGCAATACCTCGCACAGCATCGGACCCATGAAATCCTCTGCCTGGGTGACCAGAATGCGCTTGCCCTTGAGCATGTCAGATGGCATGAAATCCTGTCTCCTGTTACAGCTTGTCGATTATCGGCGTTTAATCAGCCAAGCATAGTTCACATCAATCATGAACTGAAAGGCCGGGGAACCAGAAAAAAGACGAAGCAGGAGAGCGATCAGCGGGAAAGCGGGCAGCGGAAGTGCGGCCCGCCCGCTGTGCCACCCCGGTAAAGCATTGGTGTGCTGCAGATAATCGGGGCGGGGGAGCAAACGGGAGTGAGAGTAAGGTCAGGAGCCCTGGCTCAACGAGGCCAGATGATTGCGGGCGGCGGCAACCGTGGCGTCGTCACAATTCAGCAGTCCAGACGTCTGCAGCCATTGCTGATCCGGGTAGTACTTGAACACCAGCTGCCCGCCCTTGAGGTTGTCAACCACCAGGTTGACCACATCCTGGCGCACCGCCGGACAACCCAGACTTCGGCCGATACGGCCGTAAGCACTCACCCAGTCCGGATCCACATAATCGGCACCGTGAATCACAATGGCGCGCTCGCGGGCGAGATCATTGACCCCGGGCTCAAGGCCGTCCAGGCGCAGTGAATAGCCGTGGCGCCCGTTATAACTCTCCGCCGCCCGGAACAGGCCGAGGCTGGACTGGTAACTGCCAAGAACATTCGAAAACGCCGTTGCTTCATGGTCTCCCGAGTTGCGGCCATGAGCAACCAGATCCCGCAGCACCACCCGTTGGGTTGCAAGATCGAAAATCCACATTCGCTGCTCACTGGAGGGTAACGAGAAATCAATAACCGCCAGGCGTTCCGGTGATTCCACCCCGTTGCGCACTGCGCAGCTGGATGCGTCGAGTGCGTAGCGCAGGACCTGGCGATTCAGCTTCGGTGCGGCGCTGGCGAGCCTTTCAAAGAGTACATCGTCGCCACCCGCTGCTACACTGGGAGAGGAAACCAGGCTGAAGGTCAGCACACAAGACATCGTAAACAGAGCGCGTCTCAAGCCTCTGATCATCATTCCGTTATCCTTATGGGGGTGTATTGGGAGCAACAGCTCCTGCATCGATAGAAAAAGCAGACCCCAGTATGCAACAGTAATAACCAGGTGATCTGAGATGCGGTTCGAATTGTACAAAAACCACACAAAAAGCAACAGACTTAAAAATGGATTTGTTTTCCGCGCCTGCTTCACGGTGATGGCAATGCTGTTGCCATTGACAGCGCCAGCCACGCAAATTGTGAATGGCCTGGACCCGATCACCGGACCACACTGCGACCTGCCCGGTGCCCCAGACAGCCTGTTCCGACAGGCTACCGACCTGTTGGGCGAACAAAACAGTCACAGCGAGCTGTGGTCAGATACCGGGCAACTGCAACGCCTGTACCGCGAACTGGACCGGCTGCGTATCGACGGCCTGCAGCCACAGAATTACTACCTGAAAGAAATTGGCCAGCTGGAAGCCAGACTCAACGAAGGCGACACCATTGCAGAATGCGAGGCGGCACTGGTCTCCTACAGTTTTATCCGGTCACTGGGAGAACTGAAGTACGGCCGGGTAAATCCGGCTGAACTTGGCCTTTTCTGGCAACATCGCACCGCCGCTCCTGAGCCCCGGGAACTCGCCAGCCTGGCCGCTGACTCCCTGGCCAGTAACGATGGCATCCGCGGTGCCTACCAGAAGGCTCGTCCTGCTCTTGACCTTTACCGGCAGCTGCGCCATGCCCACCGTGAGGCCAGACGACTATACCCGGTCAGCTGGCCTGAGGTTGAACCCGGTCCCATGTTGCGCCCCGGCCAGTCCAGTACCCGAATTCCTGGCCTGGTGTCCCGATTGGCGGCGCAGGGTTATGTGCAGGATGATGTCAATGCAACAGACCCGCACCTGTACAACACCGACATCGAGCAGGGTGTGCGTGCCTTTCAGCGAGACCATGGCCTGCGCAGCGACGGTCTTGTCGGCTCTGCCACTACCGAGGCCCTGAATGCACCGCCGGCGGCCTGGCTTGCCAAAATCCGAGCCAACCTGGAGCGCTTGCGGTGGCTGAACCAGGAACTGGATAACGAAGCCTTGCTGGTAGACATTGCCGGCGCCTGGGTGGAGTATCGGAATGATGGCGAGGTCATCTGGTCCGGCAAGGCCCAGGTCGGGCGCCCGGAACGGAAAACTCCGGAACTGTCGTCCTCCATTACTCACGTCACCCTGAACCCTACCTGGACGATTCCTCCGACTGTGTTCTATCAGGATACCCTGCCCGCTATTCAGCAGGACCCGGACTACCTCGGTTCGCATCGCATCCGGGTTCTGGACCGGGAGGGCACCGAACTGGACCCGGAGATCGTTGACTGGTCCAGGCCTGGCGGTCTGATTCTTCGCCAGGACGCAGGTGAAGGCAATGCCCTGGGGCGGGTTGCCATCCGGTTTCCCAATCCGTTCTCAGTCTATTTGCACGACACCCCCTCGGTGCGGCTGTTTGATACGCCCAACCGTTTTTACAGCTCCGGCTGCGTTCGGGTGGAGAACGCAATGGATCTCACCAGAGCCCTGTTTCAGCGGGCTGACAACAAACGCAAATCCGAGTTTGACAGCGTCCTGCAATCCGGCCGTACCCGCAATCTGAGCCTGCCCGCGCCGGTTCCGGTGGTTATGGCCTACTGGACAGCCCGGGGTGATGCCGAGGGTCGCATCCGTTTCCGTGAAGACATGTACGCGGAAGATATATTGCTGATCGACCTGCTTGAGGATGCCGAACGATGACCGGCCAAACCCTGACCAATGACATTCACCACCGGCCACTGCACGAGCGAATCGACTGGCTGATGGAGCTCAGTCGCACCCACAGTGCCAATTTCTGCAGTCCTGAAAGCCACCTGGCCAGGCAACGTTATCTGGCGGAGCACGATACCCAGATTGTGGCCCTGAAGTGCATGGACGGGCGGATTCACCTGCCCTATGTGACCCGCACGCCACTGGGCATCATTCGTCCCTTTCGCAATCTGGGTGGCATATTCAATCTCGGCTGGCCTTATCTTGGCGACATGCTGACAGATACGGTTCAGGAGGCGGTATCCAGCGGCCGGCGGGTACTGATGATCATCACCTATCATTTTTCCAAAGGTGACCGCGCCCGGGGCTGCGCAGGTTTTGACTGTAACCGCGAGGCCGCCATGGCCCACGCCTGGGAAATTCGTCAGCAAATGGAGACCCTGTTTGGCGCTGTCCACCAGACGGTCTATCCACTGGTCTGTGGGTTCGAAACGGACGAAGATGCGCTCATCCTGCACAGTCCGGCGGGTCAGCAACTGGACCTGGCGCAGTGGGCGACCACCGCTTCCACCGCAACCGCCAGCAACCGACAACTGGCAGCGACCCTGTCGTCACTGTTTCCCGATATGCCGGACGCCATCCTGCGGGATCTGATCCCCATGGTGTCGGGAAACATTGCCCACATTGCGGACATACGCCATAGCCGGCGCGAACTGGCGATCGAACACCGGGAATGGGTTATCTGCGTGGGCAGGGGCTTTGATTTTCTTCACATCCCCAACCTTGCCCTGATCATCGGCCCCTACAGTCCGGACCTGTCGCATCCTATCCGGCAGGCGGCCGGTATTATCCGGGCCAATATGGAAAACCATCGAATTCCGGCTGATGGCTTTTTGCTGCTGTCGTCGTCACCCTACCTCGAACCCGGTCCCCAGAAGGCCAAGGCCACACTCAAATCCCGGTTTCTGGCGGAGTTTGCCGCAAACGTGGTGCGTAACGATTTCCCGGACCTCGCCTCCGGAATGGTGACCCGGACCGCGATATTAAACTGGCAGGAAAGGAAGCTGGAAATTCTGGCGCCCTGATGGGCCCCGGAACAGGGAAAAAAGGAAGGTGTAACAGCCAGAGAAAATACCGGGTCACGATGATCCGGACCCGGGACACAATCTTACGGGTTAACCCTTAGGCCCCATCAGAAACCATACAATCAGCCCCACCAGCGGGAACAACAGCAGAGCCAGAATCCACAACACTTTGGCCAAAGGCCCTGCCGGACTTTTCGCCACCTTGACGATTGCCCAGATCACAATGATTAACCAGATCAGCCCAAGCAGGCCACCGACTTCAAGTCCCATAACAGTTCCTCTCAAGTTTTGATCATCATCTGATGATCACCAGCGTCTTGCAGTTGACGAGTCACAGCAAAGGCTTGTGCAAAAGAGCCACGTCCTTGCCTGGAATCGTCAGCGTCAGCCCGAAATGACAGGCCAGCCACGCTATCGTACTCTCCCGGTAAAAGACCACGTGGGTCGATAGTGCCAGCCGGCAAAACGACTATCGTCCGTCTGGAAGCAGGTCATTACGCCAAGCCAACCGCCAGGACGAAGCATCTGAACAAGCTGCTGAAATACAGCATAGGCGTCATGGAGGTGTTCGGCCACCTCTGTACAGGTGACGAAGTCCCAATCTTTGCGTAACAGCGACGGGTCCGGAAAGAAAAACGGATCATAAAGCGCCACGCTCATCCCTGCTTCCTGCATCAGGTTTGCCAGCGCCGGACCCGGGCCACATCCGAAATCCAGCCCCTCTGCCCGCGGCGGAAGCTGTTCCAGCAAGGGTTCCGTCAGTCTGGCAAGGAAACGACGATAACCTGGATCATTGATCTGGTTCTCGTGCAGCTCATAGATCTCCCTCTCTCCGGCGGGGGAAAGGTAGCAGCCCGGGTCAAGCAGGGTTGCCTGGCAGCGATCACAGCGATCATAACGCTGCTGGCCGATAGTCATGAAGTGCCGCACTGGCGAATGCCGGCAGACCTGACAGGACAGTTCGGTATGCATCATGATCAGTCCCTGAACAGGGCCGGATTGGTTTCGATAAACTGACGAATCCAGCGTTCCAGAAACGATTCCCGCTTGCCAGCACGCAGATAACGCCAGCCCATGATGGAAATCACCAGAGCGCCAAGAGCATCGACCATCAGGTCAATCATGGTATCGGTCAGGCCCGAGGGATCATTCAGCATGGGTTTCTGCATATTCATGCCGAACAGTGAGTCCATTGTGAATTCGAATATCTCCCACAGTGCGCCAACACCCAGGGCAAACATGAACGCGAAGAATGCCACGAAAAAAGGCTTCAGGTGCAAATCCACCTTTTCCGACTCATTGAGCACGTAAACCAGCAAAAAGCCGAGAATCCCGAGCAGAAAACCGGAGGTGGTGTGGAGCAGGATATCCCACCACCAGAAACGGGTGTAATAATCCCTGACCTCACCAAGAAACAGTGACGCAAACACAAAAGTGATGGCCAGCAACTGGAACTGAGGGGGAATATACATCCGGTAGCGGTGCTCGAGCAGCAACGGAAGCAGCGTCACCGCGATAATGCCCACAGTGATGGCGAACGTCAGCCACTGCTGATCCCACAAGGCTATGACCGCCTCCACAAAAAGAATCAGCTGCAGAACCAGAGTCTCTCGCTGATGGGTGATCCGTATTTTCATGTGGTCTGCTCCAGCTCGGGACTCCTCTACTATTTCCGGGATACACTCAGCCGCGGGCTTCCAGCATGGCAGCCATTTTCTGGTGGAGCGTGTTGACGGCCTTGAGCGGTCTCACCATGACTTTGAAGTCCGTTATCCGGCCCTCGTCATTCCACTCGATCATGTCGACCCCATTGATGACAATGCCATCCAGCTCGGTCTCGAATTCCAGCACCGCCATGTTACCGGCGGTCACCTCGCGCAAATAGCGGAACTTCTCGTTTCCCAGCACATGGAAGGCAGCCGCCAGATACTTGCCGGTGATGGCCTTGCCCCGCTGCGGGGTGTGCACTACCGGCGAATGAAAGACCGCCTCGTCTGCCAGCAGGTCGTCGAGCCCCGCAATATCACGGTCCTTCATCAGCCGGTGCCAGGTATCAATGGTGTTGATCATGAAATCTGAGTCCTTCATTTTGGTGATTGTTGCCATGAGATTACCGCGAGCCGTAATTGCTGATCAACGGCAGCAGGAATCAGCATCTGATCGCTGATCAGTTCCAGCCGGGAACTTTCAGCTGGCTGCGCCGACAGCACTGAGAGTGCGCCATCTGCAACATTGATCGACCGCCAGCCACCGGTCGTGTGTACAACCCCCTTGAACCGCCGGAAGCGTGCATCCATCGACAGTGCCAGCAGCGTTGCTTCATCGAACAGGGTCTCCGGATGCACCCGCCAGCCTATACTCAGATGCCCCTGCCCCTGATTGCAAACCCTCTGCCAGGGCTGTGAGTCCAGTGACGGGGCGGCCACCTGCGCCCTGGCCGCGTGATGTTCGTGCGCCTGTGCGTGGCCCACATCGCGATGATCGGTCTCGCCATCAAGCCACGGGCGTTGCAACCGACCATGACTGGTGTGCAAGACCATCTGTTTGGCAGGCTCAAGTGTGGCCGCCCACTGGTCAAACCGGGCCAGTTGTTCCGAACTGCAGAGGTCGGTCTTGTTGGCAACGAGAATGTCAGCCGCCGCTACCTGATCCTGAAACTGTACATTGTCCAGAACTCTTTGATCCTCCAGCCGACGGGGATCGACCAGGCACAGCACTGGCCCCAGTCGTAACGTGTCGCGGTAGTGCTCGCCGGTCAGTACTTCGAGGATCTGGGAAGGATGCCCCAGGCCCGTGGGCTCGATCAGCAGGCGGTCCGGACGTGCCTTGTGAATCAGCTGGTTCAGGCCGATCTGCATGGGCAAGCCGGCCACACAGCACATGCAGCCACCGGGTACCTCCCGCACAAAAGCACCGCTGTGTTCCAGCAGCGCACCGTCAATACCCACCTCGCCAAACTCGTTTACCAGCACCGCCCAGACTTCGTTTTCCGGTTTGTGACTGAGTAAATCCAGTATAGCGGTGGTCTTTCCTGCTCCCAGAAAACCGAGAATCAGGGACGTGGGTATGGGCTGTTTCATGGCAGGAAATTCCGAATGATTTCGTTGGTGTATCGGCGCTGAACCGCAGCGACAATGTTACAATATAACACAAACGGCGAGACGGCTCACCCGTTCCAGATCATTCCAGCCGGTCGACGCAGGACACAAAAAAGCCGGGGGCCCCCGGCTTTTCAGCACTCCTGACCAGATATCCGGCCACACTCCCAGCCCTACTCCGTCAGTTTCGTTGCTACTCCGGGTTCCGGCGCAGTCGTATTGGCAACAGCAGATGAGCTACACCTTGGGACCTCTTCCCTTGAGTGCATTCACCACCAGAGAAATCACCAGGAGTGCCAGGAAAATAAAGAACAGAATTTGTGCAAACCCTGCGGCTGTGCCTGCAATACCTCCAAAACCAAGCACACCGGCTACAATCGCAATGATAAGACAGACAATTGCCCAGTAAAGCATGAAACCCTCCTTAGTGCCGCCCATCCGGGAGCGACTCATGTTTTTGGATCAGATCCGTGGATCGTTATGAGATCCACCTGTGCGTCTCTGTTTTGCCTGATGTTACCCTTCAACCATTGACCGTCCACAGTCATAACGCAAGTAAACCATCATTTGATAACCAACTTTTAACAGCCGCTCCATGCCCGGCACCGGTAAACAGCCAGCCGCCGGGTGTGCTTGCAGGGCCTGTGACCGCTATACTTCCCGCACCCAAACCCCTACCAGGCCGTGCCGGAAATACATGCAAGCTTCTTCTGAATCCGACTTTGATGTCATCGTTATCGGTGCCGGCGCCGCCGGCCTGATGTGTGCAGCGACCGCCGGTTACCGCGGCCGGCGGGTGCTGGTTCTGGACCACGCCAACAAAGCCGGCAAAAAAATTCTGATGTCCGGCGGTGGCCGCTGCAACTTCACCAACCTCAATTGCTCGCCAGCCAACTTTCTGTCAGACAACCCCCACTTCTGCATTTCGGCGCTCAAACGCTATACCCCTCAGCAGTTTCTCGAGCTTGTTGAGCGCCACGGCGTCGAATATGAGGAAAAAGCGCCCGGTCAGCTGTTCGGTCGCAACAGCAGCAAGGATATCCTTGAGGTATTGCTGACGGAGTGCGACTGGGCCGGCGTGAAATTGCAGCTGAATACCGCGGTGACCGGGGTTGTGCCCCGACCTTCAGGATTCCAGCTCAACAC
>NZ_CAXBDN010000033.1:0-22823 GCF_963974375.1 uncultured Marinobacter sp.
TATCCATGTGTCTGAGCAGGGCCGGTTCGGGGTGACCCGGCTGGCAGCCCGGACCCGGGGGCAGCCGGCACTGGGCTATGTTGTGGATAATCGCTGGCTGGGCCAGTGTCTGATGGCCGGGTTACAGCAATCGGCTGGTATTGAATGGCTGGCGCCGGCAACGGTTGATCGGGTTGATCCGGTCAGTACCGGCGTCGATGTCAGCCTGACGGCCGCTGGACAAACACGACAGTTGCGGGCCCGTTGTCTGGTGGTGGCTGATGGCGGTCGTTCCGGTTTGCGGGAGCAGCTGGGCATTGCGACCAGTCGCCGTGATTACCATCAGGTTGCGCTGATCGCCAATGTGTCCACCGAGCGACCGCATCAGAACACCGCCTACGAGCGGTTTACCCCCAACGGCCCGATGGCGTTACTGCCGTTAGCCCAGGGTCCTGTGCCTGGCCACAGCTCTGCTCTGGTGTGGACCCTGACACCGCAGGCGCTGGACGAAGTGCTGGCACTTCCGCAGGAGCAGCAGTGCGCCCGGCTGCAGCAGGTCTTTGGCTGGCGGCTTGGGCGCATTACCCGTATCGGAGAAATCCACCATTATCCGCTGGCCCTGGTCACCGCCGATGAATGGGTGCGCCCCGGCATCGCGCTGGTGGGCAACGCTGCTCACAGTCTGCACCCGGTAGCGGGGCAGGGATTCAACCTGGCGTTGCGGGGGCTGACAGCCCTGGTGGAGGCGTTCCGGTTTGCCGCAGACAACGGCCAGTCGCCGGGGGATCTTCAGGTGCTGCAGCGGTATCGTCGCCAGCACTATGATGACCAGTTCCGCACCATTGCCTTTTCAGATTCCCTGGTGCGGGTGTTCGGTAGTGATTCGACAGCGCTGGCCATGGCCCGCAGCGCCGGCCTTGCCGGACTGGATGTAATGCCGGCCGCCAAGTCCTGGTTCGCCCGTCAGGCCATGGGTCTGGGCGGGCGCAAGGATGGTCGGAGCCAGGACAGCAGCGGCCAGGAAAGAGGAACATGGCAGTGACCGAATTCGATGTGGTGGTGGTTGGCGGAGGCATGACCGGCAGTGCGCTGGCCCTGGGAGCTGCCAGTCAAGGCTGGAAAGTTGCACTGGTGGAGTCGGCGCCTCTGGCCAGCCTGCAGGCTCCGTTGACCCCGGCGGTTACGGTTGATGATATCGAGCCCCGGGTCAGCGCGATCTCGGTGGCCAGCGAGCGCCTGCTGACGGAGCTTGGGGCCTGGCCCCGGGTGTTGCAGGGCCGGCACTGTGCCTATACCGCCATGGATGTCTGGGACGGCGACGGCACCGGGCGCATTCGTTTTTCTGCCAGCGAGCTCGGCGCGCCGGCGCTGGGCACCATCGTGGAGAACCGGGCCCTGGTCAAGGCGTTGTTCGATCAGTTGGCGGAGTCATCGGTGAGGTTGCTCGGTGACACCCGGGTAGATTCCCTGAGTCTGGTCGGTGAGGGTATTCATCGCGTTGTGCTGTCATCCGGCGAGTGTCTTCAAAGTCGTCTGGTGATTGCCGCCGATGGTGCCCGGTCACAGCTCAGGCAATGGGCCGGGTTACCCACCCGCGAATGGGATTACAACCAGCAGGCCATTGTCTGCACGGTTGCCACGGAACGTGCCCACGACGGTACGGCCTGGCAGCGATTCACGGAAACAGGCCCGCTGGCGTTCCTGCCCCTGGCGTCGCTGAAAGACGTTGATGGCGCCCGTGAACCCGGCGACAACCTGTGTTCCATTGTCTGGTCGCAGGATACCACCGAGGCCCGACGCCTGATGGCGCTGGATGACGACGCGTTCAGTGAGCAGCTGGCCGCCGCCTTTGAAGGCCGGCTGGGCGCGGTCACCCGGCTTTCCCGGCGGCATGTATTTCCGCTACGGCAACGCCATGCGAAAACCTATGTTCGTCCCGGTTTCGCGTTACTGGGCGATGCCGCCCACACCATACACCCGCTGGCGGGTCAGGGCGCCAACCTTGGTTATGGCGATGTCCGGGTGTTACTGGATGAGCTTGCAGTCGCCCGACAGCGTGCGCTGAATCCCGGCGATCTGCTTTTGCTGCAGCGCTACCAGCGTCGGCGCAAAGGTGAGAACCTGTCGATGATGGCCGCCATGGAGGGTTTCAGACAGCTGTTTGCCCGGGATGAGTTGCCACTGCGCTGGCTCCGTAATACCGGGATGCGCTGGCTGAACAGTGCGGGGCCCCTGAAGAATCGCATTGCAGCGCAAGCCATGGGGCTTTGACCGGTTCCATTTCCTGACCTTCAGATCTCAGTGAAACGCACCATAAAAAAAGGGCCTCCCGCGGGAGGCCCTTGTGGTTGGATCAGGGCAAACTCAGTAACCCATCTCTTCCTTCATTTCCTGATCAATCCAGATCCGCGAATAGATCGGGCCCGGACGAACCGCACCTACGCGCAGTTCACCATGGTAGTTCTTGACCCATGGCCACCAGGCGCTGTAACCCATCGGAGTGGGCAGGAACACGTGTGGCACCCGCTCTTCGATGATATAGCGGTTCAGATCCCGCAGAATACGCTGCTGTACTTCCGGGTCCCGCTCCTTGATTGCTTCATTGATCTGTTCATCAACAAAGGTATCGGCATGACGGTCCGGGTTCCAGGTCTGACCACCCAGGAACGACTTGCGGATCACCTGCAGCGGGTTACCGGCACCGTTGCTGATCATGTAGCCAGGTGCCTGGTTTTCATGACCCATCATTGAACGGTAGGCACCGTATTCCATGGCCTGGACTTCCATCTTGATGCCCACAGCCGAGTAGTAGGCTTCAAGCATATTCACCAGGTCCATGTGGTACGGGTTGCCGGAGAATACCTGCACGCGGAAGGTCAGGCCCTTGTCGTGTCCGGCCTCCTTGAGCAATTCCCTGGCCCGGTCCGGGTTATAGTCGAACAGTTCCTTGCCGCCGTCCCGCAGTTCCTCAACCGGCGTGTAATAGCCGGTCTGGTTAGAGGACATGGGGTATTCCAGCAGCACGCCACGACCATCCAGCAGCCCCTCGAGAATGGCCCGCTGATCCACCGCCAGGTTCATGGCCCGGCGCACGCGGACATCGTTAAACGGTGCTATGTCGTTTCGCAGTGACATATAGTGGCCGGAGGATTCAACCGCCTCACGCCAGACCAGTTCGGGTGCGCCGCGCTTGAGTTCATCCACAAACTGCCAGCGGATGGCTTCCATGATATCCACGCGGCCGGAGCGCAGGGCGGCAATGGCGCTGGATTCGTCTTTGATGATGCGGTAGGTGACCTTGTCGTTGAGCGGCAAATCGTAGGTTTTGCCATTCAGCTCAACCGTATCCCAGTGGTCGTCGTTGCGTTCGTAGACCTGGGCACTGCCACGCTCGACGGAGGTCAGCTTGTAGGCGCCGGTACCAGTGGCGTTTTTCCAGTCGCCCCGGCCTTCCGGATCCAGTGCATGCCACTCCGGTGGGGCGATGCCGTCAAAGTAACCCCAGGCCAGCCGGTAATGCCAGTTGGAGTGCCATTGGTTCAGGTGAAGCACCACGGTACGGTCATCTTTGGCTTCGAACTTGTCGATGAAGTCGTAGAATTCCGGCACCCGGCGTTCCGACTGCCAGATCTTCTCGAAGTGGTTGGTCACATCCGAGGCGACCAGCTTGCGCCTCTCCATCAGACCTTCCCGGGCGGGCCAGTACACGTCATCACGGAGGTGGAAGATGATTTGCAGCGGGTCTTCCTTGACTTCCCAGCTCTCGGCCAGGTCACCTTCCAGTTGCTCGTAGGGAATAAAGGCCTGATGGGTGAAGTTGTTGACGTTCTGGCCGCGGGGACCGTACTCGAGATTGCCTCGCAGCAGGTGATCGAAGAACAGACCGTCGTGACTGTTTTTCCAGTTCCAGGTGGCAGGATCCCAGGTTACTGCATCCAGGGTCCGGTAGACGGTGACGACGTTCAGTTCCCCGCCCGTCTGCACCTCTTCTGCCTGAAGTGAACCTGCCGCCATGGCGACGCCCAGGGCCCCTGCCAGCAGCAGTCTTTTGCCTGATTTTACGGCTTTCATTATTGCCTCTCCTCGGTAGGTCGAGCTTGTTGCGTCCGTTGCCCGGCCGCTTTTTGTTATCCGCTCCTCAGCGGTTGTTTTACTACCTTGTTTCTTCGCAACACCTCAGCCGGTTCTGGCCAGAGGTGCTTTCATCACGTCGTCGGCGTTCACATCGGACGCAGACGGGTCGTAAAGATGGCAGGCCACCTGATGGCCGGTTTCGGTTTCCATCAACACCGGCTTTTTCGCTGAGCATGCCTCGTGGGCATACTGACAGCGGGTGTGGAATGGACAGCCACTGGGCGGATTCATCGGGCTGGGGATTTCACCCTGCAGAGACCCGTCAAACTGGCGCTGGGTTTCGGCGTCCGGGTCGGGAATCGGGATCGCGGACATCAGCGCCTGGGTATAAGGGTGCTGGGGGTTGTCGTAAAGTGCGTCCCGAGTGGTGATTTCCACCACATGGCCCAGATACATCACCATGATCCGGTCGCAGATGTGCTTCACTACGGCCAGGTCGTGGGCGATAAACAGATAGGTCAGCCCAAACTCTTCCTGCAGGTCTTCCAGCAGGTTGATGACCTGAGCCTGAATAGACACATCGAGGGCGGACACCGGCTCGTCGCAGATGATCAGGTCCGGCTCTGCCGCCAGCGCCCGGGCAATACCGATGCGCTGCCGCTGACCGCCAGAGAACTGGTGCGGATAGCGGTTGGCCATGTTGGGATTGAGGCCGACCCGTTCCAGCAGGTCATGGACCCTGGCTTTGTATTCACCCTTGTTCTTGTGCAGACCGTGAATCAGTAGCGGTTCGCCCACGATATCCAGCACCCGCATGCGGGGGTCCAGGGCGCCGAACGGATCCTGGTAGACCATCTGCATCTTGCGCCGGAACTTGCGCATCTCCTTCTGATTGAGGGAAGTGAGGTCCGTGCCGTCCAGCACCACCTTGCCGGCGGTGGGTTCGACCATGCGCAGCACCCCGAGACCGGTGGTGGACTTGCCACACCCGCTTTCGCCCACCACCCCCAGGGTTTCACCCCGCCTGACCTGAAACGACACGCCGTCCACCGCCTTTACCGTGCCGGTGACCTTGTTACCCATCAACCCGCCGTACATCTTGAAGTGAATGGTCAGGTTCTGAACGTCCAGCAATACATCATGTTCAGGCATTGGCGTGCACCTCCTTCACATCAATCCAGCAGGCTTTCCAGTGCTCGCCCGCCACCTGGGTCAGCGGCGGCCGCTCTTCCCGGCACAGATCCCTGGCATAGGGGCAGCGGGGGTGGAAAGGACAGCCTTTGGGCAGGTTTGCCAGATCCGGTGGCTGGCCGTTGATCGGAATCAGCCGGCCACCCTTGGGCTGGTCGAGGCGGGGAATGGATGCCATCAGCCCCAGAGTGTAGGGGTGACGGGGATCCTTGAAGATTTCGGAAGAGGTACCCTGTTCCACAATCCGGCCGGCATACATGACGTTGATCCGGGTTGCGTACCGGGCGACAACACCCAGGTCATGGGTGATCAGGATCATGGACGAATTGTGTTCCCGGGTCAGATCCTTGAGCAGCTCCAGAATCTGGGCCTGAACCGTCACATCCAGGGCGGTGGTGGGTTCATCCGCAATGATCAGTTTCGGGGTGCAGGCCAGGCCCATGGCAATCATGGCCCGTTGGCGCATACCGCCGGACAGCTGATGGGGATAGGCGTCGAGACGGCTTTCCGGATCGGGAATCCGCACTTTGCGAAGCAGTTCGGCGCATTTTTCCCGCAGCGATCTGCGGCTGCCTTTGTTATGGACTTCCATGGGCTCCGACAACTGACGGCCAATGGTCAGCACCGGGTTCATGGAGGTCATGGGTTCCTGGAAAATCATGGCGATGTCACTGCCGCGCATCTGGCGGATTTCCTCATCGTTCATGGCCAGAATGTCCTTGCCATTGAACAGGATTTCGCCGTCGGTGATTTCGCCGGGAGGGCTTGGTATCAGGCGCAGGATGGACATGGCCGTGACACTTTTGCCGGAGCCGCTCTCCCCTACGATGGCGAGAGTCTCGCCACGACGAACATCAAAGGTGACGCCATCAACAGCGGTCACCACACGTCCATCCTGATTGAACCGTGTTTTCAGTCCGTTGACCCTCAGCAACACGTCGTCGCCAGCTTCCGGGGTTCCGGTTTTCGATTCTGGTGCCAGTGGTTCTGCAAGCAAGGTCTGAATCTCCGCTGGATACGCCTTCCGGCCATGCCGGAAGGCTGGTCTTGTTGTTATTTTTGTGGGGCTGCCGGCTTTTTGCTGACTTTGGCAATATACCGTCCGGTACCTCCACGCATTCTCGGATCAAGCAGGTCCCGCAGTGCATCGCCGAACATGTTGATACCGAACACTGCAATGGCCAGTGCCAGACCCGGCATGATGGCCAGCCAGGGAGCAACAAACATGTAGCTGCGTCCGTCGAGGCTCAGCATGCCGCCCCAGCTCGGTGCGGGAGGTGGTATGCCCAGCCCCAGAAAGCTGAGGCCGGATTCCGCCAGAATCACCGCGGCCAGCCGGGTGGTGTAAAGCACGATAATGGGCGGCATCACATTGGGCAGAATGTGGCGCCACAGAATCCAGGTGGTGGAGGCTCCCATGGACTTGGCGGCGTGCACATACACGTTTTCCTTGGCGGTCAGTACCGCGCCACGGACGATCCGCGAGCCTGATATGCCAAACAGCAGGCCCAGGATGATGATCACCTGCCAGGTCCCCGGGCCGAGCACCGAGACTGCCACAATCAGGATGATCAGATCCGGGAAACACATCCAGCCGTCTACCAGGCGTTGGGTCGTCATATCGGTGCGCCCCCCGGCATAGCCACTGATCAGGCCGATAAGCACGGAAATCACAATGGACAGGGTTGGGTGCAATGACGTCGGCAAAAATACCTGTCAGCAACAGCAGCAGGCAGATGATGGCGCCAAATGCGCCCAGGGGCCGTTCGGTGAACAGCCGGAAGAAAAACTCCACCAGCCGGTTGCGGTATCTCAGCGCCATTTTCGGGGCCGCAACGGCAACCGTGGGCTGGACCCCGGCCGGTGCCTGCTGTTCACGGGCATGGTTTTCAGCCGGTGGCTGGTCGCTTTCATTGCTCATTGAAGACCTTGTAACCGGGTTTGTATTAGCCGTCATAGCGCACCTTCGGATCCAGCAGGCCGTAACACATATCAACCAGCAGGTTGACGATCATGACCACCACACCGGTAATCAGGAAAATACCGGTGATAATGGGGTAGTCCCTGGTGCTGACGGACTGCAGCAGCAGTTCGCCCAGCCCGGGCAGCCGGAAGATCTGTTCAATGATGACGGTGCCTCCAAAGAGGATGGGAACCAGAATGCCCACCAGGGTAATGACCGGTATCAGGGCGTTCTTGACGGCGTGGCGGATCACCACGGTGCGCTCCGGCAGGCCTTTGGCCCAGGCCGTACGGATATAATCCTGACGCAAAACCTCCAGCATCATGGTGCGGGTCATTCGCATGATGACCGCTGATAGCGAGGCCCCGAGCACTACGCTTGGCAGCAGCAGAACCTTCAGATTTTCAATGGGATCCTGGAAAAACGGCACGATATCATTGGGCGGCGACCAGCCCCACCACATGGCCGGGAGTATCACCACCATGGTGCCCAGCCAGAAATTGGGAATGGCCAGGGCAATGATCGAGAAGGTTCGCCCGACATTGTCGCCCCAGGTTTCCTGGCGCACCGCCGAATAGATACCGATGGGAATGGCGATGGTGAGGGCGACGATCAGCGACAGTATGCCCAGCTCCAGCGTGACCGGCATACGGTCGGCAATTTCCTGGGTCACCGGCGTGTTTCGCCAGAGGGAATTGCCGAGATCACCGGTCAGGGCGTTCCCTGCCCAGGAGAGGTACTGCATGTAGATGGGCTGATCGAGCCCGAGTACTTTTTCCAGTTCTGCCCGGGTGTCATGCCCGGTGGAGGCATAGTCATTCTCACTCAGCATCAGATCCAGGACATCGCCTGGAATCAGCCGGACAACGGAAAAGACGATAATACTGGCGACAATCAGGGTGGGTATCAGCGCCAGTAACCGCCTGAAAAAATAATTTCCCATGGCGATATCCTAGCGATGTGGCGGGTTAAGAATGTGCTGCCCGGAGGGTGAACAGGGGTGACAGGCATAGGTCTGCGCCATATGCAACTCCTCATGATTGTTATTATTAGTCAGGTCGTGCTTCGGTGCTCTGCTGTACCTTCATAATTAGATTCGACACCGCTCCCTGTCAAGGAACTGCACAGTTATTGTGATTAAATTTGAGGCGAATCGCTGAATCGTCCAAATAAAATAGTATAAATTACAGTTAGTTATGGTTGTGGCTTAAGGTGGTTCTGGGGGCGGGGGTATTTGCAGGCTGGTAATTGCACCCCCAAGGCAGGCCGGAAGCAATGCCGTAGGCGCTGAATTGAATGGATTCAAAAGGTTAGCGCAGGGGACCGGATATCTCAGAGAATGGTCAAAATTTGTGCCAGTCGAGAATGGCTTGCTGAACGGACTCGTGTCGCTGCAGGTCCAGGTGGCCGAGGCCGTGGAATTGGCGACGGCTGATGTCGACTTCGCCGGCCAGCCGTGGACTCAGGGCACTTTGCGGAAGAACCAGACCGTCTCCCAGCAACCGTGAAACCGGCTTGTCCGGCTCATCGAGGCTGCCAGCCACCATCAGGTAGCGGGCGCCAGGCACCGGCAACACCAGGCCTGGCGCAAAGGTTTCCGTGTCATCCATGTGTCTGCCCAGCCGGTCGTCAGCACGCAGACTGCCGTACCTGAGATCCTTGATGCCGGCACTGCGGCGACGCCCTGCCATGGCGAACGGGGTCGTATAGGGGGTCAGGTTCATCACATGGCTGGCCCAGTTACCTGCCAGCTCCAGTCTTGCCCCCTGGTGGGGTGCACCCAGACAGGCTACCTCACGCACCAGCGTGGGCCAGGTCAGACCCAGCTCGATCGCCTGATGACAGGCACTGAGAATCAACAGCCCTCCCATGCTGTGGCCGGTCAGGTGCAGGCTTTGCAGGGGGGCCGGGTAATGGTCAGCCAGATACTGGAGTTGCCAGGCCAGCGCCAGCCCGTTCTCATGTATTGGCAGGCCGCTGTTGTAGCGAAGTTCCAGCGCGGTGGCACCCAGTGACTCCAGAGCCCTGGCGTAACTGTCTGGCTCTGCACTGCGCCAGCTAAGGTCGGTCATGCTCAGGCCATGGACCAGCAGGCAGAGGTGGGGTGAGGCCAGTGGTAACTGCTGATCGAGGCGGTCGAGATCGAGTTCGGCGCCGTCACGGCAGAAGTGAACGCCAAGGTCCCAGGGGTGCCCGGTTTCGCGGAAGTGGTCGCCGAAGGCGCCGTTGAGAGCACCCATCAGGTTCAGCTGCCAGGGCTGGATGGCTGCGCCGTTTTCTGTGGCCGCTTGCGCCTGCCAGCGTTCGCTGAGGGTCAGCGTCCGGTCGAGAGCGGTCACGGTGATGCCGGTAATGGCGCGGATGTTGCGATACACCATTCCGGTGATCAGTGGCACCTGAGATGGCACTGGCGCTGCCCTGGACACCGTATCAAGAATCGCCTGGTGGACACCCTCTACAATATGGCTGGTACCCTGAATAGCTTCTTTTGTGCCCCGCAGGGCGCCCCGGGTAAACCGTGATCCTGATGCCATGGTAGTGTCTCGTCCGGATAAGCCGGCGTGTCAGCGAACTGAAGCTCCATCATACAGCCGGCTGACCAGCACCGGTACTGCTGTTTCCACCCGCAGAATACGGGGGCCAAGATGGACGGCCTGACAGCCGGCGGACACCAGCATGTCCACTTCGTAGGGAATAAACCCTCCCTCCGGACCGATGCACAGGGTGGCCGGATGGTCGATGTGAACCGGGCAGGGGCTGGCGGTTCCCGGATGGGCAACCAGCCCCGGCCTTGCCCTCAGCAGGGTTGGCAATTCGTCTTCTACGAAGGGCTTGAATCGTTTGCGGATATGAACCCTGGGCATCACCGTGTCCCGGGCCTGTTCGAGGCCAAGGGTCAGGTTCTCGGTCAGCGGCAGGTCACCCAGCCAGGGGGTTTGCCAGAAACTCTTTTCCACCTTGTAGGCGTTGATCAGCCAGATATCCTTTACCCCGAGACCCGCGAGCGTCTGCAGGACTCTTCGAAGCATCTTTGGTCTTGGCATCGCCAGCACCACCGACAGTGGCAGGGCGGCGGGCGGCTCCCGGTCCAGGGTGAAGGACAGCTCTGCCGCCGTGCTGGTCAGCGAGAGCAGGGTGCCGGTGCCGATCCGGCCATTCAGCAGTCCCACGGTGAGCGTGTCGCCCTCGGTGGCCTTCAATACGGTGGTGAGGTGGTCGCGGCGGCGTCCGGTCAGCCGGGCACTGCCAGGACCGGTAAGGTCCTGTTCACTCAGCAATGCCAGATTCATGACGGATCTGCAGGGTATTCTTCATCGTCGCGGCTGCGGGCGTGGCGCTGGGCCACATAGCCAAACAGAATGCCCAGCTCGAACAGGATCCACATAGGCACCGCCAGCAGAGTCTGGGAAATGATGTCGGGAGGAGTCAGCATCATGCCGATGATAAAGCAGCCAACCACCACGTAGGGGCGCTTTGCCGCCAGATCCTGTGGCGTGGTGACGCCCGACAGGATCAGCAGGATGGTGGCAATGGGAATCTCGAAGGCAACTCCGAAGGCAAAGAACATCTTCAGCACGAAATTAAGGTAACTGCTGATGTCCGGCAACTCGACAATGCCTTCCGGGCCAATGGCGGTAAAAAAGCCGAACACCAGCGGGAACACCACGTAGTAAGCGAAAGCCGCTCCCAGGTAGAACAGCAGCACCGAGGTGACCAGCAATGGAAATGCCAGCTTTTTTTCGTGGGCATACAGGCCGGGGGCGATAAAACTCCACAGCTGGTAGAGAATGACCGGGATTGCGGCGAACACCGCCAGCACCAGGGCCAGCTTCAGGGGCGCGAAAAAAGGTGAGGTAATGTCGGTGGCGATCATCATCTGACCCACCGGCAGCAGTTCACGCAGCGGCTCGGACAACCACAGGTAGAGTTCGTTGGCAAAGGGATAAATCGCTGCAAAGCAGATAACCACCGCGATGACCATTTTCAGCAGGCGGTTACGCAGTTCCAGCAGATGCTCGATCAACGGCATCTCATTGTGTTCCGGTGAAACAGGGGGTCTACCCGGGGTGGCTGCACTCATCAAGGCTTATTCCGGTTTTTTCAGGCTGTCGGCGTCAGCCCCCACGGGTTGGGCCTCGGTGCTCGTCGCCTGCTGATGTGGTGCCGGCGTGGTGGTGGCCGGCGGCTGATCCGGGGCATCGGTTGCCGCCTGATCACGGGAAGCAGGTGCCGGCTCAGGGGGCGTGACCTTGCCATCGGGCAGGATCATGTTCTCGTATTTGCGGGCTTCCTCAAGGGCACTGCGCACGTTCTTCTGCACATCTTCAAGCCCCAGGTCGCCACCGGCCTTGCGAAGTTCCTGCCGTAATTCGTCGGCCTTGAGCTGACGATCCAGCTCGCCGCTGAACTGACTCACCATGCGGCGGGCACTGCCGACCCAACGGCCAGCAGTACGCGCTGCCACCGGCAGACGTTCCGGACCCAGGATCAGCAGTGCAATCACGGCACAGATGATCAGTTCGAGGAAACCGATATCGAACATAGGTTGGCGGCTCAGCTACGGCTTTTTTCTTCGGCTTTTTCGGCGGCACCGGCTTCGTAAACCGTGTCGTCCTTTTTACCTTCGATAGCGTCGCTGTCTGCTGTTTTACCGGTCTCTTCATCGCCCATGGATTTTTTGAAGCCACGGATGGCCCCACCAAGGTCGGTGCCGATGTTGCGCAGTTTCTTGGTTCCGAATAACAGCACGACGATGCCCAGAACGATGAGAAGTTGCCAGATACTGATACCCATTACAGAACCCCTTGTGTGTCTCTATGATCTATATTGTACGCCAATGGCGCGGTTAACCGAATACCCTATTTGCGGGCCGCTTTCTCTTCCAGCCCGGACAGATCAAAGCGCCGGCTCAGTTCCTGAAGAATATCATCCGGCCCCAGGTCAAACCGTGACAGCATGACCAGAGTGTGGAACCACAAATCTGCGGTCTCGTAAATCAGTTCATCAGCCTTGCCGGAATGCTCGGCATCCTTGGCGGCGATCAGGGTTTCGGTGCACTCTTCCCCGACCTTTTCCAGAATCTTGTTCAACCCCTTGGCGTGCAGGCTGGCCACGTAGGACGTGTCCGGATCTGCTGCCTTGCGGGCCTCCAGTACCTGGGCAAGCTGGCGCAGTGTGTCACTCATGGCTGTGGCCTCCGTATATCGTGTCCGGATCTTTGAGCACGGGATCTCTGGCCACCCATTGTCCGTCGTCCAGTACCCGGTAAAAGCAGCTGCGACGACCGGTATGACAGGCAATACCACCACGCTGTTCCACTTTCAGCAAAATCACGTCTTCGTCGCAGTCCAGACGGATTTCCAGCACCCGCTGCTCATGACCGGAGGTCTCACCCTTGCGCCATAGTTTGCCGCGGGAGCGTGACCAGTAAATGGCCTGTTGCTCCTGTGCGGTCAGCGCCAGCGACTCCCGGTTCATCCAGGCCATCATCAGAATATCGCCCGTGGCGGCGTCCTGGGCGATGGCCGGTATCAGGCCATCCGGATTCCAGCGAATGGCGTCAAGCCAGTCAGTGGTTGTCACCTTAGGGGGTGAATCTTGCATTTGTGTGAATCCGTATCATCTGAATGTCATTTTCTGCCAGGTTTCAGCACCAGCCAGCCAGCCAACGCCAGCAAAGCCCAGCCATAATGAGGCATATTCTGTGCCAGCGGCACCAGTTTTTCTTCAGCTCCCAGCCAGGCCAGGGCCGCCAGGCTCAGGGCGCCGAGGGTAAGGCGCCAGCGCCGGTCAGCGTGTCGCTGGGCCAGTTCGGCGGTGATGGCTGCCTGCCTGTCGCCCCGGTCCGGAGCACCGGCATTGCGTAATTGCACCAGCGTATCATGAACCAGCTGGGGCATCTCCGGCGATTGCTCCAGCCAGGAGGGTAACCGGGTTTGCAGGGTGCGCAACAACCCGCTGGGCCCGATGCGTTTTCGCATCCAGTTCTCCAGATAGGGCTGGGCGGTGCTCCACAGGTCCAGCTCGGGATAGAGCTGGCGGCCCAGGCCCTCCACATTGAGCAGGGTTTTCTGCAGCAACACCAGTTGTGGCTGTACTTCCATATTGAAGCGTCGTGCAGTCTGGAACAGACGCAGCAGGAAGTGGCCGAACGAGATGTCCTTCAGCGGACGTTCAAAAATGGGCTCGCACACGGTGCGGATGGCGGCCTCGAATTCGTTGACCCGGGTTTCCGGCGGCACCCAGCCGGACTGGATATGCAGCTCGGCCACCTGGCGATAGTCACGGCGGAAGAACGCCAGCAGATTTCTGGCCAGATAACTGAGATCGTCCGGCGCAAGCGTGCCCACAATGCCGAAATCGATGGCAATGTAACGGGGATCCGCCGGATTGCTGGCATCCACGAAAATATTGCCGGGATGCATGTCGGCGTGAAAGAAGCTGTCCCGGAACACCTGGGTGAAGAAAATTTCGACGCCTTTTTCCGCCAGAACTTTCAGGTCTACCCCGGCGGCGCGCAGCGACTCGATGTCCGCAATGGGAATGCCGCTGATCCGCTCCATCACCAGTACGCGTTTGGTGGTGTGATCCCAGTCGATGGCAGGAATATAGATCAGTGGCGAGTTGTTGAAATTGCGTCGCAGCTGGCTGGCATTGGCGGCTTCCCGTTGCAGGTCCAGCTCGTCATAGATGGTGGTCTGATAGTCTTCCACCACCTCTACCGGGTGCAGGCGGCGACCCTCGGACCAGTATCGCTCCAGCAGGCGGGCCATCATGAACATCAATGCCAGGTCCTGGCGGATCACCCGATCGATGCCGGGACGGATCACCTTGACCACTACCTTGCGGCCATTGGGCATGGTCGCGGCGTGGACCTGGGCCACGGAGGCGGAGGCCAGGGGATCCCGGGAGAACTCGGCGAACAGTTCGGTGACCGGGCGGCCGAGGGAATCTTCAATGATCTGCCGGGCGGTCGCACTGGCAAACGGCGGCACGTTGTCCTGCAGACGCCGCAGGGATTCCGCCATGTCATCCGGCAGCAGGTCCCGGCGGGTGGACAGAATCTGGCCAAACTTGACGAACACCGGTCCCAGTTCTTCCAGTGCCAGCCGCAAACGGTCACCGCGGTCGAGGGAGCCTTTCGGAAACAGGTGCCAGGGGGCGAACAGGAAAAACAGCTTCAGCGGGGCGGGTAGCTCGGCCATGGGCAGGAAGATGTCGAGCCTGTACTTGCAGAAAACCCAGGCGATGCGGACAAGGCGTTGCAGGCGAGTCACTGGGGATCATCCTCCGGCGCTGTCTGCTCACTGCGGCTGGTGGCAACCTGCTCCAGACGGTCGACCCGGGCTGACAGGCGTTCGGCACCCAGGGTCAGGTCGTCAATGGCAGTAAAGGTAGCCTCAAGTTCACGGCGGCCTGGTAACAGCCGGGTTTCTTCATGGATGTATTCTTCGAGGCTATTGGTGAGAGACCTGAAGGCTTCCCGGCTCCAGCGAACGCTGCTGCGGAGGCGACGACCAATCAGGTGGGCGGCAAGGTCCCCGGTGTAACGGGCCAGTGCCGCTTCCCAGTCCGGGTCCAGTTGCGCCAGGGCACGCTGGAACTGGTGGGCCAGGTTGGTATCGCCGGCAATCTGCAGGCGGCCGTCCTGGATAGCATGGTCATCACCCAGTGCCAGGGCTACCATGGCCAGTGGCCGGCCGCGGATGGTAAGGCTGGCCTGGTAATCCTCGACCCCGGAAACGCGCACCCCGTTGCGGGTGCCCTGCAGACAGATGGGCATGGCCATCGGCTCACTGACTACAAAGCATACCGGCCCTGACAGTGCCTGCAACAAATCGCGGCGGCCGGCAGGATCCAGCGCCAGCGCCTGATTGATGGCCAGCTCCAGGGTCCCGGTGATGGCCGCGTGCAGGGTCGGTGTGCGTGACATCAGGCCTTGATTCCCGAGTGCAGCGCCACAATGCCGCCGGTCATGTTGTAGTAGCGGCAGTTACTGAGCCCGGCCTGTTCCATCATGCCTTTCAGGGTGTCCTGATCCGGGTGCATGCGAATCGACTCGGCCAGGTAGCGATAACTTTCGGCATCACCGGCAAACAGCTTACCCATGAACGGCAGGGCGCTGAACGAATACATGTCGTAGGCCTTGCTCAGCAGCGGGTTGGTGGGTTTGGAGAACTCCAGTACCAGCAGTTTGCCGCCGGGTTTGAGCACCCGGGTCATATCCCGCAACGCCTGATCCTTGTCGGTGACGTTGCGCAGACCAAAGGCGATGCTGACGGCGTTGAAGCTGTTATCCGGGAAGGGCAGGTGCTCAGCATCGGCCTGCACATACTCGATGTTACTGGCATAGCCCCGGTCAATCAGCCGGTCACGACCCACTTCGAGCATGGAGGCATTGATATCCGCCAGCACCACCTTGCCGGCAGGGCCCACCAGATCTGAGAACTTCATGGTCAGGTCACCGGTGCCGCCGGCGATATCCAGCACCTTGTGGCCGGGACGTACACCACTGAGCTCAATGGTGAAACGCTTCCACAACCGGTGGATACCCATGGACATCAGATCGTTCATCAGATCGTATTTACCCGCCACCGAGTGGAAAACGTCTGCCACCTGGCTGGCCTTCTCGCTGCGCGGGACCTGACGGAAACCGAAATCGGTGGTTTCGTCCGGTCTGGATGACGTGTTCTGGTCGCTCATGGTGCTGTCCTGTCAGAATCTGAGCCCCGTATTCTAGGGAACCTGCCGGCAAGTCTAAAGTTTTTTAGGTGTTTACTCATGTGCGGTCACGGTTATCCGCAGCCGGGGAACAAATTGCCGGGTTAGGATATCAGGCTGGCGGGCGGCGAAGTCCCATCGTAAACTGGCACGCTGATTGACCGGCCTCATGCCATAACAGGGGGCCAGTATTTTTTTGATTGCTACCCCGGAGAGGATTGCCCATGTCATCCATTGAGGTTCGTCGTACCCATTCGCTGGATCAGAGTCACGCCCGGGACGCCGCCGAGGAACTGGCGAAAGATCTGTCGCAGAAATTTGATGTGGATTACCACTGGGAAGGCGATCTGCTGCGCTTTCATCGTTCCGGGGTCAAGGGGCAGCTGGATATCTCACCGGAGGACATCCATGTTCATCTGGAACTGGGCATGATGCTGCGTCCGTTCCGGTCACGCATTGAAGACGAGATTCACAGTCAGCTCGACAAGATTATCGGCAAGGCCTGACGTTTGTACTCGGACGGGACTCTGACCTGCGTCAACCAGCGTCGCCGATCGGATCCAGCGCGGTCAGGTCGGGAAGCCAGCTGACGTCATCGAGGGTAATGAAGTGACTCGGTGACTGGGTCTCAATAATGGCCATGCGGCCACCGTTCTCCTGGGCGCTGGCCACCATGGCCGCGCGATCCAGAATCCTGTCGATACCCGGAATCAGAAAGCTGCCGTGGCTGATGTGCTGGTAGACGTCGGTGCTGGTGTGTTCCATCCAGTCGAGCACGTCTTCCAGATTGCGCACAATGGTCAGGTGATCCCGGGTGGCATAGAACAACTTGCCCAATAACAGTTTCTTGCGGGGATTCATGCGCCCGAAAAAGGTCTGGCCGTAAACCGAGGAGGGCGCGCTGTTGATGAGCCGGACTACCCAGGGCCACATACCGTGACTGACCGGCTCGAGCATCATGGTGACCAGGGCATGAATCCTGCCCTGGGGCAGGGCCGGCGCCTCCAGCACAATTTCCACATCACGGTACAGTTCCGGCTTGCGGGCAATGGCCTCAAGAATCACGGCACCGCCCCGGGAATGGCCATGAACCCGGATACGATCCGTAGTCGGCAGGTGGCCGATGGCCTGATTCAGAATTTCTGCGTCGTAGGCGACGGTGCCTTCCAGTTCGTCGATGTCTTCCAGCCACAACGGCAGTTCGGGGGTGACCCCGTTCACCGGGATATGGTAATTGCTGCAGGTCAGCAGGATCAGCTCGGTGTTGGGTGACTCGTAGGCTTCGGTAAAATAGCAGTGGTTTTCAAGAAAACCGTGTACGCCAATCACCGTGTGCTGGGCGGTACCGCTGTGGTTACGAACCGATACCGCACCTTCACCTACCCTGTATACCCGGCCAGAGAACATCTCGGAATAGGCGCTCTCGATGGGTTTGATCAGTTTTCGGAGGTGGCTGGGTTTCATGGTAACGGCTCCTGCGGGCACCTTATCAGCACAATTCAGTGCAATTTATAAAGAAGATGCCCGGTTGTCCTGTGAGTATACGTCCACCGGCGCGGTTCAGTGCAAGTCGGAAGAGGCCCATCGTGAACCTGTTCCCGCTATCAGATGACGAAATCGCAATGGTGGAGAGGCCGGGGCCGCTCTGGCACAATGTCCGGTCTGGCCTGTGAGATCCTCTTACACCGTACCGGGACATCAACCTTGAGTGATAGGGAACGCCATCGACTACTGCCTATGGATTCGGCCTGGCTGGCGCTTGAAAGCCCCAGGAATCCGTTAACCATAACGGTGTTGATGCGGGTTGAATGCCTGACTGAACCGGCTTTCCGCGACTTCCTGGAACGCTACTGGCTGGCCTGGGACCGCTTTCGCAGGCGCCCCGTCGAACATACCGTCGGCTGGTGCTGGGAGGAAAGCGAACAGTTCAGTCTGGATGATCACCTGACCTGCATCGATCAGCCGTTTACCCCCGCACAACTGCAGAACTGGGTGTCCGCCCGCCTCAACCAGCCATTATCGCCGAACCTGCCGCGCTGGCATTTCTGGATACTGCCTCACGCCGAGGGTGGGGCTGCGGTGTTGCTGAGGGTCCATCACTGTTACGCCGATGGCATGTCGTTGCTGGGCATGTTTGATCGGATCTGCACCCGCAAGCCGGATCAGCTGCCACAGGATTTCGGCTACCAGGACCATCCCCTGAAAGGGCAGTGGTCACAGTGGATGACCGCCTCTCTCGATGTATTGCAGCGAGGGCTGTCGGGACCGCGTCAGCAGGGTGGTGCGTTTCCTGAAAAGAACGACGAGGTGGATGAGTTTGAGCCCAGGGTACCGGGCCCTGCCGAGCTCTGGACCATGAACGGACTCAGGTTCATCAACGAAGTGACCGGTATGATCACCGAGCCGGAAGATTCACCGTCAGCCCTGAAGCGTTCTTTGCTGGGACGCCGTCACTGTCGCTGGTCATCACCGGTAAAACTGGCCCGTTTTCACCGGGTGGCCAAAGTCCGGGGCTGCAGCATCAATGATGTGCTGCTGAGCTGTGTGGCAGCCGCCATGAGGGGCTCCATGGAGCTCAGCGGTTCCCGTCTGAATCAAGCCACGGTCCATGCGGCGGTGCCGGTGGATATCCGCAGACACCTGCCCGTTACCCTGCGCCCGGCGGGCAACAGCCCCGGCAATTTTTTCGGCACTGTGTTCGTGCCCATGCCGGTGGATGCCGGTTTTCCACTGGAGCGACTCTATCGCATCAAGCATGAAACCCGGCGCCTGAAACGCAGCTGGCAGCCGGCACTGGCCTGGGGGCTTAGCGGGCTGGCATCGATACTGCCGGGCCCTTTGCGTCAGCCCATTGCCGATCTGTTCTTTCGCAAAGCCACGGCGGTGGTCTCCAATGTGCCAGGAACCCGCGAGCCCCGGTACCTGGCGGGCTGCCGGGTCAATGAACAGATGTTCTGGGTACCCCAGGCCGGAGAAGTGGGCCTCGGGGTGAGCATTGTCAGCTACAACGGCCAGGTACAGTTCGGAGTAGTGGCAGATGAGGCGGTGTTACCTGATCCGGACCGCTTCCTGACCCTGTGCCTGGATGAACTGGCACTGCTTACCGATACCCCGGCCTGACCATTTCGTTCCTGCAGCCCCGTGACAGTGTTCGGTCCTTAACTCGTCTACACTGGAACAACAATGCAAAGACACGCCCGATGCGCAGTATGCGAGACCCGCCATGACGACGCTCCTTTCAGAACCTGAGAATTCTTTGTCCAGATCCGGCAGTGCGGTAGCGGTTGCCTCGTCCCGGCACCGGGATCCCCGCCTGGCAGCTGGCGAACTGGCTGCCGCCCTGAGACATGACACCCTGGGCAGTGTGCTGTTTTTCTGCTCTGCCGAATACGATCTGGAGGCATTGGGGCCAGCGCTGCAGCAGGCCTTCGGGCCGGTGACCGTTTGCGGTTGTACCTCCGCCGGCGAGATCACACCACAGGGCTATGAGCGGGGTTCCATCACCGCCATTGGCTTTGACAGGCGCTGGTTTGCGGTCAGCAGTGCGCTGATCCGTGAACTGGATGATTTCTCGCTACAGGATGCCCAGGGGGTGATTGACCGCCTGTTGGCAGACTGTCGCCGCGGCCTGGCCCCGGTGCGGGACAACACCTTTGCCATGACCCTGCTGGATGGCTTGTCGAGCCGGGAGGAGCTGGTGCTGGCGACCCTGAATGCCGCTCTGGGTGCGATTCCGCAGTTTGGTGGCTCGGCCGGTGACGATGAGCGTCTGGCCAATACCCATGTGTACCATGAGGGCCGCTTTTATGCCCGCTCTGCGGTCGTGCTGCTGGTGAATACCCCCCTGAGTTTCCAGGTTTTTTCCACCCATCACCTGGAGCCGGCCGAGGGCAAGCTGGTGGTGACGGCGGCCGACAGCGAGACCCGTACCGTCCATGAACTCAATGCAGAGCCCGCTGCGGCGGCCTATGCCCGGGCCATCGGCGTGGCCGAATCAGACCTGAGCCGGGATCTGTTCGCGTTACGGCCAATGGCGGTGTGTATCGGCGGTCAGTACTTCGCCCGTTCAGTGCAGCGGGTAAACGGGGATGGCAGCCTTACCTTTTACTGTGCGGTGGAAACCGGCATCGTGCTGACGCCCATGAAGCCGGGATCACTGCAGCAAAATCTGCGTCAACGTCTGGAGGCGGCCGAGGCTGAAGTGGGGGAACCGCTGATCACCATCGGCTGCGACTGTTTCCTGCGCCGCCTGGAGGCGGAAGTACTGGGCCAGGCAGACACGGTATCGCGCTTTCTGCAGGACCATCGGGTCACCGGTTTCAATACCTACGGCGAGCAGTTCCAGGGCGTGCATCTGAACCAGACTTTTACCGGGGTGGTCATCGGTGCGCCCAAAACAGCCGGCGAACCTGAGGCTGGCGATGACGGCAGGGGGCGGCCGTGACTGTGCCGGCACAACCATCACACGGGGAAATCGAGCTGGCCGCCAGGGTGACCCGGCTGGAGCAGGAAAATGCGCGCCTGTGCAAGATCCGGGATGCCCTGATCAGTCATGTGGAGTCCGGCTCCGCCCGGACGCCGGATCCTTACGCGATTTTCGAGCATTCAGTGGTGCTTGCCGAGCAGGTTCGGGAGCGTACGGAAGCGCTCAATCAGGCCATGGACGATCTGCGGGAGAGCAATCAGGCGCTTGAGTCGGCCCGTCGGGAGGCGGAGCAGGCGAATCATTCGAAATCCCGCTTTCTGGCAGCGGTCAGTCACGATCTGCTGCAGCCACTGAACGCCGCACGGCTGTTCACCGGCTCGCTGCAGGCACAACCTCTTGAGCCGCGGGCGGCCGAACTTGCCCATTCCCTGGGCGCCTCCCTTGAGGCGGTGGAGCATCTGCTGGGTACCCTGGTGGACATCTCCCGCCTGGACGCAGGAGTCATTACGCCGGATCTGTCGTCGTTTGCCGTGCAGGACCTGCTGGATACGCTGGCCACTGAATTCGGGCAGTTGGCGGCCGCCGAAGGTCTGGGGTTTCGCTACGCTCCGGTCCCTGCGCGGGTGGTGACAGATTCCCACTTACTGGCAAGAATTCTGCGCAATTTCTTTACCAACGCGGTGCGGTACACGGCTGCTGGAGAAGTGATGCTGGCCTGCCGTCGCCGTGGTGACCGCCTGCTGATTCAGGTCTGGGATACCGGTCCGGGGATGGACGAGGATACCCTGGCCCGGGTCTTTCAGGAGTTTCACCGCGGTGCCACCGCCAGGATTCACCATGACCGGGGGCTCGGCCTCGGGCTGGCGATTGTCGAGCGGGTTGCGGGGCTGCTGGATCACCCGGTTTCGGTTCGCTCCCGGGTCGGGCGTGGTTCGGTGTTTTCGGTGGCGGTGCCGCTGGGACACTAACGGTCTTTGCGGTTGCTTTCGGTCAGTTGTTCGCCGGCGGCAATAACGGCCTGAACCCGGTTATTGACCCCCAGTTTGCCAAGAATGGCAGAAACGTGGGTTTTGACCGTGGTTTCGGTAATGTTGAGCTGATACGCAATCTGCTTGTTGGACTCCCCCAGTGCCATCCGTTCCAGCACTCGCCGCTGACGTTCGGTCAGTGATTGCAGGGCTTCTTCCGGTATCCGCGTTGTCTGTGGGGCCGGACCTGCCGCAGAGGGTGTGCCCCGGATAATATCCGGTGGCAGGTAGATATTTCCGGCCAGCACCTGGATCAGCGCCTGGCGCATCCGTTCCCGCGGTGACGATTTGGTGATAAATCCGGTAGCGCCTTCCTGAATCGACTGCAACACCAGTTGCTTGTCCTCTTCCGCAGAAATCATCACCACCGCCACCTCGGGTGCCTGGCGCCGAACCTGCCGCAAGCCTTCCAGCCCGGCCATGCCCGGCATGTTCAGATCCAGCAGAATCAGGTCCAGCTGCGGATGGGCGGCAATCGCTGCCAGAGTAGAGGCGAGACTGTCGGCCTCGGTCAGCGTGCTGCCGGGTAATTCCATGGCAATAACATGAGCCATGGCCTCCCGGAACAGCGGGTGATCATCAGCAATCAGAATATGGGGTGCCGGTGTCATGGCTGGGTCTCGGCCTTATTGTTGTCATTCGCAGAGCTTGTTACCCAAGAGTAACGGGTTTTTTCAGGTATGGGCAGACCTTGAGGTGCGAAGGGTCTACGACCAAAGAAGTAGGTCATGCAAGGCCAAGGAACCATACCCGGTGGCGGCCATCGCGACTAACGTTATATCAGATTCCTGAAGCATTACCCACGACACGATTACGCACGAAACCATAACAAAGACAACAAGGTTAACATCATGATCTACGCACAACCCGGAAAAGACGGTTCGGTGGTCTCCTACAAGACCAGATATGAAAACTATATCGGCGGTGAATGGGTCGCCCCGGTCAAAGGGCAGTATTTCGACAATATCACCCCGGTCAACGGAGAGGTGATCTGCAAAATCCCGCGCTCCACCGAGGAGGACATTGATCTGGCGCTGGATGCTGCCCACAAGGCCGCTCCGGCCTGGGGCAAAACCTCTACCACCGAACGTTCCAACATCCTGCTGCGAATCGCCGACCGCATGGAGCAGAACCTGGAAATGCTGGCGGTGGCGGAAACCTGGGACAACGGCAAGGCCGTCCGGGAAACCCTGAACGCCGACATTCCACTGGCAGTGGATCACTTCCGCTATTTTGCCGGTTGCATCCGCGCCCAGGAAGACACCTCCAGCGCCATCGACAACAACACCGTGGCCTATCATTACCATGAGCCGCTGGGTGTGGTTGGCCAGATCATCCCCTGGAACTTCCCGATACTGATGGCAGTCTGGAAGCTGGCGCCCTGTCTGGCGGCCGGCAACTGCACCGTCATGAAACCGGCCGAGCAGACCCCCGCCAGTAT
>NZ_CAXBDN010000034.1:0-22751 GCF_963974375.1 uncultured Marinobacter sp.
GAGCCGACACCCAGTTTGCACATACTGCTGATTGAAGACGACGAAGACGACGTGCTGATCACCCGGGAACTGCTGGAAGACGGCTGCCCGCTGCCGGTGAAGCTTGACTGGGTGAGCACCACCGCTGCCGGGCTGGATGCACTGAGGCAGCAGCACCATGACGTGGCCCTGGTGGACTACCGGCTGGGTCCTGATTCGGGCATTGAACTGATCCGCACGGCGCGGCAGGAAGGCCTCGGCACACCCATTATCCTGCTGACCGGGCAGGGCGACCAGGATCTGGACAACCGCGCCGTGGAAATCGGTGCCGCCGATTACCTGGTGAAGGGACTGATCGACGGCCCGACGCTGTTCCGCAGCATCCGCTACGCCATCGACCGGGCCTTTTCGATCAACACTCTGGCCCAGAGCGAAGCCCGCTACCGCCTGTTGTTTGACAGCAACCCAATGCCCATGTGTCTGGTAGAACCTGAAAATGGCAGACTGACCGCCATGAATCAGGCCGCCCTGGACCTTTATGGTTTTACCGGCTCGGAACAGCCCGCCCAGTTCCTGAATGACCTGGAAAGTCCGGATCAGACAGACATGCTGCAACCGGGACGAATCAGTACCGAAGGCGTCATCACCAGCCCCGGCAGTGTTCTGGCACTGCACCGGCACCGGAACGGACAAACCCTCTATATTGAACTGACCCGCCGCGAGATGATGTTCAGTCAGCGCCAGCTGCACCTGATCATGCTGCAGGATATTACCAAGCGCATTGCGAGCAACAGACAGTTGCGTCTGATGAAGCAAGGTATTGAATCCAGTTCCAACGGTATCGTGATCGTGGATGCCCACCTGCCGGATATGCCCGTGGTTTATGTCAACCCGGCGTTTGAACGCATAACCGGATTTCCTGCTTCCGAATCCCTGGGGCGTAACTGCCGCTTTCTTCAGGAAGGCGGTCCGCTGGACGATGGCGCGAAACTTGCGATCGCAGAATTGCGTAAGGGCCTTGTCGAGCAACGGGAAGTGTCGGTGGTGATCCGCAACTTCCGCAAGGATGGCAGCCCCTTCTGGAACGACCTGTTTATTGCTCCGATCCGGGACGATGCCGGCGACCTTACCCATTTTATCGGTGTCCAGAACGATATTTCCGAGAAAAAGTCCGTGGAGACGGAACTGGCCTACAACGCCAGCCACGATGTGCTGACCGGGCTGCCCAACCGGACCTTGCTGGAGGATCGCCTGATTCAGGCCTGTCAGATGGCACGGCGTTACCAACGCAAGGTGGCGGTTCTGTTTTTCGATCTGGACGGTTTCAAGCCCATCAACGACTCCATGGGTCATCGCACCGGTGACCAGCTGCTGGTGTCTGTGGCCCAGCGCCTGAAAGCCATGGTTCGCACCGGGGATACCGTCGCCCGGGGCAGCGGCGACGAATTTGTGGTGGTACTGCCGGATCTGGCCCACGCCGACGATGTGATCCCGGTGGTGGAAAAGCTGCTGTCGGTGATCGGTAAACCCTACGAAGTCCGGGGCCAGCACATCAGCCTCACCGCCAGCGTCGGCATTGCCCTGGACGATGGCTCAACCGAGAACCCCATGACACTGGTTCAGCAGGCGGATCTGGCCATGTACCGGGCCAAACAGATGGGGCGCAACACCTATCAGTGGTACGCCACCGCACTGAATGACGAAGCCAACGAGCGGGTGGCGCTGCGTAACGATCTGGAAATCGCCCAGGAGCTGGGCCAGCTTGAAGTTTTCTATCAGCCTCTCATTGACGGGCGCACCGGGCAGGTGCGCGGGTCCGAGGCACTGGTGCGCTGGCATCACCCTGACCGGGGTCTCATCGCGCCCAGCACTTTTATTCCGCTGGCAGAAGATACCGGCCAGATCATCGCTCTCGGTCGCTGGGTGCTGCACCAGGCCTGCCGGGACAACGTCAGGCTGCACGGGCTGGGCTACCGGGAACACAAAATTGCCGTCAACGTATCACCGGTCCAGCTGAGGCAGGCCCGGTTCGTGGAGTCGGTCACGGATATCCTGCGGCAAACAGGACTGCCCGCTGACATGCTGGAACTGGAAATTGTCGAATCGGTGGTGCTGTATGACACCGACCAGGTCATCGAGAGTCTGCACAAGTTGCGGGCACTGGGTATCGGCATTGCCATTGATGACTTTGGCACCGGTTTCTCCAGCCTGAGTTATCTGAAACTGATGCCGGTTACCAAGATCAAGATAGACCGGGCCTTTATCAAGGACGTGATCAGCGATCGCAGCGATGCCGCCATTACTCAGGGCATCCTGTCCATGGCCCATCACCTGTCGCTGGAAGTGGTGGCCGAAGGCGTCGAAACCGAGGCCCACGCGGCGTTTTTGCGCAAGAACCACTGTGACTTGCTGCAGGGCTATCTGTTTGCCCGCCCCATGCCGTTCCCTGAACTGGTCACCTACATGGGCGACCACAGCCCCGATGTTCACGCCCTCGCTTCCGGGGCGGTGCAAAACCAGCCAACCCTGCTACTGCTGGATGACGAAACCAACATCCTCCGTGCCCTGTCGCGGGTCTTACGTCGGGATGGCTACCGGATTCTGTCATCCACCAGTGTCCGGGAGGCGTTCGAGCTGCTGGCTGCCAATGATGTGCAGGTCATTATCTCGGACCAGCGCATGCCGGAAATGTCCGGTACCGAGTTCCTCAGCCAGGTCAAGAACATCTATCCGGATACGGTCCGGCTGGTGCTGTCAGGCTACACCGATCTCAAGTCGGTGACCGACGCCATAAACGAGGGTTCCATCTACAAATTCCTCACCAAACCCTGGGATGACCAACAGATTCGCGCTCATGTAAAACAGGCCTTCGTCTATTACGGCGCATCCACCAACTGAACATGTCGAAAAAAGAGCTTCAATAGCCTTAACAAATTGGAACGGAAGCCGTTACCTATCACAGGTATGATCTGAATCCTTTGACCTACCTCAAGAATTCACTTCACAGGTAACTGCAATATGTTCAGACAACTGCGTGTGGGCCTCCGGCTTTCCCTGGCATTCGGCTTTCTGGTTCTGGTCCTGGTAAGTCTCGGCCTTTACAGTCTGGCCCAGACCCGGATCATGCAACAGGAAATACAGACGCTGACCAGTCACCGGGCACCGGCCATACTGGCAGTGAACGAGATCAACAAGCACTTCCTGCGAATCCGTGTCCACACCGCCAGCCTGCTTGCGGAACCGGATGTGGCCGCCAGGGCCGCCATTGTCCAGCGCATCGACACCGCCCGTCAGCGCCTGGACGAGTCCAAAACTCATTATGAAGACTTTATTCGCAGCGATGATGCCCGCGGCTTCTACCAGCAATTCGAGCAGGCCGAGCTCGGCTACTGGGAGGTTCACGCTGATCTGGTGAGAGCCGCCGAGCGCGGCCAGACCGCCCGCGCCAACCAGTTGCTGAATAATGAACTGGAAACCTTCAGCGAGGGCATGGTTGCCACCTTCGACGGCCTGCTAACGCTGCAGGAAAAAAGGGTCCAGGTCGCTGAGGCCCGGGGCAACAGCCTTGCCATCAATGTTCGTAACGGAGTCATCATCGCCATCCTGGTGGCCATTGCCCTGACCATCGCGCTGGCGTTGGTTATCACCCGCAGTCTTGTTCGCCCGATCCGCGACGCTCTGGAGGTTGCCAACACCGTTGCCGATGGTAATCTCAATGCCCGGATGAACACCTCGGGCAAGGACGAGCTGAGCGATCTGATGAAAGCCCTGGCAAGGATGCAGGCCAGCCTCAAGCAGACCATTGCCACCATCGCCAGCTCCTCGGACCAGCTCGCCTCCACCTCTGAAGAGCTGAATGCGGTCACCGAAGAATCCAGCCGCGGCCTGCAACAGCAAAGTGACGAACTGGACCAGGCCGCCACTGCGGTCAATGAAATGACCGTTGCCATTGAGGATGTGGCCCGCAATGCCAACAGTGCGGCCGATTCCTCCCGTGACGCCAACCAGCAGACCCAGGGCGGCCGCGAGAAAGTGCAGGATACCGTGCTGGCCATGGAAGACCTGGCCGAGAACATCAGCCACACCGTGACCTACATTGAAGCGCTGGCGGCCAAGGCCGGCGATATCGGTGGTGTTCTGGACGTGATCCGCAGCATTGCGGATCAGACCAATCTGCTGGCCCTCAACGCGGCCATTGAAGCCGCTCGCGCCGGTCAGGCCGGCCGGGGCTTTGCGGTCGTGGCCGACGAAGTGCGGACCCTGGCCAAGCGGACCCAGGATTCTACCGCCGAAATCGAAGACATGATTCGTGCGGTCCAGACCGGCAGTGACGATGCCCGCAAGGCCATGGCGAAAAGCCACGACCGCTCCGGTGATGCCCTGGCCATTGCCCGGGAAGCCGGCGAAGCGCTGGCCAGCATCGCCCGCTCGGTCACCGACATCAACGACCGCAACGCCAGCATTGCCAGTGGCGCAGAAGAGCAGGCCCAGGTGGCAAGGGATGTGGACCGTAACCTGGTGACCATCCGCGATCTTGCCACCCAGACCGCTGCCGGCTCCGAGCAGACCCAGTCCTCCAGCGCAGAACTGGCCAGACTGGCCAGCGAACTTGCGGAACTGGTGCGTAAATTCAGGTTGTGACCAAATCAGCTGGCCACAGAGTGACAGGCCTCAGGGGCCAGCTACACTAAAACAAAAATGGACCTGTATTCATGAACGACAGCAGTCACCTCACCCGGGAACAGCTCGAGCGGCAACTTGTGCGTGCGCTGGAGCATATGTCTGATGCGTTCTACATGATTGATGCTGACTGGAACTTCACCTACCTGAACCGGGTAGCTGCACGATTGTTGCGGCGTGACCGCAAACAGTTGATTGGCAAACCTGTCTGGGCAGAATTTCCGGAGGCTGTCGATACCGATCTCTATCACCACTATCGTCAGGCCATGGCCTCCGGCGAATCCTGTCATTTCGAATTCTTCTACCCGGCCCTCAACGAATGGTTCGAGGTCAACGGTTATCCCTCGGACCAAGGTCTGGGCGTCTATTTTCATGCAGTGACTGATCGTAAGCTCATGGAACAACGGCTGCTGGAGTCGGATGAACGCTTCCGGCTGGTGGCCCAGGCCACCGTGGACACCATCTGGGACTGGGACCTGACCACGGGCACCGTGTGGTGGAATGAGGGTATGCAGACCATGTTCGGTTACCACCCGGAGGAACTGGAGCCTGACGGCGCCTCCTGGACCTCCCGCATTCATCCGGATGACCGCGAAGCCACCGTTGGTTATATCACCGCCACCATCAAAGACCGCTCCCGGAGCCGCTGGGATCACGAGTACCGCTTCCGCCGCAAGGGCGGCGACTACGCCCTGGTGAGCGACCGCGGTTTTGTTATCCGTGACGCTAACGGCTGGGGCCTGCGCATGGTGGGCGGGATTACCGATATCACCCAGGTCCGGCAGGTGGAATCCCGGCTGCGGGATGCCCAGCGTATGGAGTCCGTGGGGCAGCTCACTGGCGGTATGGCCCATGACTTCAACAACCTGCTGACGGTCATTCTGGGCAATGCCGATCTGTTGCGGGAATCCTTATCGGCACAACCTCGCCTGCAAGCCCTGGCCACCATCATAGGCGAAGCGGCCCAGAAGGGGGCCGATCTGACCCAACGATTGCTGGCCTTTGCCCGACGCCAGGCCCTCACACCCAGGGCCACCGACGTCAACGAGCTGATTCCCAACCTGCAATCACTGCTGGAGCGCACGCTGGGGGAGCATATCGAGTTGCGGTTCTACCCCGCCGACCCGCTGTGGCCAGCGCTGATCGACCCGGTCCAGTTCGAGAGCGCGCTGCTGAATCTGTGCCTGAACGCCCGGGACGCCATGCCGCGCGGGGGCAAGCTCACCATTGAAACCAGCAACATCAGGCTGGGAGACGACTACACCGGAGGCATCGAGGAGTTGTCACCGGGCAACTATGTTCAGGTATCGGTGACCGACACCGGCACGGGTATATCTCCGGAGTTGTTAAAGCGCGTTTTCGAGCCCTTTTTTACAACCAAACAGGCAGGCCGCGGCACCGGACTCGGGCTCAGCATGGTGTATGGTTTTCTGAAGCAATCCGGAGGTCACATCAGCCTTTACTCGGAGTCAGGTGAAGGCACCTCTGTCAAACTGTATATGCCCAGATGCAACGATGAACCGGCACCCATGGTGAAATCGGAACCCCTAAGGCCCCAGGGTGGCCGGGAAACCCTGCTGGTGGTGGAAGACGACAACCTGGTCCGTGGTTACGTGACAGGGCAACTGAAAGCAGCAGGCTATCAGGTTGTAGAGGCCAGAAACGGTCCGGAAGCGCTGGCCATGCTGGCCGGGCATCCCGATATCGAACTGCTGTTCACCGATGTCATGATGCCCGGCGGCATGACCGGCCGCGAGCTGGCCGATGCGGCATTGAAGCAGTATCCGGGGTTACCCGTGCTCTACACTTCAGGCTACACTGAGAACGCAATTGTCCATAACGGACGACTGGATCCTGGCGTACAGTTATTGGGTAAGCCCTATCGCAAAGCGGATCTGCTCCGAAAGATCAGAGAGGTACTGGATGGGCAGCATTGATCACCAGGGAACGTCAGGGCCGGACCAACGCCAGACCTCACAGCCCCCTCACCGTTTACTGGTGCTGGATGACGACGCCGCAACGGGCGCAACCATTTGCCGGATAGCTGAATTCAGCGGTGTGCAGGCACTCTACGTCGCCGATGCTGAATCCTTCTTCCGACAGCTGGATGACTGGCAACCGGATACCTTGGCGCTGGACCTGATCATGCCCGGTAAAGACGGCGTGGAAGTCATGGCCGAACTGGGTTTGCGGGGCTGCGCGGCCAACATCATTATTACCAGTGGTGTCGGCTCGCGGGTCCTGGACGCCGCCAGCCGCACGGCCAGCGAGAAAGGCCTCAACATTATCGGCGTGTTGGCCAAGCCCTTCGCAGCTGCAAGTCTGCGGGAGCTGCTGGAGCTTTCCACCAAAGCCAGCAATCGTATCAATAATGGCGGCAGTACAATAAGTCCGGAGATGAACGACAGCGACCTCCAGCATGCCGTTGAACACCACCAGATCCGCTACGCCCTGCAACCAAAATTCAACTGTCCCACCGGAACCCTGGCCGGATTTGAAGTCCTGGCCCGCTGGACCCACCCGGACAAGGGCATGATTCCGCCCGACCTTTTCATTGCCCGGGCGGAAGCTCTCGGCCTGATTGACGAACTGACCCGCCAGGTCAGCGAGCAGGCTCTACAATGGCTGAGCCAGCTCGATGCCGGCGAACTGCAGACCAACACCGCGTCTTACCTGAAGTCCCAGACCACCTTGTCAATCAACCTGTCGGCGCTGTCACTGGGTAATGCCGACCTGTTCGACTGGATGGCCCAACGCTGCCGCGCCCACCGCATCGAACCGGAACGGATCATTTTCGAGATCACTGAAACCAGTGCCATGAAAGATCCGGCGCAATCCCTGGAGACCCTGACCCGGCTGCGGATGCAGGGCTTCCGGCTGTCCATTGACGACTTTGGCACCGGTTATTCATCCATGCTGCAGCTGGTCCGGTTGCCGTTTTCCGAGATCAAGGTAGACAAGACCTTTGTTATCAACGCCGCCACCTCAGCCGAATCCAGAGCGGTTATCCGTTCGGTGATCGAGCTGGGGCACAGCCTGGGCCTCACCGCCACCGCTGAAGGGGTGGAGGACATGACCACTCTGGACTTCCTGCGAAGTACCCACTGCAATCAGGTTCAGGGTTTTCTGATATCCCGCCCCCTGGCTCCGGACCAGGTATTGCCCTGGCTGTCGAAACGTGAGCAGAAGCGGGAACAGACCCGGGTCGCAGCCGTCAAGGCCACCATGCTGCTGGACTCCGGTCCAGAGGCCCGGTTCGACCGTATTACCCGTCTCGCCCGACGCCTGTTCAACATTCCGGTGGTGCTGATCGTGCTGATTGATGACCATCGTCAGTACTTCAAATCCAGCACGGGCGTTAAAGTCACCGAGCTGCCACGGGACCAGGCCTTCTGTGACTGGACCCTGGCCGGCGATGAACTCCAGGTAGTGCCGGACACCACCCGGGACGAACGGTTCCGCGACCTGCCCAGTGTTCTTGGCGGCCCCCGGTTTCGCTTCTATGCCGGACGTCCGGTATGCCTGCCGGATGGTACCAAAGTAGGCACTCTGTGCATGATGGAAAGCCAGGTACGTAACCTCAGCGAAGATCAGCAACGGCTGTTCTGTCGCCTGGCGGATATGGTGGAGGGCGAGCTCGCCGTCAGCTCCGACCAGGTCACCGACAGCCTCTCGGGCCTGCCGGATCGCACCGCCTTTCGCAAACAGATGGAAGTGGCCCGGGAGCTTACCTGTCATATGGGTTGCCGTAGCGCCCTGATCACCGTTACCCTGAATAACCTCGGTGACATCAATCGTCGTCAGGGCCGAGAGGAAGGCAACCGGATGATCCGTCAGCTCAGCCTGATCATCCGCCAGCTCGAGCAACAAGCCGACCTGGTCGGGCGTTACCGGGGCAACGAATTCGGACTGATGCTGATCGACAACAGTCCGCAGCAGGTGGATACTTTCTGTGAGGCTCTGGCAAGCACCGTTCTGGCCTGGAACCAGCAGCAACCGGATGACAACCGTGGTCTGTCCTGCCACATAGGCCTGGCCTGGCTGGACCCGGACACCGGAACCGATATTGAAATAGCCATCGAACGGGCGCGACAGCAAGTCATTTCCATACCGGGCAATCCGTAATAGCATCAGGGCCGACCAGCAAGACTCACCAGAACAAGAACCTGTACCACCAAGAGATTCCGGATTCATGACTGAACAATCTTTCGAATACCGCCTGCGCGTCCGTTATGCCGAATGCGATGCCCAGCATGTTGTTTTCAATGCCCGCTATGGCGATTACGTCGACATCGCCATCAACGAATACGTCCGCATGCTGTTTGGTCATTATCAGAACATGCTGGATCAGGGCCTGGACATGCAGGTGGTGAACATGAACCTGAGCTGGAAAGCGCCGGCCCGTTTTGATGAAGTTCTCTGCGCCCGGATTCACCCCGGCAAGCTTGGGAATACCTCCTTCGTGGTCAGGGTCGAGTTTTTCCGCTTCGGCGATGACACCCACATCATGGATGCCGAGGTCACCTACGTGATGATCGATCCGGCCACCATGTCGAAAAAGGCCATTCCGCCGTCGGTACGGGAGCTGCTTGCCGCCGGAGCTCCCGGCAAACTGATCAGTCACGCCGGTGAAGAGGTCTGACGAAGCCGTGCAGCATCTGGTCCGGGTTGCCCCCGGTGCACTGATTGTCGGCAAGCCACTGCCCTGGACCGTATACGACGCCGGCGGCAACGTGCTGCTCAAGCAGGGGTTTGTCATTCACAGCGACATGCAGCTGGAACAACTGTTCCAGCGTGGGCTGTTCTATCCCCGGCAGGAAGAGCTCGAGCCCGATCAACTCCCGGACAGTCCGCCCGAGGACGCGCCGCCCCGTAACCCGTTCCATGACTATCGTGGACTGCTCAAAAGCCTTGAAACCACCCTGTCCAGTCTGTCCCGGGGCGATGAAGACGCCCGCCTGCGACTGCTGGGCCTTGCCCGACTGATCGATCGTATCTGCGAACAGTCGCCGGATGCCTGTCTTGCCCTGGTACATCTGTATGCCGTGGAAACAACGGCTACGGAACAGATCCTGTTCTACAGCATCCTCTGCCATTTCATGGGCCGCGGCCTCGGAATGGACGAACGGCGACGCCTGGTGCTGCTTGCCGCCGCCCTGTCGGCCAACCTGGCATTACACCCCATTCTCGACAAGCTCAATGCCTCCAGCCACCCCCTGACCGGGCCGCAGCGGACCATTATTCACCGGCATCCGGTGCTGGGCACCCAGGCCCTGAAAAATGCCGGGGTGAATAACCGGCTGCTGCTGACCATCGTCGAGCAGCATCACGAAAACCCGGACGGTACCGGGTATCCTCAAGGCCTGGCCGGCACCGCTATCCTCCCCGAAGCCCAGATCCTCGGCCTGGCCGAATGCTATACCGCACTGATTACCCGCCGCGGCTACCGTGACCGTTCTGATGTCGGCCACGCACGCCGGGTCATTCGCGACAGCATCGGTGCCACGCCCAGACCGGTGATACCCCAGGCGATGCTGAAAGCCCTGACCTCCTGGCCACCGGGTTCTCTGGTGCGTCTGGCCAACAACGAAGTGGCCGTGGTCACTCACCGGCCGGGCCGCAGCTCCGGGCATATTCTGCAGGCGATCATGGACCCCCGGGGCAGCCCCTATAAACACTCTTTCCGGCGCGACGGAGATCTGCTTGAATTCAATATCAAGGCGCTGGAAGTGCCGGAGCAGATGCCCTCCATGGATTACAGCAGACTCTGGGGGTTTGAGTCCTGAAGCCACAACGTGACCAGAGTGATCAACCATCACAGCTGCGCTGAATCCGTGCTAATCTCGTAGTACAAAGGACCTCAATGCGGAGTTGCCATGCAGCCGCCTCCAGTTCCGGTACACGAAGAGCAGCGCCTCAGGCGCCTGTATCAGCTGGACGTACTCGATACGCCGGCGGAACCACTGTACGACGACATTACCCGCCTTGCTTCACTGATCTGTAAAACCACCTACTCGACGGTGTCACTGATTGACCGGGACCGACAGTGGTTCAAAGCCCGCAACGGTAACCTTGAGATACAGGAAACCAGCCGTGAAATTTCCTTCTGTGGCCACACCATCCTCCAGGACCGGCCGTTAATCCTGGAGGATGTCCGTCGGGACCCGCGGTTCCGCGACAATCCCTTTGTGACCGGTGAACCCTGGATCCGCTTTTACGCGGGGGTACCATTAATTACCTCGGATGGATTCGCCATCGGTACGCTCTGCGTCTTTGACCCCGAATCCCGTGCGCTCAGCCGCGAGCAGGAGGAAGGCCTGCGGCTGCTGGCAACCCAGGTCATCAGCCGACTCGAAAAACGGGTAGAAGATGCGCTGAATTACCACATTGGTGACATTCTGGATGCCAGTGATCTTTACGTCATGCTGCTGGACCTGTGCCGGGACAGTGTCCTTTACACCAACAAGGCCCTTGAGCGGCGCCTCAGCGGACTGCCCTCCTCAGCCATGGCGGCCTTTGCTGCCCTGTTTCCGCAACTGACTATCGACGGCTTTCTGGCGGACAACCAGCAGGAACAGACCCGCGAAACCCGGGTCCATTTCAACGACGGGGATGAAGTCACCACCGACGTCCGCCTTATCAACCACCGGGAACCGGGTCGACACCACCTGCTGATCATTGTTCAGGATCAGGCCGCGCTTCGCGCCTCCCGCTCTGAAGCCGAGCAAGCCCGCTCCAATCTGCGGCTGTTCAGCCAGGCGGCCCAGCAGAGCCTGAATCTGATTCTGATTACCGACGCCAGCGAGCGCATAACCTGGGTCAACCGCAGCTTCGAGAAGCTCACCGGGTACCCGCTCAAGGAGGTCATCGGTCGGCGCCCCGGTGATCTGCTGAACGGCCCGGACACCCCTGCAGACGCCTGCGCACGCATCCGCCAGCAACTCAAGACAGGCCTGCCGGTGCGGGAGGAGATGGTCAACTACAGTCGCGATGGCAAACCCTATTGGGTCGATGTCTACGTTGAACCATTAAGCGACGACAGTGGCCGGATCACCCATTATGTGGCCTCGCAAACGGATATAACGGAGCGCAAGGAGCAGGAGCGCATGGTTCGCGAGGCCCGCGACGCGGCCGAGCGCGCCAGCCGCGCCAAGAGCGAGTTCCTGACCAATATCAGCCATGAGCTGCGAACCCCCCTCAACGGCATTATGGGCGTCGCTGAGCTACTGCAGGATGACGCGCCGGAACCCATACAGCCTTACGTCCATACTCTGAGCCAGTCATCGCGCCACCTGTTGCGATTGCTCAATGACATCCTTGACCTGTCCTACATTGAAAGCGGGCACATGAAACTCGATCTGGCCCCCATGTCGCTGATGACAGAATTGCGGGAGGTGGCCGAGCTGTTTCAGCCCCGGGCGGCAGAATCCGGAACCCGGCTGACGATAGTGGCCGACGGTATCGACGAACTCTGGTTGATGGCCGACGCTACGCGCATCAAGCAGGTAATCATGAACCTGGTGGGAAACGCCGTAAAATTTACCGAACAGGGTGAGATCCGCATCGAAGCCAGAATCGCCGGTGACGACAGCCATCAGGTTACCCTTGAACTGGCGGTGGCTGACACCGGGCCTGGTATCCCGCTGGCGGACCAGAAGCGCATTTTTGAATACTTTGAGCAACTGGATAACTCTGTCACCCGGATCCGCGGTGGTTCGGGACTTGGCCTCGCCATCAGCCGGCAGTTACTGCAATTAATGGGGGGAGAGCTGCTGCTGGAGAGCAAACCCGGCAGCGGATCGCGGTTTTACACCAGCCTCACCCTGCAACGGGCAGACAAGCCCGCCAAGCCCGCCGCCGAAACCCCGGGGCCGGACATTACCCCTCTGCGAAGTGCGCTGATCATTGATGACAATGCCGTCAACCGACGCATCCTCAAGACCATGCTCGAACATCTGGGCACAGGCCAGGTGTTCACTGCCGGTTCCGGGCGCAGGGGGCTGGCCATGCTCGAGAATGTCACCCCGGACATGGTATTTGTGGACATTCAGATGCCGGGAATGGATGGTTTCGAGTTTCTGCACAAGGCCAGCACAAGATTTGCCGAAGAAAACCGGTCCCGCCCGGTCATGGTAGCCTGCACCGCCCATTCTGGCCCGGAGCACCGGCAACGAAGTATGGAGAACGGGTTCGATGCCCACCTTGAAAAACCCGTTACCCGGGCAACATTGCGAAACCTGATCAACCAGCTGTCGTTTGCCATCCCACCGCCCGCTGCGGACCCGACAAGCCGTTTAACACCGATCTTGTCGAAAAAAGGAACCCGTTAACGGTCAACAAGAACCCGTTATGATGGGCATCACCATGACAGCGGACCTCAGAACTCGGTATGCTTGTACACCTGAAAAGAACATCATGACGCAGTGACATGAAACAACATCAACAACCATGACACCTGGAGTATCTATGAAAGCAATTCGCGTAACCGACAAGGCCCTGATCTGGGATGACCATCAGGACCTGCCCGCCCCGGCGGCCGGTGAAGTTGCCATTGACGTCGCCTGGGCCGGGATGAACCGGGCTGACCTGATGCAGCGCAAGGGTGCCTATCCGCCACCTCCCGGGGCCTCCCCGATTCTTGGCCTGGAAGTCAGTGGCCGTATCTCGGCGCTGGGCGAAGGCGTCTCCCACTTTGAAGTGGGTGACGAGGTCTGTGCCCTGCTGACCGGCGGCGGCTACGCCTCCAGCGTGGTGGTACCTGCCGAGCAGGTATTACCCGTGCCCAAGGGCCTGAACCTGGAGCAGGCCGCGGCGCTGCCCGAAGTCTACGCCACCGCCTGGATGAACATGTACATGGTGGCCGCTATCAAACCCGGCGATTCGGTGCTGGTCCATGCTGCCGCCAGCGGCGTCGGCACCGCCGTCATCCAGCTGGGCAAAGCCATGGGCAACCCGGTTTTCGCCACCGCGGGCAGCGACGAAAAGCTGGCTTTCTGCCGTGAACTGGGCGCCAGCGGTACCTGGAACCGTCATAACGGTTCGTTCGCGGATGCTGTTATCGAATGGGGCGGTGCCGACATGATTCTGGATCCGGTGGGCGGAGACTACATAGCGGAAGATCAGAAAACCCTGAAACCGGAAGGCCGGCTTATACTGATAGGCCGTATGGGCGGCGCCGAGGCCCGGTTTGATACCGGCGTGATGTTGATGAAGCGTCAACGCATCATCGGCTCTACTCTGCGGGCGCAGCCGGTGGCACTGAAAGGTGAAGTGATGGACGCGCTGTTCGAGACAGTGTGGCCGAAAATCGAAGCCGGCGAGATCAAGCCGATCATCGACCGCACCTGGCCCGTCGCCCAGGCAGACGAAGCCATGGCTTACCTGGAAAGCAACGAGAGTACCGGCAAGGTGCTGCTGGCCGTCAATCCCTGATGGCTGAATACAGGTAGTACCAAGTAACGAAAAAAGGCGAACCTGGGTTCGCCTTTTTTCTTACAGAGGGAGCCTTTAATACCCCACCGACGTCCCGGCCGGTGACCTCAGACCAGACCCAGTGCCTTGCCGTGATGGATCAGATGGTCCTCAATGAACGAGGTAATAAAGAAGTAACTGTGGTCGTAACCCCGATGCATCCGCAGATTGATGTGGTGATGGGCTTTCTCACAGGCGTCCACCAGGGCATCCGGACTTAACTGCTGTTCCAGAAACTCGTCCGCTGTACCCTGATCGACCAGCAACGGCAGTCGCTCGGTGGCGCCCGGTATCAACAGGGTGGCGTCCCACTGCGCCCATTGTGTGCGGTCATCACCCAGATAGCCGGAAAATGCACGCTCACCCCAGGGGCAGACCGTGGGATGGGCGATAGGCGCAAACGCCGACACCGACTGATACCGTCCCGGATTTTTCAAAGCAGCAATAAGCGCCCCATGCCCGCCCATGGAGTGACCGCTGACACTGCGCTGGTCCGTCAGTGGTAATCCGTTCTCCACCAGCTTTGGCAGTTCATCAACCACATAGTCGTACATCCGGTAGTGTCTGGCCCAGGGTTGCTCGGTGGCGTTCAGGTAGAACCCTGCCCCGGAGCCAAAGTCGTAACGCTCGTCTTCGCCCGGCAGACCAAGCCCTCGGGGACTGGTGTCCGGGCAAACTATGGCCATGCCGAGTTCAGCTGCCTTGCCCAGGGCCCCCGCCTTCTGCATGAAATTCTGGTCGGTGCAGGTCAGGCCCGAAAGCCAGTAAAGGGTGGGTACGCGGATGCCTTTCGGACCCAGGGCCGCCGGCGGCAGAAATACCGCAAACTCCATATCGCAATCCAGCACCTCAGACCGGTGCCGGTAGCGACGATGTTCACCCCCGTGACAGACATTGACCGACAAACACTCCATAAAACCCCCTGAACAGCTGAACGGGACCAAAAAACGTTCCCGTTATTAAATATGTTCCAATTTTTCAATCGGCTAGCGATCAGGATACGTCAGTCAACCTCCGCCAGACCAGAGATTTTCAGACCCAGACCGATGCGTGAAAGCTTCGCCAGTATCGCGGTGCGGGTCACAATACCGATCAAGCGGCCGTGATCCACCACCGGAAACACCTTCGGTTTGCCATGACCGAGATTCTGGGCCAGATCGACCACCGCCATGTCCGGTTCCACCGTGATGGGATCTCCGTGCATGACATCTTCTACCAGACTCTCACCCTCATGATGGTAATTGCTGACCAGCAGCGAGTGGATGCAATCCTGCTCAGATACAAAACCAACCACACGCCGTTGCATATCCACCACCGGCAGGCCTGTCACATGATGACTGAGCAGGTGTTTCACCACAGCGGGCAACGTGGTCCCCAGACGTACCGGTTCGATGTGGTTCCACATTACATCGGCAACTTTCAGTGATCTCATGTTGAACGTCCTTTTGTTCGTTGTGACGGGGCACCCCTGTATTAACCATAGGCAAAAACCAGGGAAAGGGAAATGTCACATTCTCAGGCATTTTCACTTGATTCCGACACTCAAGGCACTACCCTCAAGGGCTCAGGCTGGTCAGCGAATTACCCATAAAGGGCGTCAGACCAGCCAGCAGGTTTGTGCGTATAACAAAATATGCATCAGCGAGTATTGTGAGAGTCCGTACACCCTGTTGCCGTTTCCGTCAGTCAGTTTTTGATATCTCCGGCGTCGGGTTCACCGTTACTCAGGCCAGAAACGATTATGGAAACACCCCCGATTCCAGCAGATGACGAACACCGTGTTGCGGCCCTGCATTCCATGCGGCTGCTGGATACGCCCGTTGAAGAGCGCTTCGAGCGTATCACCCGCCTGGCCAGAACCTTCTATGACATGCCCATGGCGGCCCTGTCGCTGATTGACAGCGACCGGCAGTGGTGCAAATCGGAAATCGGACTCCCACTCCGGGAAACCGGACGGGATATTTCATTCTGCGGCCACACCATCGCCAAAGGCGAGATGCTGGTGGTGAGCGATACGCTGCTGGATCCACGGTTCGTCGACAACCCCCTGGTGACCGGCGACCCCTTCATTCGCTTCTACGCCGGCGTGCCCCTGCACGGGCGGGACCGGGCCCGGGTGGCAACTCTGTGTGTGCTGGACAACCGGCCTCACCACGCGGCCAGTCTCAACCTGCAGGTTCTTCAGGACCTGGCCGCCCTGGCGGAACGGGAGTTCATGTTCGAGAGCCCCCTGAACAGCCAGTCAGTCGATCCGGCCCGGGCCGCCGATGGTCTGTTACTGCTGGATGAAGTCACCGGCCTGTGGAACTGGAACGGCATCACCCGGCTGCTGGAAGAATCCAGCCACCGCATCCGCCTGATCGGGGGAGTGCAAACCCTGGTCTGGCTTCACGTGGACTATACCCTGCCACCGAATCCCGGCGCCGGGGCCATCAACCTGAGCCAGCGGACACTGGCTGCTCAGGTCCTGTCCTCTCTGGATTATCAGGACACCGCCGGAGCTGTGACCGGTGGCCAGTTTCTGATGATCCTCAACGATGGCAATCGCGATAGCCTGATCACCCGGCTCGCCATGATGGCTGACAAGATTCGTCGCGGTTACGAACATGCTGACGCTACGCTCCATCAGCTGCGCTTTTCGGCCCGCATGGGCATACCTGCAGATCTGGGCATTGCCGACCTGACCGAACAACTGGAACAGGCACTGCCCCCGTTCAACTCCCCCCTGGGCACACTCGTGGTGCAGCATTACGATCAATGTGACCGCATCCAGCTCCTGCGCTAGCGTCCCTTCTGGCTAACACCGCACCTTGCTCTCAAGGCCCCCATTGGCTCAACAGGTTAACGAATCAGCCAGACGGGACACCAGGGCGTGGACCACAGTGGTGCAGGCAACCCGCTGATTTAAAACATTTACATCCGCTGATCAGCAGCTAGACTTTCAGGGTTGTTTTGCGGGTGTCCCGCCTGGTTAATTCTTTGATCTACTGAGCCACCGTCACAGGGAGCTGTTTATGGAAGCCATTGGAAATTTCGTAGGCGCTGTCAACGGACTGGTCTGGGGTCCTCCCATGCTGGTGCTGATACTCGGGGTCGGGCTGTTTCTCAGCCTCGGTCTGAAACTCATGCCCATTCTCAAGCTGGGAGAAGGCTTCCGCCTGATGTGGCGTGGTCGCAGTGCCGCCGGCGCAGAAAAACAGGGGGATATCCCGCCCTTTCAGGCCCTGATGACCGCGTTATCAGCCACCATTGGCACCGGTAACATTGCCGGTGTCGCTACCGCGGTGTTCCTGGGTGGTCCCGGGGCCCTGTTCTGGATGTGGCTGACCGCCCTGGTGGGGATGGCCACCAAATACTCCGAAGCAGTGCTGGCGGTTCGTTTCCGGGAAGTGGACGAGCGCGGAGCCTACGTGGGCGGTCCCATGTATTACATCCGCAATGGCCTTGGCAAAAAATGGGCGTGGCTGGGTGTCGTGTTCGCGGTGTTTGCAGCCATTGCCGGATTCGGTATTGGTAATACAGTCCAGGCCAATTCGGTGGCCGATGTACTGGAAGCCAATTTCGGTATTCCCACCCTGGTTACCGGTGTCATCCTGATGGTGCTGGTGGGCATGGTACTGATTGGTGGTATCCGGCGTATTGGCCAGGTAGCCAGTGCCCTGGTGCCGTTCATGGCCATCACCTACGTGTTGGCTGGCCTGATTGTGCTGGCTGTACACGCCACCGAAATTCCTGCCGCTCTTGGTCTGGTGTTCAAACACGCCTTCAGTCCGGTGGCGGCCGAGGGCGGCTTCGCCGGGGCCGCGGTCTGGGCAGCGATCCGCTTTGGTGTGGCCCGGGGGGTTTTTTCCAACGAAGCGGGCCTGGGTTCTGCGCCTATCGCCCACGCGGCGGCGCAGACCAAAAGCCCGATCAACCAGGGCATGGTTGCCATGCTGGGCACCTTCATCGATACCATCATTGTCTGCACCATTACCGGCCTGGTGATCATCAGTTCCGGTGCCTGGATCAGTGGTGAATCCGGCGCGTCCCTGACTTCGGCTGCCTTCGCGACAGGATTTACCGGCGGCAATTATGTGGTTGCCATCGCCCTGGCCATCTTTGCCTTTACCACCATCCTGGGCTGGTCGTTCTATGGCGAGCGCTGTGTGGAGTTCCTGTTTGGCGTAAAGGCCATCGTGCCTTACCGGGTGCTGTGGATTATCGCCATTCCGGTGGGCGCCACTCTCAACCTGGGTTTTGTCTGGCTGGTGGCGGACACCCTCAACGCAATGATGGCACTGCCCAACCTGATCGCCCTGGTACTGCTGAGCCCGGTGGTCTTCCGGCTGACCCGGGAACACTTCGATCAGCAACAAAAACTGGGAGTGTGATTACCTCATTACCAAATATTATTGATCCGATGGGCCGGCGCACCTTGTATAACCGGCCCATCAATACCAATAACAGAAGTACGCCAACAGGAAATGGCGCGGTGGATTCAGCAGGGTTTCATCCTGATGTCTCAGATGGGCCCTGCCGGTCCGCCGGCTTTCCGTTCCGAAACCAGCAGGAGGTATCACCATGAGTTTACGCCTGGGAGACACCGCACCAGACTTCGAACAGGATTCCAGCGAAGGCAGGATCCGATTTCACGAATGGCTCGGCAACGGCTGGGGGGTTCTGTTCTCGCACCCCGCAGACTTTACACCCGTCTGTACGACGGAGCTGGGTCTGACCGCCAAGCTGAAGGACGAGTTCGCCAAGCGGGACGTCAAGGCCATTGCCCTCAGTGTCGATGCGGTGGATTCGCACCACGAATGGATCAGGGATATCAATGAAACCCAGGGCTGTGCGGTCAATTTTCCAATCCTTGCCGACGAAGACCGCAAGGTGTCGCAGTTGTACGATATGATCCATCCCAATGCCAATGACAGCCTGACCGTACGATCGCTGTTCGTCATTGATCCGGACAAGAAAATCCGGCTGATCATTACCTATCCGGCCAGTACCGGCCGCAACTTCAACGAGGTGCTCAGGGTTATCGATTCGCTGCAGCTGACTGACACCCACAAAGTGGCAACGCCGGGCAACTGGGAACCAGGCAGTGATGTGGTGATCGTGCCTTCACTGCAGGATGAGGATGAGATAAAACAGCGCTTCCCGAAGGGTTATACAGCGGTGAAGTCCTATCTCAGAATGACACCGGATCCGAAGACCAACTGGTCAGGGGATTAGAAAAAAACAGCCGTGCTGTCGTCAGACAGCACGGCTGTTTTTTTGGTCAGCAAAGTCAGAAAGCAGGAGCGGTCACTCAGCTATCAGAACGCAGGCACAACCGCACCCTGATACTTTTCCCGGATAAACTCGCGCACTTCCTCTGACGTCAGGGCTGCCGCCAGTTTCTGCATGGCCTCGGAGTCCTTGTTGTCGCGATGCGACACCAGAATATTCACGTACGGCGACTCCGCACCTTCCAGCAGCAATGCGTCTTCTGACGGCTTCAGACCTGCTTCCAGAGCATAGTTGGTATTGATCAGCGCCATGTCCACCTGGTTCAGAACCCGTGGCAGCGTGGCTGCTTCCAGCTCGTGGAATCGCAGACCCTTCGGATTTTCGGCAATGTCGCGGGGTGTGGCAGTGATCTTGCTGGAATCCTTCAGGGTAATCAGCCCGGCTTCCTGCAGCAGCAGCAACGCCCGGCCACCGTTGGTGGGGTCGTTGGGGATAGCGATAGTAGCGCCGTCCTTCAGCTCATCCAGAGCGCTGATCTTGCTGGAGTAGGCGCCGAACGGCTCCACGTGTACGCCAATGACGCTGACCAGATTGGTGCCACGACCGGAGTTGAACTCGGTCAGATAGGGCTGATGCTGAAAGAAATTGGCATCCATACGGCCCTGATCCACCTGGGTATTGGGCTGTACATAGTCCGTAAACACCCGAACCTGCAGCTCAACGCCGTTCTCTTTCAGCTGCGGCTGAATGAATTCCAGAATCTCGGCATGGGGTACAGCCGTGGCCGCCACGCTCAGTTTCTCGGCGGCGTTCACCGCCGATATGGCAGCAAATGTGGCCAGGGCAACCAGGGTTTTCTTGAAGATCATTGCGGTTTCTCCTGCAAATTTTTATCAATGATGGATTAAGAAGCAAGCGGGCAGGTCTTGCTTTAACACCGACTATCACTTGCGGCTGAAATACAGCACCAGCCGGTCACCCAGCATCTGTAACAACTGCACAAAAATCACCAGCAACGCCACTGTAATGATCATCACGTCGGTCTGGAATCGTTGATAACCGAAGCGTATGGCCAGATCACCCAGGCCTCCGCCTCCGACCACACCCGACATGGCCGCATAGGACACCAGCGTAATCGCCGTCACCGTAACGCCGGCAATGATCCCCGGCAGCGCTTCCGGCAGAAGCGCACCCATCACAATCTGGCGAACATTGGCGCCCATGGCCTGGGTCGCCTCAATAATGCCCCGGTCCACCTCCCGCAAGGAGGTTTCCACCAGCCTGGCAAAGAACGGGGCTCCGCCGGCCACCAGCGGAGGAATCGCACCGGCGACACCCAGCGAGGTGCCGATCACCATCACCGTCACCGGAATCATCACAATCAGCAGAATGATAAAGGGTACCGACCGCAGCACGTTGACCACAAACGACAGCACCGCGTAGGCCACCGGCTGTTCCAGCAGCTGGCGCTTGCCGGTCAGGAACAGCACCACACCGGTGGGCAGGCCGATGAGTACGCTGAACAACAGCGACAGGCCCACCATCACCAGGGTATCCCAGCTGGCCCAGCCAATTTCCGACCACACCACATTCGTCAGCAAGGCATCCATCAGCGCACTACCTCCACATGAACGTCAGCTGACTCCAGCTCCGCCATGGCCTGGTCCAGGTTTCCGCCCACCAGCGACAGCGTCAGCTGGCCATAAGGCGTGTCCTTGATGTGATCAATCCGCCCCGAGAGGATGCTGAAATCCACCCCTGACTGCCGCGCCACGTGTCCCAGCAACGGCTGATAAGTGGCTTCACCGCGAAAGGTCAGCCGCAGGATACGACCCTGGGCCAGGGACAGGTCCTGCTGCATGTCGTCCCGGTCCACATTTTCGCTTTCAAAAACAAAATCCCGGGTGGTGGGGTGCTCCGGGTGCAGAAACACATCCGCCACCGGGCCCGATTCAACCACCCGGCCCGCATCCATCACCGCCACCCGGTCACAGACACGACGCACCACATCCATTTCATGGGTAATCAGCACAATGGTCAGCCCCAGTTCGCGGTTGATGTCCGCCAGCAATTGCAGCACCGATCGGGTGGTTTGCGGATCCAGAGCACTGGTGGCTTCATCACACAGCAGGATGGTGGGGCCACAGGCCAGGGCCCTGGCAATACCCACCCGCTGCTTCTGGCCGCCGGACAGCTGAGACGGATACTTGTCCCCATGGGCCGTCAGCCCGACACGGGCCAGTAATTCCTCCACCCGGCTGTGGACCTGCGACCGGGAATAGATGCCCGCCAGCTTCATGGGAAAGGCGATGTTGTCGCGGACCGTGCGGGAGGACAACAAGTTGAAATGCTGAAAGATCATGCCCACCTTACGGCGAAAGGCCCGCAACTCTGCGGCACCATAGCCGGTGACATCCTCACCATCCACCAGTACCCGCCCTGCGGTGGGCCGCTCCAACAGATTGATAAGCCGTACCAGTGTGGATTTACCGGCGCCGGAGTGGCCGACAATACCAAACACCTCACCGGTTTCAATGGTCATGCTGGTGGCGTGTAGCGCAGGGATCGCCTGCCCCGCCACCTGAAAGGATTTCTGAACCTGGTCAAATTCAATCACGGATCAAGACCCTGTTGTGAATGTACCGGAGCAGGGCCTGCCAGCCATCAGCCACCGCTACTGCAACCTGCCTCCGCGCCTTATGGGCACTACGGAAAAGGCGCTGATTATATCGCAACCAGCCGCCAAACCCGAATGTTCGTTTTTGTTACTCATGGTTGCAACTTCTAACCATTATTCCCGAAGATGGACTATTATTGCGAAATCCTATCCATCTTTTCTGACAACGGAGCTGCCCGCATTTTGGACAACCCTGCATCGCCCAGTGCACGGATGACATCGACCCAGGCATGGGTCAGCTACCTCAGTCGCGTCGAACTGCCCGTGCTTGCCAATACTCTGCGGCGAATCAACGAACTGACCGATAGCAAGAGCAGTACGGTCAACGAACTGGCGGAAGTCATTATTAACGATGCCCAGCTTACCTCCCAGGTACTGCGGTTATCGAACACCGTGTTCTACAACCAGACACGGGTACAGGTCAGCACCGTCAGCCGGGCCATCACCCTGATCGGCTTTGATTCGGTAAAATCGATGACCATCTCGTCGCTGCTGGTGGACTCCGTGCTGAAACGCAGTTCACGGCCTCACCTGCTGCGCTGTCTGGCCCGGGCCATTCATGCTGCTGTGCAGGCCCGCAGCCTGCTCCCCAAACGCAATGAGCAGGCCCTGGAGGAAGTGTTTATCGGCGCACTGCTGATGAACATCGGCGAGCTGGCGTTCTGGGCCTGTGACACCGAACAGGCATCGGAGCTGGAAGTGCGGATGCGCTCCGACAGTTCGGCTACCG
>NZ_CAXBDN010000035.1:0-22574 GCF_963974375.1 uncultured Marinobacter sp.
CTTTTTTACCACCGACAAAAGTGGCACGGGCCTTGGGTTGTACCTGGCCCGGGAACTCTGTGAGGCGAATCAGGCCCATCTCGCATTGCTGGACAATACCGGGGATGGCTGCTGCTTCCGCATCACCTTTGCACCGGCGGGCCGCCTGATCTGAGACGGCACCCACGCGCTGCCCTCAATAACAGACACACGATAAGGACAGGATTTCCATGAGCAACCTCAGTGGCACTCCCGGCAGTACCTTTCCCGGCGATTTCTCCGGCACCTTCCCCGGCACCCCAACCGCGCTGATCGTGGACGATGAGCCAGACATCCGGGAGTTACTGGAAATCACCCTGGTCCGCATGGGCATCGCCACCCGGGCAGCACCAGACCTGACTACGGCCCGGGAGCTGTTGAATGCGGAACCGGTGCAACTTTGCCTGACTGACATGAATCTGCCAGACGGAAATGGCATTGAGCTGGTGCAATGGATTCAGCAAAACCACCCCAATACTCCAGTTGCAGTCATCACGGCCTACGGCAACATGGATACCGCCATCGAATCACTGAAAGCCGGCGCCTTCGATTTTGTGTCGAAGCCGGTAGAGCTGGGGCGCCTGAGAGAGCTTGTCAACAGCGCCCTGAAACTGTCGGAGCCGGAGCAACCGGAAACCATCAGCCACGACGAACCGGGACTGCTGCTGGGCAACTCGAAGGAAATCCAGCGCCTGCGGGCCCAGACCCGCAAACTTGCCCGCAGTCAGGCGCCGGTTTTTATCAGCGGTGAATCCGGCAGCGGCAAGGAGCTGGTAGCCCGCATGATCCACATGCAGGGCCCCCGCCGTGACGCCCCCTTCGTGGCGGTGAACTGCGGCGCGATTCCCTCGGAACTGATGGAAAGTGAGTTCTTCGGTCATCGCAAGGGCAGTTTTACCGGTGCCACGGAGAACAAGGACGGACTTTTTCGCAGTGCCGACGGTGGCACCCTGTTCCTTGATGAAGTTGCTGACCTGCCGCTGGCGATGCAGGTAAAGCTGCTGCGGGCCATTCAGGAAAAGGCCGTGCGACCAGTCGGTGAATCCAAAGAAACGCCCGTGGACGTCCGAATTCTGAGCGCCACTCACAAAAACCTTCCGGAACTGGTGCAGGATGGCCGTTTTCGCCAGGATCTGTTCTACCGCATCAATGTGATCGAACTGGCCGTACCGCCGCTACGGGACCGGCCGGACGACATCGCCCTGCTGTCCAGGCACATTCTGGAACGGATTGCCCGGGAATACGAGTGCCCCTCTGCCCGGCTGAGCCAGAGGGCTATCCAGCATCTGCAGGGCTATCAATTTCCCGGCAATGTGCGGGAGCTGGAAAATATCCTGGAGCGGGCCTTTACCCTCTGTGACGCCGAAGAAATTGACACTGGCGATCTCCACCTGGGCCCGGTGACCGCAGACCTCCCGGATCAGTTACAACAGAAAGACGGGACGGACGCAGACAGTGACGCCTCCGGAATAGTTCTCCCTGAAGGCGATATGGACCTTGAACACTATCTGGAAACCATTGAGCGTCAGGCCATCGACAAGGCACTGGAAGCAACACGCTGGAACAAAACGGCGGCGGCGAAACGACTGGGCATCAGTTTCCGGGCGCTGCGGTATCGGTTGAAGAAGTTGGGGATGGAGTGAGCAGATGAATCTGATCAGGATGGCTACGCTTACCGGATCGTAAGGGAAAACAGGTCCCTCGTTTTGTAGATTTATAGCTCCCGGGCAAGAGGCCCAGAATGAAGGAGCCACAAGGATGTGCAAAGCTGACTGCCAACAAGGTTTCACCCTGCTTGAGCTGATAATCGTCATCGTACTGTTGAGTGTTCTTGCAGTGATGGCTGTCCCAAACTGGTCGTCCTGGACCGAAGCTACACATCGTCAAACTGCGATCTCAGATCTGGTTACGCTGATTAACCTGGCCCGAAACACCGCTATCCACGATCAGACGTCTGTGACACTCTGCCCATTGAACACCGCGGGGACCTGCACTCGAGACTGGAACAAGACACTAACAGTGTTCCGTGATCCGGACCGTTCCAGAAAACTTGTTTCCGGCGCCCAGATCATCAAAGTGAGCGATCCCGTGAAACAAGGCCACATCATTGCTCGCACTGGCAACCGCCCCTATTTCGGTTTCAGAGCCAGTGGTCATGCCCGCGAAGCCATAGGCCACTTCCTGTGGTGCCCGACAGATAACGACCCCAGCAAAGCCAGCCAGATACGGATAAACCGGGGAGGCCGTCCTTTGCTGGCCGAAGACCGCAACGGAGATGGAATTGTTGAAGGCGCCGATGGACGAGCCATCAGTTGCATTCGTTAGATCCCATAGTCTATTGCCAGTTTACCCGTGCTCCGGTTGATAACAGTGCAATAGTACCCCCACCCTGACCGTTTTTCGGCCTGGCCTCGATACGATATGCCGTCGCAGTCGTATTCCCGGCAACAATCACCAGGTCATAAAATTTGGTGCCCCCCCCGTCAAGCGGCGCTTCTGCTGGAAAGATGTCGCCTGCACCAGCACCTATCGTTGCACCCACATACGTTGCATTCTGGGTGTGGTATCGCTCAAGCGCATTTGCCAGTGACATTAACGCTCCCTGAGCATCAGCAGCCCTGGCGCTTTCGACATAACGGGTATAGGACGGTATTGCTATCGCTGCAATTATGCCAATAATCGCGACAACGATCATCAACTCCATGAGCGTGAAACCACGCTGACTTTTGGCGTTCATATTAGCCCTTAAAATTAATCAGTTGTGCTGCGACACCCTGACTTCACTAGATATCGGCGAATATCGCAGCTGAAAACAGTAGGAGTCGTTATTCGTATAATTCCTGCCAACTCAAACGTCCCTGAGCGGCACCAGGACCCAGATCAATTTCATCCTCCAGGAAAGTATTGTCGGATAACGGCGTAATCAGATAATCACCAATGAACCCACTCTGGTTTGGCATACCGCCTTCGGTTTTATAACCAACTACTGGAGTCGGAAACCGCTTGAAGACGGCTCGATCCGGAGTTCGACCGTCGAGTCCAAAGGCCATAATCCAGCCATCGCCGCCGGCCGCACAGGGGTCAGAATTAGGTATGGTCGAATTCACAAACGCGTACTTGCCCCGAACTTGTGAGGTCTGCACGATCCGCTCTCCTGAATCAGTGACAAAGTCAACGTACCAACCTGCCTCGTTCGCCCAGACATCGCCGCCTGCCTCACGCACATTGAAGCTGTCGCCACCGACAACAACTGTGGATTCACTTAACTGACGCTCCAGCAGGTTGCTACTGCGATCGAGCTCAGCGACACCCCGGTCAGTAATGCCATAATATGACTCCACATCTGAACTCAATGTGTCATTCTCAGTGAGATATTGCCCTGTACCAAACAGCACCAGCAAATTCGGGTCAGCGCCCGGCAGCGGACTTCTTACCACAGCGGGAGCCGCGGTAATCGGCTGATCGCGCCCACCAAGCTCCGCCGTAAAGAGTGGGAGCGCATTCTGGCCTTGTTTGTAGGCCGCATCCCAGGTGCCATTGCTCGCGGCGCTGGCAACCCACATTTGACCTTTCAAATCGCCTGCATAGATACGATCCGCAATCCGATTGCCAGTCAAATCAACTGCCGTAACTGCTGAAAGCCCGCTGCCGGAGCCAGATTCAAAAGAGATAAAACGATAGTCCGTACCTTCGGTCCAGGTGCCATCCAGCCCACCTTCGAGATCAAGCATGAACAGTCCGGTCTCATCTGATCCGGAGTTATAACCATTGCCGAAAATTGCCGTCCACCGAAAATCATTACTACCCCACGGAGCCATAACTACCAGCGGAGGCTCTGTAATGTAGCCAAGCCGGCCATTACTGTCTGCCGCAGTAAATTCCCAGAGCACCAGGTTTGCTGCATTGGTCTCACTGAAAGTCGAAGGATCGGTGACATCCAGTGCAAAGAGTCCTTTCCCTCCGGTGCGGCCCCCACCAATTAATACAGTTCTCCAGGCATCCCCTTGAACACCTGCGCCCTGCATGTAGACATCTGATACCGAAGGAGTCAGATCTACGTAATAACGGTGTTCATAAGACGTTTCGGTCAGATAGTGCAACCCCTCCTCGGACTGATCCGAGGACAGAAAATTTGGCACATAGCCAAATAATTCCCGCCCACCGCCATCCGCAGTAGCCTCTCGTCCTGAAAATGCATGCAGCATCCCGTCGTTACCACCCACATACACCACTGGAGCACGGGATGCCTGGCTCACTTTGAAACCGTTATAGGTGGCGGTGCTGGTGCCAAAAGGCGCTCCGCTCGGCCAATTGAGTGATGGCTTGCCAACAAAAATCGGTGATGAATTAACGATATCACCAAGCCGGCTACCTCGGTTTCGTAATCCGGCAACTGCCTCGCCCCTGAGAAAGCTTAAACGAGCCTTCGCCTCTGCAGTTGAAGCACCACCAGCGAGCAAATCCTGACGCTGACTATTGCTAAGGATACCGCTATCAAATGTACCCTGGCTGAAGGCAACGCCACTTGTACCATTATAGGTAATGATCTGCCGCGGATCCGTTACCAGATCCCTTGCATCAAGGATGTCACCCGCTTCCCAGGTGTCGCTGGCTTGCAGTGATGGTGCAGTACCACCTCCACCGCCCAAGGATCTTGCAAAAAATTCACCACTCCAGTCACTGGCATCAAACCGTGCCCCAAAAAGCAGGCTATCGGTTTCCAGGCTGGTGGAATTAAAACTGATGCTGGCTGAGTTACCGGCCAGCTCAGAGCCGGCATCACTGAAGACCGCCTCAAGGCTGGCAATCATCTGGGCGGCCTCACCAGCCAGATAGTAATTGTCAGGACGCTTGAAAGCTGAACCGCTATTTGGTGTCAGCATTTCACCGGTGGTATGCCACCAGCCGTCTTCCAATGGATCGGTCCTGGCATCCGGGTCAAAACCTTCCGGTTTTTCGAATCCACCATATTTGGTGGCGAGATAGTACTGGTTCCGGGACGCTCGCTCGAGAACCTGGTTTTCAAGAACGTCTACCCAGTAAGTCGACGCGGTCTGAGTGCCGGCCATCAAGGGACGAAGATCCCGGGTATGATTATCGTAGGCCAGGCCGGCAATGTACGCAGAGTTGCTGCGACCGGTGAAGCTGTTGGTGTTGGCAATGTCTCCAAAACCTTCCAACTGACCGACGCGGTTTGTCTCGGTAATCACATTAACTGTCGTATCTGCACTTACTTCAGACGGCATCCCCGGCTCGCCAGTTCTGTACGTTGTATTTCCTGGCAGGTTTTTATCACGGTGAGTATTCGCATCACCGATGCCCAGGATGACGTTCGGCTGACACTCGTACTGAATAGGGTCATCCCAGTCGGTGATTACAGGGAAGCCGTCCCTCCACCTGTTACGGGTCGCATCATCTGCACCGGCCATCGACGTATAGGCAGGCACATTACCCAGATTTTTCAGGTACCGGGTAGCGGTGTAATAAAGTTCACTGACCGGGTCGATAGACTTGTTGTTGCCTGAGTTGAGCTGACCAAATTTATTCAGATAATTGATGACACCACTATTGGTAATGGAGGAGTGGGTCGCTGAAGCGTCGGCAGGATCCGGGTTTGCAAAAATAACACCGGTAGTCGCATCCCATTCTGCGTTGGCGTTGGCGGTTGAACCGACGTTGGGCACCAACATATTGGGGCCAACAAACTTCTGGCGCGCGCGCAGAATGCCACCATCCCGATTCTCCGAACTGTCGTTCAGATAACCAAAGATACTGTAGCGGATATTGTCGGCATTCTGCTGAATCAGACCCTCCGGTTTCCAGCCCTGCGAGTACTGTACGCAGTTGGACTCCAGGCCAACCGACGCGTCGCAGACCTTGACCCGCACGGACATGTCATAGCCCCGCCCACTGGTATAAGGGTCCTGGTCACCCTGGTTGCTGCCTGTGTAAGCGAGCACGTTAGTATTGACGTCTGTATTCCCGAGGCTGAACCTCATGCGGGTACCGAGCCCACCGATCCGGACCCGGATCCGGCTCGCAGCGCTAAAAGGCGTTGCCCCGGCTACTTCAGTCGCATTATTCAGATCGCGTATGGGGAAGCCGTTACCCTGGCCGGGGTGACGAGCCTTTTCAAGCCAGGTCTCAGTAGGCGTATCCCTGACCCTGAGTCCACCGGTCAACGCCTTCCGAAACGGATCAACCGTCTGTGTCGTTGCCCAGTTCAGAAAATTGCCACTCCATTCTCCGGAACCTGCACATTGACGGTTAGTTCCAGCCATGGAACTTGGGGAGAAATGCCGCTCAGACTCCGTACTTGAGTAGTTGTACTGGTAACACTTGGCTGAATCGAAGTACCCCTCGAAGCGCTGAGCGCTGGTGTAGGTGTTGGTAATGTTGGCGACACTTTCAATTGTCGGCCACTCCACCGAAGGCACCAGCACCATATTACCGGGAACGTTGCCACCGCCAAGGAACAGGGGTTTGTCCGCCAACTCCCCGGGCACCCCCCAACCTGTTACCGGTAGTATCAGCAGACAGGACATACTGATATTGCGAAATACTCGTGTGTACATGTTCATGATTTTCTCCTGCCTGGCCACGGTTACAGGCCATCCCTGGTGTAATATGACTCGATAATACGCTGGGACTCGCCCGTCAAACCCGGGCTCCAGGCCACAATCCGAAAGGCTTGCTGTTCAGAAAGTCCGGAATTATTGCCATAGCCGGCGCCCAACTGAATATTTTCGGACTCGCGGGCTTCGCCCACATGACGTATGTAAAATCGGGGTGTAACACCCAAACCGGCCACGACATTGCCGACACGGCTGGATGCACCGATCCAGGTATTGGCATCCAGCGGATCCGGGGCATTATCCAGCAGGCCATACAGGCCGTCGGTGCCGTCGAACTCAGTGAGGTTGCCGACCCCATCCAGAAATATCTCCGCATCACGCAGTCCCGACTCGGCTATTTCAAGGGAAACCATACCTTCCCGTTCTGCGGAAACCATACGCTCCTGCATCACCGTGTTCTGCATGCTGGAAATGGCCAGCAGGCTCAGAATCAGCAACATCAGAAGTGACAGAATGAGGGCTGCGCCCCGCTGGCTGTTTTCATGAAGTTTCATGGCGCACCTCAATTCCTGTTCCGGAGTGAAACAGTGGTGGTGTAGACCCGGTAAAGAAAAGTATCCCCGGCCGCCGCGGCAGAGAGAAGACCAGGCGTGCCCTCGCAATCCAGCCAACCCGGGTAGCAATAGGTTTGCCCCCCGTCCGTCAGATTATCCCGGGGCGAACGAATCAGCAGGCTCATTCTCACGGCTATGGCCTCATCGGCCTGCAGGTTGCCCGCCGCATTCAGCCCCAGGGGGTCCTCCCAGACGTTAATCTGGCCGTTGCCGCTGGTATCGCGGCCAAACTGAAGCTGAAAGTCCCGCACATCACCAACAAGCGCCTGCTGGGCACTGAATGACCCCACATTTGCCGTGCCACCCGTAACATTGACGCCATCTGTGACCAGCTCCCGGTCACCGCCGACTTCACTCAGGTAATAACGCTGTTGCCTTGGTCGAAACAACGCTCCACCCTCCGGTTCATCGGAATACTGACGGGATAACGTGGAGGTGGAATTGCCAGGAGGACCCTGGGCACCACCGGTATTATAATTCACCTGCAATGATCCGGTGCTGCCGGGGTCATTGGTCACCTGAAAAATATCACCGCTCTTACAGTTGCTGATGATGACGATATCTCCCCTGAACAGAGTCGAGCTGTCATCTACTGTCATGGTGGCTGCAGGAGCCGCCGGATCAAATACAACGTTCGCCTCGCTGCCCCCGCCAGCTCCACCGAGCCAGAGACGATCCGAACCTCCCGGCCCCGTTCCATCCTCTGCGTCGAGACCACGCAACAGAGCGCCGACATCGCCAACATTGTTCAGCACGCTGTTCAGATTCGCCAGATCACTAAGGCAACCCCAATAGTCGGCATTGCGTATCTCCCGCGAGAGTATGCCCAGAGACATACGACCACTTTCCTGTATTCTTGAACTGGCTTCTGCAAGGCGGAAGCTCTGGCTGTTCGCGGTAAAGATCTGCACCAGTCCCAGGGTGAGAATCAACGACAGGACCAGTGCCACCATGATTTCGATGATCGACAGGCCCGTCTGCCGATTGAGCGCATGCGTCATTGGTCAATCCTCGCCGCAAGGGTAAATGTTTTCGCTGCGTCCGACTGACCATACTCACGCTCGTTCCAGGTGATGGTCACTGTGGCGGTGTTGGCGTTAACCACGATATTGGTCACCGCACTTGGCACATCCCGCACCAAGCCTGACTCCCAGGCATCCTGAGTGGCCGCTGCCAGTGCCTGGCCGTCGTTTGCGCGGATGAGTTCTACCACCTCAACCGCATGATTGTTGATCTGCGACCGGAGGTTGGCGTTGTTGACTTGCTGCAGAGACAGGAGCTGGGTGCCTGCAACCCCTAGCAGGCCAACCAGCAGGATCAGCAAGGCCACCAGAACTTCAATAAGTGTAAAGCCTGCATTCCGGGCGTTACCGGACGGTGGACGAATCATGTGCCCCTCCTTGGTAATCTGGGTCTTGGCGCGCATGCCGACAGTCATGGACACACCACTTCTATTGATGAGGTTCTGCCCCCCGGGGCCACAGTCACCTGTCGCCCGGGCCCACTGCCCGCACAGATATCAAATGACACATCACCGCCTGCGGTCGTCAGGCCAGTTGAACGGAAGGTAATCGCATCATTGCTGATCGAAATATTGCCGGCTGCAGGCTCAATCTGGCGGATAATTGTGCCATCGGAAGCCAGTGTAGCGGTCATGGTGCCCAGGGCCGAAGTCACTGTGACAGCCCGGCCACGCCGAACGGCTTCACTGCGGGCAAAATTGATCAGCCCAACGGATGAGTTGGTGGTGGAAATCACCCGATTATTCTCTATCACAGTGGTGAATTGAGGAATGGCGACGCCCGCAACAATAGCCACGAGCGCAAGCACCACCATCAACTCAATCAGGGTAAACCCGGAACTTCGGCTTTTCAGGTACATAGTCCACTTCCATCATGACGTAACGAGAAGATTAACCGCTCGTCATTATGCCAGCTATGGGCAGACGATGAGCGGCTCGTGTCGACAGACAAGCGGTAAAGGAGGAATGCAGGGCGTGATCAGGATCACATCAGGCGGGGGCTGCTGGTGAACGGCCCGCTTTGGCATGAAAAAACCAGGTGCTAGACGTTCACTGCATCAATGCGGAGCTCCTTGGGCATGGAAAATACAATATTCTCCTCACGCCCGGGGATTTCCCGGGGCATCTCGCCGCCCAGTTGTTGCAGGCGACTGATCACTTCGTTTACCAGCACTTCCGGGGCGGAGGCACCGGCGGTAACGCCGATGGCCACTTTGCCTTCCAGCCAGGCCGGATCAATCTGGGCCGCTTCGTCGATCAGGTACGCGGGGGTGCCCATACGCTCGGCCAGCTCCCGCAAGCGATTGGAATTGGAGCTGTTGGGGGAGCCCACCACCAGCATCAGATCGCAGTCACCGGCCAGCTGTTTGACAGCGTCCTGGCGGTTCTGGGTGGCGTAGCAGATATCGTCCTTGCGGGGGCCCTGAATATCGGGAAACTTTGCGCGCAGGGCGTCAATGACCCGGGCAGTGTCGTCCATGGACAGGGTGGTCTGGGTCACATAGGCCAGTTTGGCGGGGTCTTTCACCGCAAGAGTTGCCACTTCTGCTTCATTCTCGATCAGATAGATGGCACCGCCATTGCTGGCGTCATACTGGCCCATGGTGCCTTCAACTTCCGGATGGCCGTGATGGCCGATCAGTATGCACTCGCGGCCATCACGGCTGTAGCGCATGACTTCCAGATGGACCTTGGTGACCAGCGGGCAGGTGGCATCGAATACTTTCAGGCCGCGGCGGGCGGCTTCGCTCTGGACCGCCTGGGATACGCCGTGGGCGCTGAAGATCACCAGCCTGTCATCTGGCACTTCATCCAGCTCATCCACAAACACGGCACCGCGATCACGGAGGTTGTCCACGACGAATTTGTTGTGGACCACTTCGTGACGCACGTAAATTGGCGCCCCGAACACATCGAGAGCCCGATTGACGATTTCGATTGCGCGGTCAACACCGGCGCAAAAGCCGCGGGGATTTGCCAGACGAATTTGCATATGGGCCCTATCCTACCTTGTCACTAAATTTGCGGGCTAACCGGCGCCCGGGATCTCTGTTCCGGGACCGTAAAAAACAGGGATGTTTTTTACGAGCCTACAGGGATGTATTCACGGCGTGTCCCGGAACAGAGATCCCGGGTGCCGGTCTCCACACCTGAGACATGCTCCCATCAAGTCAGTGAGCCGTCTCGGCTGGCTCAACATCAATGATTTCAACTTCGAATACCAGTGTACGCCCCGCCAGTGGATGATTGAAGTCCACTTCCACCTCATCCCCTTCCACGCGACTGACCACCCCCGGCAACTCACTCTGGCGGGCATCGGCGAAGGAAATCATGACCCCGGCCTCCAGCACCATGTCTGCGCTGAATTCGTGACGTTTGAAGGTCTGTACATTATTGGGGTTGTGCTGACCGAAGGCCTTTTCCGGCGGCACATCGAAGCTGGCCTTGTCGCCGGCTACCAGGCCCATGAGATAGGCCTCGAAATTCTCTGGCAGATTATCATCACCAATTTCCAGACTGGCCGGGGCCTTGTCAAAGGTGGAGTCAATAATCTCGCCATCGGTGAATTTCAGGGCAAAGTTCAGGGTTACCCGGGTACCCTTGTCTATGGGCAATTGTTTCATTGGGGTTTCTCTCGGTTCTTGTCGCCACTGCCCTCCGGGCTGTCTGAGGGCTTGCGAAACATATCCAGAATCATCATGCCGGCACCAATTGTGATGGCCGAATCGGCAATATTGAACGCGGGGAAGTGCCAGTCGTTCCAGTAGAAGTGCAGGAAGTCGACCACATAACCGTGAACGATACGGTCATAGACGTTGCCCAGCGCTCCGCCGAGTATCAATACGAGGGCAATGGCCAGCCAGGTTTCATTACGCTTCAGGGAACGCAGCCAGAACACCAGAATCACACTGACCACCAGCGCCAGCACCACAAAAAACCAGCGTTGCCAGCCAGCGGCTCCCGCCAGAAAACTGAAGGCAGCACCGGTGTTGTGCAGCAGGGTAAAATTGAAAAACGGCAGCACCGGCACCGGGCTGGCGTAGGTCAGTACACTGGTGGCTATGGCTTTGGCGCCCAGATCGAGTACCAGAACCAGCAGCCCAAGCCACAGCCACTTTAACTGCGATCCCTGCCGGGCATCGGTCATGGCCATCTCCATCAGGCGTAGGCCCGGGCTTCGCCCTGCCCGTCCACATTGGGGATACAGCGGCCGCACAGATCGGCGTAGGTAGCGTTCTGCCCTACATCTTCACGATGGTGCCAGCAACGCTCACACTTGCTGTGAGAGGCCGGAGTCACTTTGACCAGCAAACCTTCGTGACTGGTGGGCTCGGCGTCACCGGCTGCAGAAATCGGTTCCACGCGGGCTTCGGAGGTGATCAGCACAAAGCGCAACTCTTCGCCCAAACGCTTCAGTTCCTCCGCGAGATCCCCTTCGCAATAGAGGGTGACCTCGGCACTCAGGGAGCCCTTTATCTCACCGCGGGCGCGGGCCTCTTCCATGCATTTGTTGACGGCTTCTTTCACGCTGTGGAGCTCGCGCCAGTAATCCTGGCCCAGCTCGGCATCGTCCGGCATGGCGGTCAGACCGTCGTACCAGGTTTCGTAGAACACGGTCTCGCCGCGCTTTCCGGGCAGATGCTGCCAGATTTCATCGGCGGTGAAGCTCAGAATTGGCGCGATCCAGCGTACCAGGGCTTCCGCCACATGGTACAAGGCGGTCTGGCAGGACCGGCGCGCCAGGCTGTCCGCCTGGGTGGTGTACTGGCGATCCTTGATGATGTCCAGATAGAAACCGCCCAGAGTGGCTTCACAGAAATTGTATACTTTCTGGTAAATGCGCAGGAAGGCGTAGTTCTGGTAGTCCTCGTGAAGCTCTTTCTGCAGCTGCAGGGCCTTGTCCACCATCCAGCGATCCAGGGCGATCATCTGGTCCGGCGCCACCATGTGTTGCTCCGGCTCGAACCCGGTCAGGTTGCTCAGCAGGAAGCGGGCGGTATTACGAATACGGCGATAGCCATCCGCAGTCTGCCGCAGGATATCCTTGGAAACGGTCATCTCGCCGCTGTAGTCCGTGGCCGCCACCCACAAGCGCAGAATGTCGGCGCCCAGTTCGTTCATGACTTCCTGGGGCGCAATCACGTTGCCCATGGACTTGGACATCTTGTGTCCCTTGCCATCCACGGTAAAGCCGTGGGTCAGCACCTGCTTGTAGGGGGCCACGCCATTCATCGCGATGGAGGTTTTCAGGGATGACTGGAACCAGCCGCGATGCTGGTCCGAGCCTTCCAGGTACAGATCCGCCGGAAACTGGTTCAGCTCCGGGCGTGGGCGCAGCACGGAATCGTGGGTCACCCCGGAATCAAACCAGACGTCCAGAGTATCTGTCACTTTCTCGTACTGGTCGGCATCGGCGCCCAGCAGGGTTTGTGCGTCGACCTCGTACCAGGCATCGATACCGTCGGTTTCAATGATCTGTGCAACCTGCTCGATCAGCGCCTGGGTATCCGGATGCAGATCCTGGGTTTCCTTGTGGATAAACAGGGTGATCGGCACCCCCCAGGTACGCTGACGGGAAACACACCAGTCCGGCGACTGGTTGAACATGGCTTCGATGCGATTCTGACCCCAGGCCGGCACCCAGCGCACACCCTTGATGGCTTCCAGCGCGTCCGCCCGCAGGTTTTCTTTCTCCATGCTGATGAACCACTGGGGGGTGGCCCGGTAGATCAGCGGGGTCTTGGTGCGCCAGCAGTGAGGGTAGCTGTGGCTGAATTTCTCGCTGTTGACCAGCTTGCCTTCACGGCTCAGGGCGTCGCACACCGGCTGATCCGCCTTGTAGACGTGAACGCCGGCGAATTCGCCCGCCGCCTGGGTATAGGTGCCATCAGCCTGGACCAGATTAATGGTGCCGATGTCGTAGGCCTTGCCGACTTCAAAGTCTTCCATACCATGGTCCGGGGCGGTGTGTACGGCACCGGTACCCGCGTCGGTGGAAACATGGTCTCCGAGGATCACCGGCACCTGCCGGTCATAGATCGGATGTTTCAGCGCCAGGCGCTCCAGCGCCGCACCGGCGCAGACCGCCAGCACTTCATAGTTTGCAATGGCCCAGCGACTCATGATGCCTTCGACCATGTCGGCCGCGACAATCATCCGTTCCGGTCCGTTACCGGCGTCCACCTGCACCAGGGCGTACTCAAGATCGGCGTTCAGCGACACCGCCTGGTTGGCGGGAATGGTCCAGGGGGTAGTGGTCCAGATAACCACCGAGACCGCGCCCTCGCCCTTGTCCGTTCCGAACAGGGATAAGGCTCTGGCCTGATCAACGACCGTAAAACGCACGTCAATCTGGGTAGACACCTTGTCCTGATATTCAACTTCCGCTTCTGCCAGCGCGGACTGCCCCACCACACTCCAGTACACCGGCTTGTAGCCACGAACAAGGTGCCCTTTTGCGACGATCTTGCCCAGCGCCCGCACAATGCCAGCCTCAACCTTCGGATCCATGGTCAGATAAGGCTTGTCCCACTGCCCCATGACGCCGAGTCGCACAAAGTCCGCTTTCTGGCCTTCTACCTGCTTCGCCGCATAGTCGCGACAGGCTTGCCTGAAGGTCTTGTAGTCTACCTTGACGCCGGCCTTGCCGATTTCCTGTTCGACCTTGTGCTCGATGGGCAGACCGTGGCAGTCCCAGCCCGGCACATAGGGTGCATCAAAACCCATGAACCCGCGGGATTTGACGATCATATCCTTGAGAATCTTGTTGACCGCATGACCGATGTGAATGCTGCCGTTCATAGGGAGGACCGTCGTGAAGAATGAACTTTTCACGACCTGTCCGCTGCTTCCGCAGGTTGCCGTAAACATCCATTTCCTGCCAGCGCCTGAGCATCTCCGGCTCTCGCTGGGCCAGGTTGCCACGCATGGGGAAAGCTGTTTCGGGCAGGTTCAGGGTATGCTTGTAGTCGCTCATAGATTCTTGATCGTCGGTCAGTGTGGGGTGAAAAAAGGGTGACTAAAGGGTCGCTACAGAACCATGTTCGGCAATCCAGGCCCGGGCGTCGTCAAAGTCTCTGGCAATCTGCTGTTTCAGGTCATCGACAGACTCAAACCGGATTTCGTCACGCAGATTATGCCGAAACTCCACGGCAATACGATGACCGTAAAGTGTGCCAGCAAAATCAAACAGGTGCACCTCAAGGGAAGGCTGTTTGCCATCCACAGTGGGCCTCAGCCCAATATTGGCAACGCCGTCACACAGGGTTCCGTCAGCCAGCTGTACCCGGACCACATAAACCCCGCGCAAGGCCGGCTGCCGCTTCAGCAACAGGTTGGCCGTCGGCGCGCCCAGCTGACGCCCCAGCTGGCGCCCGTAAACGACCCGCCCTGCAATACGATACGGATGACCCAACAGTTCGGCGGCCAGCTCAAGACGGTTTTCCGCCAGGGTCTCCCGAACCCGGGTGCTACTGACCCGGTCACCGGCTATTTCAATGGTGCGGGTATGCTCGACGGTAAAACCGCGGTCCGCCCCTACCTGCTTCAGCAGATGGAAATCCCCGGCACGGTCACAGCCAAAGCGGAAATCATCGCCCACCACCAGATGCTGCACCGCCAGACCCTCGATCAACACGTCCTCGATGAATCCCATACCGGAGTACTGGCGGAACTGGCCATCGAATCGCAGGCACAGCACCATATCAATGCCGTTTGCCAGCAGGGCTTCGAACTTCTGGCGAAAGGGCATCAGTCTGGGCGGCGCATCTGCGCCCCGGAAAAACTCCTGGGGCTGCGGCTCGAACACCATTACCACCGAGGGCACTGCCAGCTCACGGGCCTTCTCGCGAACCTGGTCAATGATGACCTGATGGCCCCGGTGCACACCGTCGAAGTTACCGATGGTCGCAACACAACCACGGGTCAACGGCGACCCGGCCTGTTCGGACAGAGCTTTGAGGTTGGACAATCCCCGGATCAGACGCATGTAATGCGAACCTTCATTTGTCTGGGTTGCGTTCAGCGCTTGGCTCCCGCAAAGAGTTACTGGCAGCAAGCTTTCCGCTGGCGATAAAACGGGCGATTATACCTTACCTGTTGCGGAAATGTCTTACCCGCACGCCCGCCAGCGCCAGCACGACGAAATAGACCAGCACACCTGCCACCACCAGCATCGTCATATCGGATGCGCGCTGCAGCCCGCTGGCACCCATCCACTGATCCACCGGTGGCTGCAGGTACAGGATAGTGGCCGCCAGAGCGGCATTGGCCAATCCCAGCTGAAGGAAGAAGCGCCCCCATCCGGGCTGGGATTTCCAGACACCGTCCTTCTTGAGCCCTCGCCACAGCAGGAAGGTGTTAAGCCAGGCGGAGATGGATGTGGCGAGGGCCAGACCAGCATGAGCCAGAGGAAAAATCAGCATCAGATTGAGCGCCATGTTGGCCACCATGGCAATAATACCGATCTTGACCGGTGTTCTGGTGTCCTCCCGGGCGAAATACCCCGGAGCCAGCACCTTGATCATCATGAATGCCAGCAAACCGGCAGAATAGGCCCGCAGGCTCTGGGCCGACATCAACACGTCCCGGTCGGTCACCTCACCATAATGGAACAGGGTGGCGATCAACGGCTCCGCCAGCAGCACCAGTGCCAGCGCTGCCGGCACGCCGATCAGCAAGACGGCACGCACTGCCCAGTCCAGCGTGGATGCAAACTGGTCCATGGAGGCCGACGCATGCTTGCGGGACAGATTGGGCAGAATCACCGTGGCAATGGCGATCCCGAACACACCCAGCGGAAGTTCCGCCAGCCGATCCGAATAGTACAGCCAGGACACACTGCCGGTTTGCAGGAACGACGCCAACACCGTGTCCAGCAGCAGGTTGATCTGACTCACCGATACCCCGAACATAGCCGGCGCCATCAGTTTCAGAATCCGGGTTACCCCCTCATGGCGGTAATCCACCCGCGGCCGGGGCAGCAACCCCAGCTTCATCAGAAATGGCAGCTGAAAAAACAGCTGCAGGGCACCGGCAATGAACACGCCCCAGGCCAGCGCCATAATCGGTGTCTCCATGAGAGGCGCAAGAAATATCGCCGCGCCGATCATGGCCAGATTGAGCAACACTGGAGTAAAGGCAGGAATCGCGAAACGGTCGTAACTGTTGAGGATGCCGCCGGCAAAAGCGGTCAGGGAAATCAACAGAAGATACGGGAAGGTAATACGCAACATATCGCTGGCCAGCACAAACTTCTCATCATCACCCACGAACCCTGGCGCAAACACGGCCGTCAGGACCGGCGCTCCCAGCATCGCCACCAGAGTCACCCCCAGCAACACCAGCCCGAGCGAGCCGGCGACGGCATTGACCAGGCGCCGGACTTCATCCAGCGACTCCTGCTGACGATAAGACGACAGCACCGGTACAAAGGCCTGGGAAAAGGCGCCCTCAGCAAACAACCGACGTAAAAAATTGGGAATCTTGAACGCAACAAAAAACGCATCGGCCCCTGCGCCGGCACCAAAATAGCGGGCGATGACCATATCACGCACCAGCCCCAGCACCCGCGACAGCATGGTCATGACACCCACGACACCAGACGAGCGCAGCAAACCCGGCGCCTTGGGGGGTTGGTTGTCCGGGGACGGAGACTGGGCAGTAGGCTGCACGGCTGGCTGGTCGGTCATGAAACCCTGGTCCACTGATTGGCGTGGCGGGAGTTTATCACAGGCGTTTCATGTGCCGTGAACCTGCTTCACACTTGACATTTTGAGCGGCTGGCGGCATAGTTCCGCGTCATTTATTTTGACGCGCCAGCAGTCAGGTGCGACAGAGCTTTTCACGACCTGTTTTCAGCCAAAACAGCTCAGCAACGAATTCAAGTTTTTCAGGAGTTACACGGTGGCAAATACCCCGCAAGCCAAAAAACGCGCACGTCAGAACGAAAAGAATCGCAAGCATAACGCCAGCTTGCGTTCCATGGCGCGCACTTACATGAAGAAAGTAAACGCCCAGCTGGAAGCCGGCAATTACGACGAAGCCCAGGCCGCCTTCAAGCAGGCTCAGCCGATCATGGACAGCATGGTCAACAAAGGCATCTTCGCCAAGAACAAGGTTGCTCGTCACAAGAGCCGCATGACTGCCAAAATCAAGGCGCTGAAAGCGGCCTGATTGCGATCATGGTGAAATAAAAAACCGGCCGCTGGCCGGTTTTTTTTGACTGAAAATCCTGAACCCTCAGACGATCACCAGATTGTCCCGATGGATCAGCTCCTCGTCCGAAATATAGCCCAGCACCTCAACAATACGATCACTTGAACGACCGGCAATGGCCCGCGCCTCATCGGCATCGTAGTTGATCAGCCCCCGGGCCACCTCCCGCCCGGCTTCATCAATGCAGGACACCATTTCGCCACGACGAAAGCTGCCAGCGACCGCCTTGACTCCCACCGGCAGCAAACTGCGCCCGCCCTTACACAGCACCTGAATGGCACCGGCATCCAGCGTCAGCCGGCCGCGGGTCTGCAGATGGCTGGCCAGCCACTGCTTCCTGGCGGCGCTGCGGCCCTGTTCCGGCAACAACAGCGTGCCCACAGGCTCACCCTGCTGCAACTGCTGTATCACGTTATCGATCCGCCCACCCACAATCACGGTAAAGGCCCCGGAACGGGCTGCCAGCCGCGATGCCCGCAACTTGGTCTGCATGCCACCACGACCGAGCGCACCGGCACTGCCGCCCGCCATGACGTCCAGCGCAGGGTCACTGGCCCGGCGCTCGGTCACCAGCTGTGCGTCACTGTGGGAGCGAGGATCCTTGTCAAACAGGCCCAGCTGATCGGTGAGAATAATCAGCCCATCGGCTTCCACCAGATTGGCCACCAGGGCACCGAGAGTGTCATTGTCGCCAAACCGTATCTCGTCGGTCACCACCGTGTCGTTCTCGTTCACAATAGGGACCACGCCAAAATCCAGCAGCGCCCTCAGGGTACTGCGGGCGTTCAGGTAGCGCTTGCGATCGGAAAGGTCGTCGTGGGTCAGCAACACCTGACCTGAGTGAAGATCGTGGCGCTTGAACTGGGCCTCCCAGGTTTGCACAAGTCCCATCTGGCCTACGGCAGCTGCCGCCTGAAGTTCGTGCAACTGCTCCGGCCGGCGGGTCCAGCCCAGACGACTCATACCTTCCGCCACCGAGCCGGACGACACCACCACCACCTCAACGCCGGAGCGGATAAGAGCGGCAATCTGATCCACCCACCCCCCCAGGGCCGGCACATCCAGCCCCTTGCCATCGTTGGTCAGCAGGGCGCTGCCAATTTTTACCACCAGGCGCCGCGCCTGGCGTATCCGTAAACGTTCACTCATGGTCGGTCTGATCATCCTGAGATGCTGGTCCGCGGGTCATGAAAGGTGCCGCGCTCATTCCGGTGCGTAAACCACCTCGACGTCGTAGTCACTATCGTCGAAATCGTCATCATCATCGTCGTCGTCATTTTCACGAGCGGCGCGACGGGCCTGACGGTCCTCTTCGATGCGGGCACGGGCCTCTTCGTCCATCCGACGCCGGCGAGTAGCCTCCTGTTCGGCCACCTCGGGGTTTTCCGCCTCTTCCTCGGCACGGGCTTCAATCCAGCGCATCACGGCCTGCGACAGCTCCCGGGTGCCCTCTCCGCTGAGCGCGGAAATCCGGAACGCCGGACCGGTCCAACCGAGCTCATCGACAATGGCCTGGCAATGCGCCTCACGGTCTTCTTCCGCCACCATGTCGACCTTGTTCAGCACCAGCCAGCGGTCACGGCCCGCCAGGGTCTCGCTGAATTTCTCCAGCTCGTGCTCAATGGCCCGCACACTGGCCGCCGGCGACGCGCCGTCGTAAGGCGCCACGTCCACCAGATGCAACAACAAGCGGGTACGAACAAGGTGCTTGAGAAAACGAATACCAAGGCCCGCACCTTCCGCAGCGCCCTCGATCAGCCCCGGTATATCCGCAATCACAAAGCTCTGGTGGGCCTGCACGCTGACCACGCCCAGATTGGGCACCAGCGTCGTGAACGGGTAGTCCGCCACCTTGGGTGTAGCCGCCGATACGGAACGGATAAAGGTGGACTTACCTGCATTGGGCATGCCCAGCAAGCCAACGTCCGCCAGCACCTTCAGCTCAAGGCGAAGATTCCGGGTCTCACCGGGAGAGCCCTTGGAAGTCTGCCGCGGCGCACGGTTCACCGACGACTTGAAGCGGGTGTTACCAAGACCGTGAAAACCGCCTTGCGCCACTTTCAGGCGCTGGCCGGGCTGAGCGAGATCCCCCAGCACTTCGTGGGTATCCATATCCACCACCGTTGTACCCACCGGTACCGGCAGAACCAGATCTTCACCCTTGCTGCCGGCACAGTTCCGGCCGGCACCCTGCTCACCACCCTGGGCCTTGTGCTTACGCTGGAAGCGATAGTCAACCAGGGTATTGAGGGCAATGTCCGCCTCCAGGTACACCGAACCGCCGTCACCACCATCACCGCCATCCGGGCCGCCCTTGGGCACGTATTTTTCACGGCGAAAACTGAGACAGCCATGCCCCCCGTTCCCGGCCTCAACAATGATGGTAGCTTCGTCTACAAATTTCATGGATCAACCCTTCGCGCCCAGCGCGCATAAACCAAAAAGCCCCGCAGCCTCAGGGAAGCTTTGCGGGGCTTCTGTGGACTCTGATATCTGATGATACCAGAGCCTGACATCGCCGCGACTTACGCCGCGGGAACGATGCTCACGAACTTGCGGTTCTGAGGACCTTTGGTCTCGAACTTCACATGACCGTTTGCAGTTGCAAACAGTGTGTGGTCCTTGCCCAGGCCTACGTTATCACCAGGGTGAAAACGCGTGCCGCGCTGACGGACGATGATGCTGCCCGCAGTGACATTCTCGCCACCGAAGCGCTTGACGCCAAGTCGTTTCGACTCGGAATCGCGACCGTTACGGGTACTACCTGCTGCTTTTTTGTGAGCCATTGCTAGCCTCCTCTCTTACGGGTTATATCCAGGCCTCAGCCTGAGATGCCCGTGATCTTGACTTCAGTAAACCACTGACGGTGGCCCTGACGCTTCATGTGATGCTTACGACGACGGAACTTGATGATGTTGATCTTGGCGTGACGGCCGTGGCTGACCACTTCCGCAGTCACTTTGGCGCCATCAACAACCGGCGCACCAACCTTGATGGTATCACCGTCAGCAACCAGCAGAACGCGATCAAACTCGACGTTACCACCGGTTTCAACTTCCAGCTTTTCCAGCTTCAGCGTTTCGCCTTCCTTTACACGGTGTTGCTTACCACCGCTAACAATAACTGCGTACATGTACATTCTCCGCGATTGACCCATCCCTGCTCTTATCCACCTGGTTCTAAGGGAGGCGCTCTGGCGACCCTATAGCAGGGAGCGCAGGTTGGGATGAGTTGGGGCGCGTGATTGTACGAAAAGCCCGCTACAGATACAAGCCGAACTTGCATGAATTAACCCGACCTGCGCTGCCGGCGCCGGCCCGCAGAAAACAGCTGCGACGCAAGTTGACACCGATTGCCGCAATACCTAGCATTGCCGCGACCTTCCCGATTTGTTATCCACCTTTTTTTCAACAAGGGACCGGAACAGCCGCATGACCGCGCAGCTAATCTACGACACCGTGGCAGACGATTTCAGTCGCGTTAACGACCTGATCATCCAGCGGCTTTCCTCCGATGTTCCCCTGGTCGAAAAAATCGCCCAATACATCATCGAAAGCGGTGGCAAACGCCTGCGCCCGCTGCTGGTTCTGTTGTCCAGACAGGCCGCCGGCTACAAACAGGATGAACACCTCAAGCTGGCTGCAGTCATCGAGTTCCTGCATACCGCCACCTTGCTGCACGACGATGTGGTGGATACCTCGGATATGCGCCGGGGCCGCAGCACCGCCAATGCCCGCTGGGGCAACGCGCCAAGCGTGCTGGTGGGCGATTTCCTGTACGCCCGGGCTTTCGAAATGATGGTTGAGCTGGGCAGCCTGCCCATCATGGAAGTACTGTCCCATGCCACCGCCGTGATTGCGGAGGGCGAAGTGCTGCAACTGATGAACATCAGAAATCCGGATATCAGTGAAGCGCAATACATGGAAGTCATCCACAACAAGACCGCCATGCTGTTCGAGGCCGCATCACACACCGGCGCCTTGCTGGCAGGTGCAGAGCCCGGGCAGGAAACCGCGCTCAGAAACTACGGCAAACACCTTGGTCTGGCCTTTCAACTGGTGGACGACGCTCTCGACTACACCGGCGACGCCGAAGCCATGGGCAAGAACGTGGGTGATGACCTGGCCGAAGGCAAACCGACCCTGCCCCTCATTTACGCCATGACCAACACAGCGGAAACCGAAAAACAGGTGGTTCGCCAGGCCATCCGTAAGGGTGGGCTCGAGGAATTACCGAAGATTCTTGAAATCGTTCAGGCTTCCGGCGCCATCGATTACACCATGGCTCAGGCCAGGGAACAGGCAGTGCTCGCCAAGCAGTGCCTTGCCGCCATCGGCGACTCTCCTTATCACACCGCTCTGGACCTGCTCACCGACCTGGCGGTGGAACGCGTCAGCTAGTGTCCCGATGAAAGAGCCTCACGGCCGTGGGGCTCGCTGAAATTCAGCGCTGGCCCCACCGGCACGATCTGGGTCGGATTGATGGTGCGCTGGCTCACGTAATAGTGCTGCTTGATCTGCCCGATGCTGACCGTTTCAGCAATACCCTCCACCTGATACAGATCCCTCACATAGGCAGACAACGCCGGGAAATCGGCAATACGCTGACGATTGCACTTGAAATGACTGTAGTAGACCGCGTCGAAGCGGATCAGGGTGGTGAACAGTCGCCAGTCCGCCTCCGTCAGGGTGTCCCCCGTCAGATAACGCTGGCCGGTGAGCCGCTCCTCCAGCCAGTCCAGTGAAAGGAACAGCTCCTGGTAAGCCTCTTCGTATTTCTCCTGGGCGGTGGCGAAGCCGGCCTTGTAGACCCCGTTGTTGACGGTGTCGTAGATCCGCTCGTTGACCTGATCGATCTCAGCCTGCAATTCACCGGGATAGAAATCCAGATCAGAACGAACCCCCTCAAGGTGATCAAAAGCCGAATTGAACATCCGGATAATCTCAGCCGATTCGTTACTGGCAATGGTCTGCTTACGGGTGTCCCAAAGCACGGGCACCGTCACCCGTCCGCTGTAATCCCCTGCCGCGCGGGTGTACAGCTCATGCAGAAAGCGCAGGTCGTACAGCTGGTCCTGATGCGACTCGTCCTGGGGGCGAAATTCCCAGCCGTTCTCGACCATATCGGGAT
>NZ_CAXBDN010000036.1:0-21813 GCF_963974375.1 uncultured Marinobacter sp.
ATATTGAATGTCTGGTAAATGGCACCTGGCCTCGTAACAACCAGGACAAGGAATAATCCGGTTGTCCAGCGGGCTGACAAGGCGTTGCGGGGTGTCATCATGTCGGGCGGCTTTGGCTGGTGACCCGTCTCCCATTAAGTTAACGAATCAGCCAGACGGGACACCGGGGCAAAGGTCAGGCAATGGTCAGTCCCGGGTTGACGGGCAGGGCGCACCGCAGGGCGCGCAGGCGGTCGCATCCCGCTGACTCAAGGCAGTTGCCACATTGCCCTGTCCGGAATTGAAGGCAAAGGTGGGACTGCTGAGATGATCGGCCATGATCAGCGCCAGAATGATTCCCAGCACCATCAGAATACGGGCACGACTGTAGGCTTGTTCCATGGTGTCCTCCCGTATCAGTTTGGCAGCCGGAACCAGGGCCGCAGGCGAATGCCAATCAGTGAGCCGGCAAAGGCACAGGCAAACCAGACCCAGGCGTGCAGACTCGCGGACGCAATGCCGGAGAAGAGCGCGCCTATGTTACAGCCGAAGCCCAACCGGGCACCATAACCCAGCAGCAGGCCACCCACTACGGCAGCGAGAAACTGCCGACCCTCCGGCCGGTTACGGCTGGCTTCGTTGAAACGATTGGCCAGACCCGCCGCCAGCATGGCGCCAAGTAACAATCCGAAATTCATGACCGACGGAATGTTGGTGAGCACCGAATCGTTCAGGGCCATGGCAGGGTAGTCCCAGGTCCAGAACTCGAACTGGGACATGTTGACACCCAACACCTCCAGCGCTTTGGCGCCCCAGACGTTGAAGGCAAAGGTGATACTCCAGGGCGCACCGCCAATGGCCAGGGTCAGGGCGTTGCCGGCGGCCAGAATCAGAATGGCCCAGGTGAACGGCCAGCGACCACTGATCAGGGTTCGCAGTATGCCGTGACTCTGACCTTTCCAGAGCAGTTCATCACGTTCAATGTTGCCATGAGCCTTGCGCTCGATGCGATTGACCCACCAGGCAATCAGGCCCAGCCCCACGAACTGCACCAGAATAGCGCCACTGATGCCAAACGTATTGACCAGTGGCACCGGATCAAACCCGGGCTGGTCCAGCCACCAGGGCAGATGTATGGAACCGAGCACCGCGCCGGCAATGAAGAAAATCAGCGTCACTGCCATCCGGATATTGCCGGCGCCGACAGTGAACAGGGTGCCGGAGCCGCAACCGCCGCCCAGTTGCATGCCGATGCCGAAGATGAAGGAACCCACCACCAGTGAGGTGCCCACCGGTGCTACGGCGCCGGTGAGACCGGACTGGCCGCTGTAAAGCATGGGCACCATGATCAGCGAGCTGATGGCGAACAGCAATAACTGGGCACGCATGCCCGCGCCCCTTTTGGTTACTACCAGATTTCTCCAGCCGGCAGTGAACCCGAAGGCGCCGTGATACAGCGCAATGCCCAACACAGTGCCCAGGACAAACAGGGCCACCATGAACGGTGCTGTTTCCAGCCAGATCAGCAGACCCAGCAGAACGAAGCCCGTGAGGGCGGTTGTTACAACAAAGCGATCAATCTGCCATCCCGGCTGCTGAAGGCCGGGCTGGAGAACTGCAGAGTTCGGCATCAGTTATTCACTCAGTTAAAGAGATCCAGAAGTTTACCCAGACCGCGCCTGGCGACCTGCATAGGCCGGTTGCTGTCCTGGGACCACTCCGCCATGGAGCCGTCGTACATGGCAACTTCACTGAAACCGGCGAGCTCACTCAGCACGAACCAGTCGGTGGCGGCCCAGTGACCGGTATTGCAGAAGGCGATAGTGCGGGCACTTGAATCGAGTTCCGCAATATTTACCTTGCTCGAAACCGTAGACTCGTCAAGGTAGAAAACATTGCTTTGCTCAGTAATAAAGGACTGATGTGGCAGGTTGCTGGCGCCAGGTATGGTGCCTGGTGCCCGCGCTGCCGGAGACTGGTTGTCGCCCCGGAAATAGTCTGACGGGCGGGCATCCACCAGTTGCGCCTGGCTGCTTCTGGCGTTGTCGACTTCTTCCAGGGTGGCAATCAGTGCTTCGTTCAGCTCACCGTCAAACCGGGTGATCGGGCGCTGCTCGCCTTCGCCCCGGGCAATCTCGTGACCAGCAGCTTGCCAGCCGGCGAAGCCCCCGTTAAGGATGGTCACCTTATCGTGGCCCAGTACCTTGAATGTCCAGTACACCCGGGCTGCGCTGCCGAAATCAGTGGGTCCGGTACCGGCGGGCGTCACAACCACAATATCGTCGTTGGAGATGCCCAGGCTGCCGATCAGTCGCTCCAGTGAACGCACCGGGGGTAGCACGCCGGCAACGCCGTCACGGGTTTCACGCCAGCCATCATTGCCGTAATGGCTATAGACGGCGCCGGGTATATGGCCTTCCTCGAAACGACTGCGATCACCACCGTTGTCGATGCCCGAACGAACGTCCAGAACCACCAGGCCAGCTTGATCAAGGCGTTCATTGAGCCAGTCCGCATCTACCAGCGGTGGCACATTCTGGTTTGCGCCCTGGGCAAAGGTGCCTGTCAGCAGCAAAACAGCAATAGTCATCAGACGAATCATGGAGCCCCTCTCTTAAACACAAGACATTTTTGAGCGATCATTATGAATGAATAAACGGCAATGGATAGCTCTGTCCGGATAACATTTGGTTATATGCATACACCGTGAACACTTTGGCTGCCCCGGTTCACCAAACTGACCGCAAAGTGTCACCTTCCCTTCATTTAGCCCTGCCAGTCTGTGGCCATGCCAAGGCAACCTTCAGGGATGCGCATGCCACAGTATCGCAGTGTCTTCATATCGGATGTTCACCTGGGAACGCCGGACTGTCAGGCCGACTACCTGCTGGATTTTCTGGACAAGGTCCACTGCGACACCCTTTACCTGGTTGGCGATATTGTGGACCTGATCGCCATGCAGCGACGGGTGCACCTGCCGCCCTCCCATGAGGCGGTGGTGCAGAAGCTGCTGGCCATCGCCGCCGGCGATACCCGGGTGGTCTATGTGCCCGGCAACCACGACGAATTCATGCGACGCTTCTGCGGTCAGACCATCGCCGGTGTAGAGCTGCACCTGAAGCTGGTCCACACCACTGCGGATGGGCGCCGGTTCATGGTGTGCCACGGTGACCAGTTTGATCAGATTGTCCGTTGCAGTCCGCTGATGCTGCTGGTGGGTGACCGGGCCCACAGTCTGTTGCTGCGGCTCAACCGCTGGTTCAATATGTTACGGCGATTGCAGGGCAAGCCCTACTGGTCGCTGGCGGCCTGGATCAAAAGCCGTATCGGCAAGGCCCGGTCGTTTATCCGGCGCTTTGAACTGGCGGCGCTGACCACGGCGGAAAAGGGCCACTATGACGGCTTCATCTGCGGTCATATTCACTCCGCCGGGTTCCTGCGCAGTGAGGATGCACTCTACTGCAATGATGGTGACTGGGTGGAGCACTGCACGGCGCTGGTGGAATGCGCTGACGGCCGTCTGGAACTGCTGCACTGGTCGGAGTTCCCGTCAGTTATCGAATCCGAACCGGAGGCACCCGCTCCGGAGATGCACGGTGACCGGCGCCCGGTTATCGACATCCTGCCCGCGGCGTTTCTGGAACAGGTGAACCGGGTGGGTTAATCCGCGCCAGACGCGCGTTCTGCAGGACGCCTGTGCTTAACTGACATTTTCTGATAGTATTCGCGCCCCTTATTTGGCGTTAGCCGGATTTCACCCACAGGCCAAGCAAGTTAACCCCGTGACGATCACTCCACCCTAGCGTTCAGCCCCTGCCCCGCCTCCTCGACGGTTTTCTTTCGAACGCCTTTGCGTTTTCGATCGACCCGAAGAGCAAGGCATCTTTTTTGCAGACCCGATTCCCGGTCTGATTCCAGAAGATATTGGCCAAAAAGGTCATTACCCAGAACGCTTACTGGCGCTTAAAGCTGATTGGTACAGTCGGTTTTTCGCCGCTTGCAGACTCCGGTCTGACAGTTTCCGAATCCGCTTCTTGTTGTTAAAAATGGATACCCGATATCATGGTAAGAACCTTGAAAACCCATTGGCTATCGAATGTCAGGGGCGACCTGCTCGCCGGCCTCGTCGTTGCTCTGGCGCTGATTCCTGAGGCCATTGCCTTTTCCATCATCGCGGGCGTGGATCCGAAAGTGGGGCTGTACGCCTCCTTCTGTATTGCTGTGATCATTTCCATCGTGGGTGGCCGCCCCGGGATGATCTCGGCGGCAACCGGTGCCATGGCGTTGTTGATGGTGACTCTGGTCAGAGAGCACGGTCTTGAATACCTGCTGGCGGCGACCCTGCTTACCGGCGTGTTTCAGATTATTGCCGGTTATCTCAAGCTGGGTGGTCTGATGCGGTTTGTGTCCCGGTCGGTGGTGACCGGCTTTGTGAACGCCCTGGCCATTCTTATTTTCATGGCGCAGGTGCCTGAGCTGACAGACGTAACCTGGCATGTGTACGCCATGACCGCTGCTGGCCTGGGCATCATTTATCTGTTTCCGCTGATTCCAACCATCGGCAAGCTGATCCCCTCTCCGCTGATCTGCATCGTGGCCCTTACCGCTGTTGCCATGTTCTGGAACATGGATATCCGTACCGTGGGCGATATGGGTGACCTGCCGGATACTCTGCCCATCTTCCTGTGGCCGGACGTACCGCTGAATCTGGAAACCCTGATGATTATCCTGCCCTACGCGGTGGCATTGAGCGTGGTGGGTCTGCTGGAGTCCATGATGACGGCCACCATTGTGGATGATCTGACCGACACCACCAGTGACCGTAACCGTGAGTGCAAAGGCCAGGGTATCGCCAACATTGGCTCAGGCCTGCTGGGCGGTATGGCCGGCTGTGCGATGATTGGCCAGTCCATCATAAACATCAAGTCGGGTGGTCGTACCCGACTTTCCACCCTGTCGGCGGGTGTTTTTCTGCTGATCATGGTGCTGGTGCTGGACAAGTGGCTGGTTCAGATTCCCATGGCCGCGCTGGTGGCGGTGATGATCATGGTGTCTATCGGTACCTTCAGCTGGGGGTCTATCAAGAACCTCAGGGAGCATCCGCTGTCCACCAACATCGTTATGGTCGTTACCGTGGTGGTGGTGGTTGCTACCCACAACCTGGCGTTTGGTGTGCTGGCCGGTGTGTTGCTGGCGGCGCTGTTCTTTGCCAACAAGGTGGGCCATTACATGGTGGTCCGTTCAGAGTTCGACGAAGAAACCGACACCCGCCGCTACAATGTGGTGGGGCAGGTATTTTTCAGCTCCTCGGAAAAATTCACAGAATCCTTTGATTTCAAGGAAGCGGTCGATAAGGTTGTCATTGACCTGAGCCGCGCCCACTTCTGGGACATCACAGCCGTAGCGGCGCTGGACAAGGCGGTCATCAAATTCCGTCGTGAAGGTGCCGAGGTCGAGGTCATTGGTCTGAACGAAGCCAGCGCCACCATTGTTGACCGTTTCGGGGTGCACGACAAACCCGACGCCGTTGACCAGCTGATGGGGCACTGACATGACACAGAACATAGAATCCGGAAACTTTCGCCGTCAGAATAACAACGATAATGACAACAAAAGCGAGGACGACATGTTACGAGTAGTGGCCTGTATCGATGGCTCCCGGTCTGCGCCGGCGGTGTGTGACTACGCCGCCTGGTTGAGCCGGCACATTGATATCCCGATGACCCTGCTGCATGTTCTGGATGAGGAACGCTATCCGGTCGAGCCGGACCTGACCGGAAACATTGGTCTGGGCAGCCGCGAGCAACTGCTGACCGAGTTGGCGGATCTGGATCAGAAGCGCAGCAAGCTGGCTCTGGAGCACGGCCACCACCTGCTGGATCAGGCCGAGCGCCGGGTTCGGGATACCGGTGTCAGTGACGTGATCAAGCGTCAGCGCCACGGCGATCTGACCGAATCGTTGCTGGCCATCGAGAACGAGACCCGGGTTCTGGTGATGGGACTGCACGGTGAGAGCAGCTCAGATCGCGACCTGCATATCGGCAGTCAGCTGGAAACCGTGATTCGCAGTATGCACCGGCCCATTCTGCTGGTCCCGGACGATTACACCGAGCCTAAAAGTGCCATGCTGGCCTTTGATGGCAGTGCCACGGCGTTCCGGAGTGTCGAGTTGCTGGCAGCCAGTCCGGTGTTCAGGGGGCTGCCTATGCACATTGTGATGATCGGGCCGGAAACCGGTGATCGCTGGGAGCATCTCAAAAAGGCCGAGGCCATGCTGGCCGACAACGTTGGTGAGATTCACCTGGCGATTCGCGCCGGTGATGTGGAGCCGACCCTGCACGCCTATCAGACCGAGCACGACATCGACATTCTGGTGATGGGTGCCTATGGTCATTCCAGAATTCGTCAGTTCCTGGTGGGCAGCACCACCACGACCATGCTCAAGACCGCATCAAAGCCTCTGGTCATTCTCCGATAATCGTTTATTTTCCGATAATGGCGGGCCATGGCTGCCGTTACCGGAGCTCGCCTACCGTAACTTTGTGCAGAAAATAACCCGCAAAACAAGACTGTTTCGTTTGCTTATTAAATGAAATAATTCCCATCATCATTGGCGTTTTACCTTTTCCGGTAGCGCCTTTTCTTGATTTCGCCGTATCTGTCTGTGGTGCCGGGCTCCTGCCGGATGGCCGGCCATCGCAGATCTGTTTTGATTCGTCAGGGATTGCACACTATGCGCACGTTTGGCCGTTTTCTGATTGTGATTGTTTTTCTGGGTGTCGTGCTCGGCGGTATTTTTGGCTACAAGTTTTATCAGTTCGGCCAGATGAAGGAAATGATGTCCCAGCCGCAACCACCGGTCGAGGTGTCGGCGACGGTTGCCACAGTCAGCAACTGGACACCCTCCATCAAGTCTGTCGGCAGCGTCGAGGCTGTCAATGGCATCCGGGTTGCCAATGAAATGGCAGGCGTGGTCAGGGAGGTCGCCTTCGAATCCGGTGATACCGTCAGTCAGGGCGACGTGCTGATCCGCCTTGATTCGGAAATTGATGAGGCCACCCTGCGTACCCGTCGGGCCGAGGCGCAGCTGGCGGAGCAGGAATTCAAGCGGGTGGAAAATCTGCTGCCGCGGCGCGCAGTGTCCCAGTCCCAGTTTGATGAGGCTGCCGCCAATTATGAAGCTGCCCGGGCCCGGGTCAGTGAAGCCGGGGCCCAGCTCAACAAGAAAGTGATCCGGGCGCCCTTTGATGGCCGGCTGGGCCTGCGCCTGGTAGACCAGGGCGAGTATCTGGCGGTCGGCACGGCCATTGTCGAGATCAATATGCTCGATCCAATCTACCTGGACTACACCCTGTCCGAGCGCGACCTGCCCCAGGTTGATCGCGGTTACAGGGTTGAGGTAACGGTCGCAGCCGTGCCGGACGCAATCTTTGCCGGTGAGGTGAGTGCGATCAACACCTCGGTGAATCCGGAAACCCGCACGGTGCGGGTACGGGCCACGCTTGCCAACCCGGAAGGCAAACTGCGCCCCGGCATGTTTGCCACCGTGATGACCCTGCAGCCGGAGGACCGTGAGGTCATCACTCTGCCCCGCACAGCCGTGTCCTACAACACTTACGGTGATTACGTGTTCCTGATTACCGGGGGTGATGACGGAGCCCTGACCGTCACCCGGCGCTCGGTGACCACGGGCCGCATCAACGACGGCAGGGTTGCCATACTGGAAGGCCTTGAAGAGGGTGACCAGGTGGTGTCCAAAGGCCTGTTGCGACTAAGGGCCGGCCAGTCGGTGACTATCCAGGAGGATTCTGCCGATTCGGTGTCATCATCGGCGGAGGCCTCTGACTAATGCGCTTCACTGACATTTTTGTCCACCGGCCGGTACTGGCTACGGTGGTCAGTCTCCTGATCCTGCTGTTGGGTGCCCGCGCAGCCATGGAAATGGAGATCCGGGAATACCCGAAACTGGAAAGCACCACGGTTACCGTGACCACTGCCTACCCCGGCGCCAGTTCGGAGCTGGTCAAGGGCTTTATCACCACGCCGCTGCAGCAGGCCATGGCTGAGGCCAGTGGTATTGACTACCTGACCTCCAACAGCGCCCAGGGTCTGTCTACCATCAGCGCAAAAATGGAGCTCAATTACGACGCCAATGCGGCGCTGGCAGAGATCCAGGCCAAAGTGGCCAGCCAGCGTAATGTGCTGCCGGCGGATGCCCAGGATCCGGTGATCACCTCTGAGACCGGTGACTCCACGGCGCTGATGTACATAGCCTTTTACAGCAATGATCTCGACGTGCCCCAGATAACCGACTATCTGACCCGGGTGGTGCAGCCGAAGTTACAGGCGCTGGCCGGTGTGGGCAAGGCGGAACTGCTGGGCCGGACTTTTGCTCTGCGAGCGTGGCTGGACCCTGAGCGGCTGGCGGCGGTGGATATGACGCCCCAGGAAGTGGTCAGCGTGCTGTTACGCAACAACTATCAGGCGGCTGTGGGTAATACCGAAAGTCAGTACACCAAGGTCAGCCTGACCAGCGACACTGATGTGTCAGATCTGGAGCAGTTTCAGGACCTGGTGGTGAAGGAAGCCAACGGTGCCATTATCCGTCTCCGGGATATTGCCAGGGTGGAACTGGGCTCCCAGAGCTACGACAACCTGGCACTGTATAAAGGTCAGCCAGCCACCTATGTGGCGATTGAGCTGTCACCGGGTGCCAATCCACTGACCGTGGCTGAACTGGTGAAGAATGAGCTGCCGGACATCGAGCGGCAACTGCCATCGGGGCTGGAAGTTCGTCTGGCTTACGACGCCTCCGAATTCATTGACGATTCCATTAACGAAGTCATCGTTACCCTGCTTGAGGCTATGGTCATCGTGCTGGTGGTGGTTTTCCTGTGCCTGGGGTCGTTGCGGGCAGCGTTAGTGCCTTCGGTAGCGGTGCCACTGTCATTGATTGGTGGCGCCTTCATCATGCTGACAATGGGATTCTCCCTGAATCTGCTGACGCTACTGGCCATGGTGCTGGCCATCGGGCTGGTGGTGGATGACGCCATCATTATGGTGGAGAACGTTCACCGTCACATCGAACAGGGCGAATCCCGGTTTGATGCGGCTATCAATGGCGCCCGGGAAATGGCTATGCCCATCATCGCCATGACTACCACACTGGTGGCGGTGTACGCACCCATCGGGTTTATGGGCGGCCTTACCGGTTCCCTGTTTATCGAATTTGCCTTCACGCTGGCTGGTACGGTGGTGATTTCGGGTATTGTTGCCCTGACCCTTTCACCCATGCTGGCGGGCAAGGTTCTCAAGCCCCATGGTAATCCGGCCCGTTTCGAGCGCCTGGTGGAAAAGACCTTCAATGGCCTGGCAGACCTGTATAAACGGGCGTTGGCGTCGCTGATGCAGACCCTGTCGGTGGTGATCTTTTTCGCGGTCGTAGTGTTCGCGTCCATTTTCTTCATGTTCATGCTGAGCCAGAGTGAACTGGCGCCGACGGAAGATCAGGGCATTCTGTTCTATCAGGGCAAGGGACCGCAGACCGCAACCCTGGAGTACCTTCAGGATGAGGGTGCCGAGGTCCAGCAGCGCATGTCGACCGTGGCCGGTTATCAGGAAGATTTCATGATCCTCGGCATAACCGGGCCCAATGAGGTTTTCGGTGGCTTCAAGATGGCGTCCTGGAGCGAACGGGACATTTCCCAGTTCGATGTCCAGCCAGTGCTGAATGCTGAACTGGGCAAGGTCACCGGCCTGCAGACGGCGGTCTTTGCGCCGCCGGCCTTGCCGGGCTCGGATGGCCTGCCGTTCCAGTTTGTAATCACCTCCGGTGGCGGCTACGAGCAGCTGAACGAGATTGCCAGCGAGCTGCAGGGGCGGGCCATGCAGAGTGGCAATTTCATGTTCCTGCAGAAGTCCATCGACTTTGACAAGCCGGTGACCCGGATCCGGGTAGACCGTGACCGGGTGGCTGACCTTGGGCTGTCGATGCAGGACATTGGCCAGACCCTGTCCGGCCTGCTGGGTGGCGGCTACATCAACCGTTTCAGCATGGAAGGTCGCTCCTATCAGGTCATTCCACAGGTTGAGCAGGACTTCCGGCTGAGTGCAGAGGCGCTGAACAATTACTACACCCGTGCAGATACCGGTGAGCTGGTGCCTCTGGGCAGTGTTGTCAGCTTTGAGAGTGCCGTGGAGCCATCCCAGCGAACCCAGTTCAATCAGCTGAACGCCATTACCCTGCAGGGTGTGGTCATGCCGGGTGTGGCCATGGGTACCGCCATGGACTGGATCGAGCAGGCTGCTGATGACATGTTTCCTCAGGGCTTCGGACGCAACTATATGGGCGAGACCCGGCAGCTGGACACCGAGGGCAGCGCCCTGCTGGTCACCATGATGCTGTCGCTGCTGGTGATCTATCTGGTGCTGGCGGCGCAGTTCGAGAGCTGGCGCGATCCGCTGATCATTCTGGTGTCGGTGCCCTTGTCCGTAGCCGGTGCCATGGCGTTTATCGTGCTGGGGTTTGCCACCGTCAACATCTACACCCAGGTGGGCCTGATTACGCTGATCGGGGTCGTGGCCAAGAACGGTATCCTGATCGTGGAGTTTGCCAATCAGCTCCAGACCGAACGGGGTCTGAACCGACGTGAAGCGGTGCTGGAGGCTTCGGCTATCCGCCTGCGGCCGATCATCATGACGTCCCTGGCGCTGATTTTCGCCATGGTGCCACTGCTGCTCGCCGCCGGTCCGGGTGCTGAAAGCCGTTTCGCCATCGGCCTGACCATCAGTGCCGGGCTTGGTATTGGCACCCTGTTCACGATCTTCGTGCTTCCGGCCTTCTACATACTTCTGGCCCGGGATCACAATGCCGTCGCCGACGGGGAGGCGCCGGCCTGACCGCCGGTGCCTACCGGCAACTGTACAGAAAAGGAGGCCCTTCCCGGCCTCCTTTTTTTGTGTTCTGTTATCGTTTCGGGATGTTTGCACGCTACTCTGTGTAACAAATTCACGTTTCTGGTGTCCTGTACCCACTCTTCTCATTCCCAGGAAAATGTGATCATGCGCAAACAGAAATTGATGGTTTTTGCCCTGATTGTCGCTGTGATAGGTGGCTTTCTGGCGTTCGGGGGAACTGATCTGCTCACCCTGGACAATCTGCAACGCCATCAGCAGGCACTCGCGGACTGGATCGCAGACAACCTGGTTCTGGCAGTTTCCGGCTTCGTGCTGATCTATATTCTGGCAACGGCCCTGTCACTCCCCGGTGCCACGGTGCTTACCCTGGCCGGCGGTGCCTTTCTGGGCAATGTGGCGGGATTGCTGGCGGTTTCCGTCGCGTCCACCATTGGTGCCAGTCTGGCGTTCCTCGTCGCCCGGTTTTTGCTGCGGGATACCCTCAGGCGGAAGTATGGGAAAACGGTCAACCGTATCGACGAGGGTATAGCGAGGGACGGTGTTTTTTACCTGGCCACGTTGCGTCTGGTGCCGGTGTTCCCCTTCTTTCTGATCAATCTGGTGATGGGCCTTACCGGCATGAAGCTGCGCACCTACGCCCTGGTGAGCTGGCTGGCGATGCTGCCGGGCACCTTTGTGTACGTCAATGCCGGCACCCAGTTAGGACAGATTCGCTCCACCGGCGATATCCTGTCGGCGGAGCTGTTGTTGTCGTTCGCTCTGCTGGGGCTGTTTCCGATCATCGCCAAGTTTGCGGTGGGCTTTATCCGCCGCCGCAGGGTGTACCGGGGCTTTCAGAAACCCGACTCGTTTGACTATAACCTGCTGGTGATCGGCGGCGGCTCGGCCGGACTGGTGTCGGCCTACATTGCGGCGGCGGTCAAGGCGAAAGTGGTGCTGATCGAACGGGATAGAATGGGTGGCGACTGCCTCAATACCGGCTGTGTGCCTTCCAAGGCACTGATCCGCAGTGCCAAAGCCGCAGACACCCTGCGCCATGCCGATCGCTATGGCCTGGATGCGGTGCCGGTGTCCGGCTCTTTTGCCAACATCATGGGCCGGGTCAAACGGATCATCGCGAAGATTGACCCCCACGATTCGCCTGAGCGCTACCGCAGCCTGGGTGTCGAGTGTATCGCGGGCAGTGCCGCCTTTGTATCGCCCTGGGAAGTGGAGGTCACCCACAATGACGGTCGTCGTGAGCGCCTCACGTCCCGCAGCATCGTCGTGGCCACAGGTGGCAAACCTTTCCTGCCACCTATTCCCGGGCTGGCAGACATGGAACCACTGACCTCTGAGAATCTCTGGTCCCTGGACCAGCAACCGCAGCGGCTTCTTGTTATTGGTGGCGGGCCGATCGGGTCCGAACTGGCCCAGGCCTTCCAGCGGCTGGGCAGTCAGGTGATTCAGGTGGAAACCGGAGCGCGTATTCTGGCCAAAGAAGATCCGGATGTGTCAGAGCTGGTGATGAACCGGTTCCGGGCCGAGGGCATTGATCTGCGCCTGAACCACCGGGCGGAGAGGTTCGCCACAGAACACGGTGAGCGGGTAGTCTGGTGCGCTCACAACGGCGAACAGGTCCGCATTCCCTTCGACCGGGTTCTGGTAGCTACCGGGCGCGCCGGCAACACCGAAGGCCTTAATCTGCAGGCGCTGGGTATCGAGCCCCGGGCCAACGGCACGGTGCCGGTGGAAGAGGATCTGAGTATCGGCTTCCCCAATATCTTCGCCTGTGGCGATGTGGCCGGTCCTTACCAGTTCACTCATGCTGCGTCTCATCAGGCCTGGTACGCGGCAGTGAACGGGTTGTTCGGGCAGTTTCGCCGGTTCCGGGTCGATTACCGGGTGCTGCCCTGGGTTACCTTTACCGCCCCGGAAGTGGCTCGGGTCGGTCTCAGCGAGGAGGAGGCCAGGGCACAGGGCATCGCCTATGAACTTACCCGCTATGGTCTGGACGATCTGGACCGGGCCATTGCGGAAGATGAGGATCAGGGCTTTATCAAGGTGCTGACAGTACCCGGAAAGGACCGGATACTCGGCGCCGTGGTGGCGGGCACTCACGGTGGTGAAATTCTGGCGGAATTCACCCTGGCCATGAAACACGGTATTGGTCTCAACAAGATCCTCGGGACCATTCACCCATACCCCACCTGGAACGAGTCGGCCAAGTTTGCGGCCGGTGAGTGGAAAAGGGCGCACGCGCCGGCAGGCGTGCTTGCCTGGCTGGCCCGCTTCCACCGATGGCGCCTTGGGGGTGGTCAATCCTCAGCAAACCAGCGTAAACAGAAGGAATCGGTAACATAACGCCGTTTCTTTTGTCTGGATCATCACAACAAGTACTAGCGGAGCGATCATGCCCCTGACTGCCGAAAAGATCATACCCATGACCGAGATCCTGGAGCCGAGAGCCCGGGACAGCTGGACCCACACCCGCGCCGGTGACCCCCGTGGCTTCATTGATGCCGATCAGCTGAAAGAACTGTGGATCCACACCGGTACCGCCTGCAACCTGGCCTGTCCCTTCTGCCTGGAAGGGTCGCACCCGGGTGACGGCCGTATTCCCGGCATGAAGCTGAGCGATGTGAAGCCCTTCATCCACGAAGCCCTGGATATGGGCGTGGAGCAGTTTTCGTTCACCGGTGGTGAGCCGTTTGTGATCCGGGATTTCGTCAATATTCTCAACTACGCCAGTCAGCACCGTCCCTGCTTTGTGCTGACCAATGCCACCGAGCCGCTGCTGAAACGTCGGCAACAGTTAATGCCGTTGCTGGCTAATCCCCATCCGATCCACTTCCGGGTCAGCCTGGATTTCCCCGATGAGGCCAGACACGACCAGGATCGCGGCACCGGCAGCTTCGACAAGGCTCTGGAGGGTATTCACTGGCTGATTGATCAGGGTTTCAAGGTTTCCATTGCCCGGCAGACCGACCCCGGTGAGGATCCGCAGCAGGTCGAGAACGCGTTCCGGTCGATTTTCCGTCAGCGGGGCATTCCTGATCACCTGGCGTTTACGGCCTTTCCGGACCTGGGCACGCCCGGTTCTGATGACGGTAGTCCGGAGGTAACGGAAAACTGCATGGAGAAGTATCCCACCCGGGAAAGCCGGTCTCATTTCATGTGCACCTACACCCGGATGCTGGTGAAAAAGGGCGATCAGGTGCGGGTGTATGCCTGCACCCTGGTGGACGATGATCCCCAGTACGATCTGGGTGGCACGCTGGCGGAGAGCATGGATGAGCGGATCATGCTGCGGCATCATCGGTGTTTTGCCTGTTATCGGTTTGGTGCCAGTTGTGGTGCTCCGGAATAAGCTCTTTGGTTTGATTGGGCGTGCTTTCGGGGTTGGGTGAAGGAGCCTGTGGCGGGGTGCCTTTCTCCGCCGCAATTCACGGTCCATCCCTGGACCGGCCTTGCTCCGCGCCTTCCCTGGCGCTGCTGCGAAAGGCACCCCGTCACAGGCTCCCTGAACAATGAGCGTGTCTGCTGGACGGCCGGGCGCGGTTTTGGGGTGTAGCAATTTCCTGATTGACTAATAAAAGAGGATGGATGATGACAGGCACAGAAGCTGCCCTGTTCTGGGGATTTCTGTTGGTCTATGGGGTGGTGATGTATGTGCTGTCGCCTGAAAGTCGCAATGCGGCGTCGTTTTACCGGGGGGCGGATGACAGTGGCAAGCCGGTTGGCCAGTGGTCACTGACTGCCAGCATTTTTATAAGCTGGATCTTTGCCAAGTCGGTGACCAACGCCGCCAACCTGGGGGCCACCTACGGGGTGACCGGTGGACTGGCTTACGCCTCCTACTGGCTGTCCATCCCGGTGGCCGGTTACATCATCTACCTGATCCGCACCCAGACCGGGGCCCGCAGTCTGCAGGAGTTTCTGACTACCCGCTTTGGTCGGCTGGCCTCCCTGAGTTTCGCGGCAGCCATTCTGATACGCCTGTACAACGAGGTGTGGAGCAACACCGCCGTGGTTGGTGGCTACTTCGGTGATGTCGGAGAGTGGCCCTATTACACTGCCGCCATGGTGTTTACGGCGTTTACTCTGGCGTACAGCCTCAAGGGTGGTCTGCGCAGCTCCATTTTTACCGATGTGATTCAGGCCGTGGTGTTCGTCTTTTTCCTGGCCGCGGTACTGTTCCTCATTATCCCCGCCAATGATACCTCGGAGCTGCTGACCACCGGTGAGTTCCGCCTCAACGCGGGGCTGGACCTGTTGCTGGTGGCTCTGTTGCAGCTGTTCAGCTACCCGTTTCATGATCCGGTACTGACCGACCGGGGCTTTGTGAACAAGGAAAAAGCCATGCTCAAAAGCTTTGTGGTGGCCGGGCTGCTGGGTTTTGTGGCGGTCTTTATCTTCAGTCTGGTGGGGGTTCATGCCCAGCTCAACGGCATAGCTGCCGCTGGTAATGCTCCGGCGGCGGTGGGCCAGTCCCTTGGCCTGACCGCGTTGTTCCTGATGAGTGTGATCATGATGACATCCGCTGGTTCAACCCTGGATTCCACCTTTAATTCTTTCGCCAAATCCATTGCCGTTGATCTGCCGAAGCTGGCCCGACGCGCGAAGGACCGATTACCCAGCGTTCGGGCGGGGGCGGTAGTCATGGTGGTGTTTGCCATTCTGGGCAATCTGCCTATGTTTGCGGGCACCGACATTCTCAAGGCCACCACTATTTCCGGCACCATGGTGATGGGGCTGGCGCCAGTATTCCTGTTTTACGGACTGACCCGCTTCTCGCCCTGGAGCTTCCACCTCAGCTTCTGGACCGGCATCGGTCTCGGTGTCTGCATGACTGTGGGCTGGATCCCCCAGAGCTGGGCTATCGGAGACGGCGCCTACGCCCTGTTGCTGGGTACCAACGCCTGGGGGTTTCTGCTGTGTACGGCGGGCTTCTTCCTGCCGCTGCTGTTACGCAGGCTGTCGGGCCGGGCAGCAACCGGGTCCGGTATACAGGCCGCAGCGGAGCGGGGGTCCTGATGATGGTGAGCGAATCCGCAGAAGCAGGCCGCAGTTGTCCCCTCCATTATCGTTACCGGCCGGAGCAGCTCTGCCTTGATCCCACACCCTGCGAGGCGGATACCTTATATGTGGTGGGCGGGCTTTACGGCAACCCTGATGCCTTGAACGAGATTGACGCCATGGCGGCGCGAGAGGCAGGCCAGGTACACCTGTTGTTCAATGGTGACTTCAACTGGTTCAACGCCACGCCGGAAATCTTTGGTGCGATCAATCGACGGGTACTGGCGGCAGATGCCATGGCGGGCAACGTAGAGTATGAGCTCGCCCAAGGAGGCGAGGGCGCGGGTTGTGGCTGTGCCTATCCGGACTTCGTCGAAAATGATGTGGTGGAGCGCTCCAACCGGATCATGGAACGCTTGCAGACCACGGCTGAAACCTTTCCGGAACTCCGTGCAGCGCTGGGGCGTTTGCCCCGCTGGCGCTGCCTGATGCTTGGAGGCCTAAAGGTTCTGGTACTCCATGGCGATCCCGAGTCCCTTGCCGGCTGGGGCTTGTCCCGGGAGTGCCTGCAAGCGTCGGATGCGCAGCTTCGTCACTGGTTCCTGGTAACCGGTGCGGACGTTATCCTGTCGACCCATACCTGTCTGCCGGTCATCTGGCACGATACCCTTGCCGGCCGCCCGCGCTGGCTGCTGAATAACGGTGCCGCGGGCATGGGCAACCTGGTGTCAGACAGTGCCGGCCTGATCGCCCGGGTGTCCCGCACCCCTTCTGCCAACGGCGGCATAAAGGCCCTGTCAGGGGCCGGTCTTCACTTTTCTCTGGAACCTGTACGGTTCCCGCTAACCCCCTGGCTGGCAAAGTTCGACAGCATTTGGCCCCGGGGCTCTGATGCCGCTCTGTCCTATCGTTCCCGTATCGTTTCGGGAACGTCAGTGTCGGCGGCGTCGGTGTTATTGGGTGGCAAGTCGTTAACTGGCATGGCTGAGCAAATGAACTAAAATGGATATGAGTACTGTGTGACAGTAGCGTATATGAGGGTTCGGTTGATTTTTATTTTGTGGTCTATATAATTCACCACTAACGTTTGCAGCGAAAAGGCTGAATATGACAACCGAAGGTTCGAAAACCAGCGCCATTGTCCTCCGTAAACCGGTCAAGGACGATGGCTACCGGCTACACCGGCTGGTGGCTGAATGCCCCCCGCTGGATCCCAACTCCATCTACTGCAATCTGTTGCAGTGCAGCCACTTTGCCGAAACCGGCGTGGCGGCCGAGAAAGGCGGCGAACTGGTCGGCTTTATCTCTGGTTACATCCCTCCCCAGCAACCCGAGACCGTTTTTGTCTGGCAGGTGGCCGTCCATGAAAAGGGCCGTGGCCAGGGTCTTGCCAAACGCATGCTGAAAGAGATTGTCGGCCGTGAAGCCTGCAAGGGCGTGCGTTTCATGGAAACCACCATTACCGACGACAACGAGGCTTCCTGGGCCCTGTTTCGCTCGTTCGCCCGTGATATGGGGGCTGAAGTGAAGTACCACGAACATTTCGAGAAAGAGATCCATTTTGGCGGCAAGCACGACTCCGAATTCCTGCTCCGCATCGGACCTTTCTCCAGGGCCGGTTAACGGCCGGCTGATGAGTCGGCGGCTGATCGGGGAATCGCCGCCAGCAGACTCTTACCATCGCGCACCGACGCCGGTCGCGACCGAAACCGACCGGCCCCCGTGCACTCCCTCGAACCTTACATGCTAAGAGGCAAGACAATGGAATTATTCAAATCCACTGAATCTGAAGTACGCGTTTATTCACGGGCTTTTCCGGTGATTTTCAACCGGGCCAAGAACGCGCACCTGTACACCGAAGACGGTAAGGAATATCTGGATTTTCTGGCCGGTGCCGGTTCGCTGAACTACGGCCACAACAATGATGTGCTCAAAGCAGCCCTGCTGGAATACATCGAGGCAGACGGTGTCAGCCAGGGTCTGGACCTGTTCACCACCGCCAAGCACGACTTTATTGAAGCCTACAAGAATTACATCCTTGACCCCCGGGGCCTGGATTACAAAATTCAGTTCACCGGGCCCACCGGTACCAACTGTGTGGAAGCGGCTCTGAAACTGGCCCGCAAGGTAAAAGGCCGCGCCGGTATTATCTCCTTCACCAATGGATTCCATGGTGTGACCATGGGTGCGGTGGCTGCCACCGGTAACCAGCATCACCGTGGTGGTGTCGGTACACCTCTGGGTAATGTGGACTTCCTGTACTACGATGGTTATCTGGGTGAGAACATCGACACTCTGGAAATCATGGACAAGGTACTCTCTGACAATTCGTCCGGTTTCGACCTGCCAGCCGCTGTGATCGTGGAAGCGGTTCAGGGTGAGGGCGGTCTGAACGCGGCCCGCGCTGAATGGCTGCAGGGACTGGAAAAGCTCTGCAGGAAGCACGACATTCTGCTGATTCTGGATGATATCCAGGCGGGCAACGGCCGCACCGGCGAGTTCTTCAGCTTTGAATTTGCGGGCATCAAGCCGGACATTGTGACGGTCTCCAAGTCCCTCAGTGGTTACGGCCTGCCCATGGCTCTGGTACTGTTCAAGCCGGAGCTCGACGTTTGGGATCCAGGCGAGCACAACGGCACCTTCCGTGGTAACAACATGGCCTTTATTACCGCAAAGAAAGCCGTGGAGACCTACTGGAAGGACGACACCTTCTCCAATGAAGTGAGAGCGAAAACCAGGGTGCTGGGTGATGCGCTGCAGGCCATCTGTGACAAGTACCCGGGCCAGTTCAAAGTGAAGGGCCGTGGTCTGATGCGGGGCATCGAGGCAACGCATCCTGACATTACCGGTCCGATCACCAAGCGCGCGTTCGAGCACGGTCTGATCATCGAAACCAGTGGCCCCCGTGATGAAGTGATCAAGTGCCTGATGCCGCTGACTACCAGTGAGGATGACCTGCGCAAGGGCGCCGGGCTGCTGGCCAGAAGTGTCGACGAAATCATGCAGGAAGGTCTGAGCGAAGCGTCGTAAGGCGCCTGCCCGATCCGGACATACAACTGCAGGATAGCAACAGGATATTTATGACTAGCCAATTACACACCGTCGAGAAGATCGGCGGTACGTCCATGAGCAACTACGAAGCCGTTCGTGACAACATCATTATCGGCGATCGCAGCAAGGACGAGCTTTATCAACGCATCTTTGTGGTGTCCGCCTACGGTGGTGTCACCAACGAATTGCTGGAACACAAGAAAACCGGCGAGCCTGGCGTCTATGCCCTGTTCGCCGATGCAGAATCGGACTGGGCCTGGGGTGACGATCTCACCAAGCTGGTGAAGTTTCTGACCGACCTGAACGGCGAACTGTTCCACGACCCGATGCTCAAGCAGCAGGCTGACCAGTTCATTACTGACCGTATCGAGGGCGTTCGCGGCTGCCTGATCGATCTGCAGCGGCTCTGCTCCTATGGTCAGTTCCAGCTCGAAGAGCACCTGTTGACCGTGCGCGAGATGCTGGCTGGTATTGGTGAGGCCCACAGTGCCTTCAATACTGCCCTCAAACTCCAGCAGGAAGGCATCAACGCCAGGTTTGTGGATCTTACCGGCTGGCGCGACAATGAGCTGCTGCCCCTGGATGAGAAGCTCAAGCGGGCATTTGATGCGGTTGACCTGACCCGCGAGCTGCCCATCGTCACCGGCTATGCCCAGTGCAAGGAAGGCCTGATGCGGACCTTCGACCGGGGCTACAGTGAGATGACCTTCAGCCGTGTGGCCGTCATCACCGACGCCCGCGAAGCGGTGATCCACAAGGAATATCACCTCAGTTCTGCCGATCCCAACATTGTCGGCCACGACAAGGTGGTGCCACTGGGTCGCACCAACTACGACGTGGCGGACCAGCTGGCCAATCTGGGCATGGAGGCCATCCATCCCCGGGCCGGTAAGGGCCTGCGCCAGAACGAGATTCCGCTGCGGGTGAAAAACACCTTCGAGCCGGAGCATACCGGTACCCTGATCACCGGCGATTACGTCAGTGAGAAGCCCCAGGTTGAGATCATCGCCGGTTCCAAAGGCGTGTTTGCCATTGAGGTGTTTGATCAGGACATGCAGGGTGAGCCGGGTTCCGACCGCCGGATTCTGGATGTGCTGTCCCGCTTCAAGGTGCGCTTCATTTCCAAGGACACCAACGCGAATACCATCACCCACTATGTGGATACCACCCTCAAGCACGTCAAGCGGGTGGTCAAGGCGCTGGAAGAGGAATTCCCCAACGGTGAGGTCAACACCCGCAAGGTTGCGCTGGTGTCTGCCATCGGCAGCGACATGAAGGTGCCGGGCATTCTGGCCCGTTCGGTGAAATCCCTGGCAGATGAAGAAATCAGTGTACTGGCGATTCACCAGTGCATGCGCCAGGTGGACATCCAGTTTGTGGTGAATGAGGACGCGTACGAAAAAACCATCGCGGCCCTTCATGGCGCTCTGATCGAGCCCCATAACCACGAATACGCCATCGTCGCCGCCTGACGCTGGTCTGAATTGCCCCGCACCGGAACCGGTCGCTTCGGTGAGGGGTAATGGAGGTTGTCTTGCCTCCCGATCGGGGTGCCCGGCGAATTGTTTGCCGGGTATGACCCGGTCACCTTTGTTCCTTCCTCTTGTGTTCCCTCTCCTTGGTTTTCCGTAACTTAGCTTCGCATCGCTAAAACGGCTGAACAATCCGGCGGTCACTCCGTTTCGTATATCCCTGTGAATTTCAGACAAGCGAAGTGACGCTGATGGCAAATGACACCGTGGTAAACGTGAACCGTAAAACCGACCCGGCGCTGGAGTCACCGGAAACCCTGGTAGGTCGCTATTTCAGGGACGTATCCCGTCACGGCCTGCTGACCGATGAGCGCGAGAAGCAGCTGTCGGCACGACTGATCCGTTGTTTTGGCTGGCTGGCGAAGCAGCAGCCGGTGCCCGGGGCGGCGCCGGTCACCATTCGTGAGGCCCAGGCTTTGTATGAACAGATCGGGCAGCCGACCCGGTTGAGTCGCCGGGCGATGGTACTGGTGCGCGGCAGCCGGGAGCGGCTGATACGCAGCAATCTGAGGCTGGCGGTGCACATTGCCCGCCGCTACACAGTGACCGCTGGCCCGGTGATCTCGGATGTGATCCAGGACGCCAATGTGGGTCTGATCAAGGCCGTGGACCGGTTTGATCCTGCCCGTGGTTTCCGCTTTTCCACCTATGCCTACTGGTGGATTACCGAGGAAGTGCGCCGCAGTCTCAAGCGGGGTCATCGGGTGATTCATACACCGGACCACATCATTGACGAAATCCGCAGCCTGCATGCCACCACGCTGCGGCTGCACGACGAGCTGGAGCGGATGCCGCGGCAAAGCGAACTGGCCCAGGAGCTGGAAGTGTCCCCGGCCCGGATCAGCGAGATTCGTGCTTATGCCGCCACCGAACTGTCGACGGAAACGCCAATGACGGAAGCAAGCGGCATATCCCTGGGTGACACCCTGGTTCATGATGACCAGGCGCCCGAGCTTAAGCTCGCTGGCAGAGATCGGAAACGGGTTCTGGAGCGACTGCTGACGCACCTGAGCGAGCGGGAGCAGGATGTGCTCAGCCGCCGTTTCGGTCTGGATCGAAGTTCCGAGGAGACGCTTCAGGTTATCTCGGACAATCTGGGGATCAGCCGTGAGCGGGTTCGCCAGATCGAGAAAACCGCCCTCAAGAAGTTGCAGAAGCTGTGTCTGCACCGGGGCGAGGGTGAGCCGGGCACCGTATCTGACGTGTCAGAACAACGTCTGTCCTGAGCCGGAAGATTGCAAACAGGGTTCAGAAGGTTATCTTCAAAACGTTTCCGGGCCCGGCTTTCGGGCCCGCATAGAAACCTCAATCCGGAAGCTGCTGGCAACCTGGGCAT
>NZ_CAXBDN010000037.1:0-21723 GCF_963974375.1 uncultured Marinobacter sp.
TTGGCCCTGAAGCACGATACAGCGGGCCGGCAGGCCCTCGGCAATGCCATAGTCCTGCAGGTTCAACACCGCAGCACCATTATCCGTAATAAGCTCCAGTGATCGCTCAATCCAGTTCGTCCCCAGCCTATGGAAGTGATACTGCACAGGAGTGGTGCGGAAGATCAGCTGGTAATCCGGCATGGGGGCACTTGCTTGCATCTAGTGGCAAAGGGCCCCGGTTCGGGAGTGACCCGGGATAGAACCGCGGCTCATCATTCTCACTTCAGAAACGGGTTTCCTCAGGGCACTGGGCTTCCCCGGGCAACTCATCCAGGGAGTCCACAAACAGCATATTGGCATCGTTCATCTTCAGGCCATTCTGCTGAACAAACTCAATCGACAAACTGCCGGTGTCTCCCCGGGATGTCTGACCGTTCACTGTAAGACACCGCCGTTCGACATCGCCTTTTTCTGCGTGACCGTAGGTTTCATCGAAATACAAAGGATAGGCCAGCATGCCTTTTACGTAGGGGAGATCTTCTGCCGATGCCTCTTCAACATCAGCGTAGGCATGCTCAGTAAAATATGGTTTGAAGTCCAGCTCCATCCCCTGATTATCAAGGGCCGCCTCGAACTCGAGGTATCTATCCCACGCAGTATCTGAGTCCACAGAATTTGCTGCGCAACCTGCCAACCCGGACGTTACTGCAATCACGGCAAATAAGATCAGACGTTCAGGCTTCACTGCAGTGCCTCCTGCAACTGCCGATCTCTGGCTTTCCCTGCACCTTGCAGAGCTCTTGCTGCCTGACAAAGCAACCCCGAGCAAGCTGTAATCAGCTTATCGATATCAATTCGTCCTCGGGTGCTTGCGCTGGCTGCGCGGAGAAAGCGGAAGTTTGCCGTAAACTCGAGCATCCCGTCGTCGGCCAAATTCAGTGAAACATCAGCTATCCGCAGCTGCATTCCCAATTCCTGAAGAGCGCCTGAAGCACTGAAAGTCAGCCTTCCGGCGTTGCCACTCATTGACGCGTTTCCGTGCTGGTCAACGGCAATGTTTACCGGCCCAGCGGATTTCAGCAAACGTGTCGTTACTTCTCCGTCTGTGTTGTATGCGACTTCAATAAACCGGGTAACTGCAAGCCTGACTTCGGATTGACTATGATATAGCACTGTGAGGACCTCCCTGTGGTCTGAAAAAAATCCCTGAAAACGCGCTCAGCCTACCGAAGTCTGACCATAAAACACAGGTCCTGAGTTGCGACAGTTACTGTCCGGTGGCAATAATGGACACTCAGAAAATCCAATAAAAAGCTGAGGCTTGGGAGCAGTTCGTGCAGGAAAGCAGTCATCCATCAGCAAATTTTGGCTTTCTCTCGGAACACGACCCGCTTTTCGTGGAGCTTGCCGGCACCGCCGAACGTGCCTTCGCCAGCGATCCCAACACCACCCTGATCAAACTACGCCAGCTGGGCGAGGCCCTGGCCCAGCACCTGGCCGCCCGCTCCGGTGTTGAGTTTGATGATCAGACCAGCCAGTCCGAACTGCTGTACCGCCTGAACCGGGAATTGCGGCTGGAGCCGCAGATCAAAGAGCTGTTTCACAGTCTGCGCATCGAGGGCAACAAGGCCACTCATCAATTCCGCACCAGGCACCGTGAAGCAATGAACGGCCTGAAGCTCGCCCGGGATCTTGCGGTCTGGTTCCATAAATCCCTGAGCAAAGCCGGTGCCAGCTTCAAGCCTGGCCCCTTTGTGCCGCCAGCGGACCCCAGCATGCAGCTGCGCCAGCTGCACACTGACATCGAGAAGCTCCGCCACGATCTGCAGCAGGCCAACATGGAGCTGGACAGCAGCCAGCAACTCAGCCAGCTCATCGAGAAAGAAAAAGCCGAGTACGAAGCACTTGCCCTGGCCATGGACGAAGAGTCCCGTGCCCTGGCCGAGCAGGCCCGCCAGCACGAACAGGCACTGGCTCAGCAGCAACAGGCCTACGAACAGAAAATCAAAGCCCTGCAACAACAGCTCGCGGAGCAGAGTGAGCAAACCGTTAACCAGCAGCGCCAGCAGATGGCCAAACAAACCAAGGCGGCCACCGATACTCTGGTACTGAACGAAGAGCTCACCCGCATTCTCATCGATCAGCAATTGCAGGAAGCCGGTTGGGAAGCGGACAGCCAGGACATCACCTTCCAGAAAGGCGCCCGCCCGGAGAAAGGTACCTATCGCGCGATTGCCGAATGGCCCACCAACCACAACGGCGAGAAGGGCAGAGCCGATTACGTGCTGTTTGCAGGCCTTACACCCATCGCAGTGGTAGAAGCCAAAAAAGAGAACACCAACGTTGCGGGTAAAATCCGCCAGGCCGAACGCTACAGCAAAGGCTTCAGAGTAGACGCACCGTTAGTGGGTGCCTGGGAGCTAATGGGCCGCACCATCGCCTGGCCCGCCGACGACAGTGATCACTACCATGTGCCGTTCGTATACTCCTGCAACGGCCGGCCCCATGTACCGCAACTGGCGGAGCAGTCCGGTACATGGTTCCGGGACGTGCGTGAGCCCAGCAATCTCAGCCGTGACCTCCAGAAGTTCCACACCCCCGGCGGCCTGCTGAGTTTGCTGGAGCGGGACAAGGAAAACGCTGAGAAGCTGTTGAAAGAAGAGCCCTTCGGCTACCTGAAACTGCGGGATTACCAGCAGCAGGCCATTGCCGCCACCGAACACGCCCTGGCCCGGGGTGTGCGTACCGCCCTGCTCGCCATGGCAACCGGCACTGGCAAAACCCGCACCATCATCGGGCTGATGTACCGGTTCCTGAAAGCCGAACGCTTCCACCGCATTCTGTTCCTGGTGGACCGCACCGCCCTCGGCCAGCAGGCCATCGACGCCTTCAACGAAGCGCCCCTGGACCAAAGCCTGACCCTGAGCAAAATCTACAACGTCGCCGAACTGGGCGATATGGCTGCCGAAGCGGAAACCCGTATTCAGGTGGCCACGGTGCAGGCCATGGTCAAGCGCATCTTCATGAGCGATACACCGCCGCCCATCGACCGGTTCGACTGCATCATCATCGACGAAGCCCACCGGGGCTACACTCTGGACCAGGAAATGACCGACGGCGAACTGGCCACACGGGATACCGGCCAGTACCTGTCGAGCTACCGCCGCGTGCTGGATTACTTCGACGCTGTGAAAATCGGCCTGACCGCTACACCGGCAAAACACACCAGCGAGATTTTCGGCAAACCGGTGTACACCTATTCCTACCGGGAAGCGGTGGCGGACGACTGGCTGATCGACCACGAACCGCCTATCCGCTACGAAACCCTGCTGACCCAGAACGGCATTACCTTCGAAAAGGGCAAGCCGGTGGAAGTGATCAACCGGAAAACCGGTGAAGTAGACACCACCGAACTGGAGGACGAACTCAATTTTGACGTGGATGCCTTCAACCGCCGCGTCATCAACGACAATTTCAACCGGGTGATCTGCGAACAGCTGGTGCAGGAACTGGACCCCTTCGGCGACGAGAAAACCCTGATCTTCTGCGCTACCGACCTGCATGCGGACATCGTAAAGAGCCAGCTCGATAAGGCCTTCAAGGACCTCTACAACGGCCAGTACAACGAAGCCGCCGTGGCCAAGATCACCGGCCAGAGCGACAAGGTGGCTCAGCTTATCCGCCGCTACAAGAACGAGCGTTACCCCAGCATCGCCATCACCGTGGACCTGCTTACCACCGGCATCGATGTACCGCGCATCTGTAACCTGGTGTTCATGCGTCGGATACGCTCACGCATTCTGTACGAACAGATGATCGGCCGCGCCACCCGCCGCTGCGATGAGATCGGCAAGACGGTGTTCCGCATCTACGACCCGGTAGACATCTACGCCGCCCTGCAGGATGTGAACACCATGAAGCCCCTGGTGAAAGACCCCAACATCACCCTGGAGCAGTTGGTGGGCGAGCTCACCGACGACGACCAGCTGGAAAAGGCCCTCGCAAGTCCTGGCGAACAGCCTGATGAAAGCCAGGCAGATGTGGTGCTCAGTCAGCTCAGCCAGAAACTCATGCGGGTGCTGCGCAAGGCCGACAACAAAGCGGAAAATCGCCCGCAACTGAAACAGAAGCTGGACGAACTGAACCAGAGCTGGGGCGTGGAGCCCAAATCCTTACACCAGCACCTGCATAAGCTCGGCCCACGGCAAGCCTCGGCATTCCTCAAGCAGCACAGCAGCCTGATTTATCAGCTAGCAGAGGTGAAACATCTGGTTGGCAGCGACTCCATGCCGCTGATCTCCGACCACGATGATGAGCTACGTTACCGAGGCCAGAACTACGGCCAGTACGACAAGCCCGAAGACTACCTGGACGAGTTCAACCGGTTCATCAAAGACCAGCTCAACCAGTCCGCCGCACTGGCCGTCGTGGTCAACAAACCCCGGGACCTTACCCGTGAACAGCTGCGGGAAGTAAAACTGCTGCTGGACAACCACGGCTATTCCGAAGCCCGCCTGCAAAGCGCGCTGCGTAACCAGACCAACAAGGACATCGCCGCCAGCATCATCGGCTACATCCGCCGCGCCGCCCTGGGCGAAGCGCTGATTCCCTTCGAGCAGCGGGTGGCGGAAGCCATGGACAGCATCTACACCCAGCACAGCTGGACCCCCAACCAGCGCCGGTGGCTGGAGCGCCTGGCCAAACAGCTGGTCCACGAAGTCATCATCGACCGGGAATTTGTGAACCATCGCTTTGCCGATGACGGCGGGGCGAAGCAGATGGACAAGGTACTGGGGGCACAGCTGGATACGGTGCTGGAGGAACTGAATGAGGCCATGTGGCCAGAGCAGACTGCCTGAAGAGTGTCTGATCAAGCAATGTTTACGGCATCGACATAGAGTCGATCTATGTCGATTTTTTGCGGTTTTTTCGACATAGCTCAGCCTTGATGGCCTGAGCAGTACCCATAGATTTTCCAGTCATCTATACATAGGCAGCTCGATATACATAGAAAAGTACAGTTTCCTTTGCATATCCACTAAGACATGTATAAATTTCTTGTTTTTCTATACACGAATTGAGAAAGGGACTTTTTGTGCTGCCGACCTTACCCTTGAAACACCTCGAGCAATGGGAAACCCGCACTGTGCTGAAAAAAGCGGCGGCGGCGCATCGTTATCTGGCAGAGCTCAAAGGGGTAGCCGCGACCATTCCCAATGAAGAAATACTGATCAATACGCTGACCTTGCAGGAGGCCCGACACAGCTCCGAAATCGAAAACATCATCACGACTCAGGACGACCTTTATCAGGCCGTCGTGGCAGATGAAGCCAGTGTGTCGCCGGAAACCAAGGAGGTTCAGGACTACGCAACGGCACTACGGGCCGGTTTCCGAAGCGTCAGAAAGTCTCGCCTGATCCGGCTGAATGACATCCTGCTGATCCAGGAAACTCTGGAGAAAAACCGGGCGGGTCTGCGTAAACTTCCAGGTACCGCCCTGAAGAATCAGGCAACCGGCGAGGTGGTGTATGAACCGCCCCAGTCAGCCCGGGACATTGAGGATTTGATGGCCAATCTGGTGGCCTACATCAATGATGACGAACTGTGCGATGCTGACCCGCTGGTGAAAATGGCTATCATCCATCACCAGTTCGAAAGCATTCACCCGTTCTACGATGGCAATGGCAGAACCGGGCGAATCATCAATATGCTCTACCTGGTTTCCAAAGACCTGCTCGATCTGCCCGTGCTGTATCTCAGCCGCTATCTGATCCAGACCAAGGCCGGTTATTACCAGGAACTGCAGGCCGTTCGCGATACCGGAAACTGGGAACCGTGGCTACTCTATATGTTGGACGGCGTCACCCAAACCGCTCAACAAACCATTACGCTGATCAGCCAGATTCGTGAGCTGATGCAGCATACCAAGCACCGCATGCGGGACGAGTGCCGGAAGATCTACAGCCAGGAGTTGCTGAACAACCTGTTCAACCACCCGTATACCAAAATCGACTTCGTAATGGATGATCTGGCGGTAAGCCGAATCACCGCCACCAAATATCTGGATGAACTGGTCAGTATCGGCCTGCTGGATAAAAAGAAAGTAGGGCGCAGCAATTTCTACATCAATTCACCGCTCATGGCCCTGTTCTTTGAGCGCGCATAAAAACAACCGGAAGCACCCATGACCAACAACGACATCGTCCAGAAGCTCTGGAATCTCTGCGACGTGCTGCGGGACGACGGCATCAACTACTCGGACTACGTCACCGAACTGGTGCTGCTGCTGTTTATCAAGATGGTGCACGAGAATACCGAAGCCGGCACCCTGAAAAAGCACCCGCTGCCGGAGGGCTGCCGCTGGACCGACCTGAACAGCAAATCCGGCATCAACCTGCTGAACGACTACAAACGCATCCTGCTCAGCCTGTCCACCGGCAAGGACGGCGACGGTACCCTAGTGCACGACGACCCACTGATCAGCGCGATCTACGCAGATGCCCAGACCCGCCTGCGGGAGCCGCGCCACCTGGAACAGATGATCAAAACCCTGGATCAGATCGACTGGTTCAGCGCCCAGAAAGACGGCCTGGGGGATCTGTACGAAGGTCTGCTGGAGAAAAACGCCAACGAAACCAAATCCGGTGCCGGCCAGTACTTCACACCTCGTGCGCTGATCAACACCATGGTGCATTGCCTGAAACCGCAGCCCGGTGAAATCATCCAGGACCCGGCCGCAGGTACGGCAGGCTTTCTGATTGCCGCGCACGAATACATCAAAAGCCAGACCGACGAGTTGTACGAACTCAAGGACGAAGTGAAAACCTTCCAGACTACCAAGGCCTACATCGGTATCGAGCTGGTACCCAGCACCCGCCGTCTGGCCCTGATGAACTGCCTGCTGCACGGCATGGAAGGCGATGAAGAAGGCGTGGTGCACCTGGGCAACGCCCTGGGCCAGACCGGCGCCGGGCTGGAAAAGGCCGACGTGATCCTCGCCAACCCGCCCTTCGGCACCAGCAAGGGCGGCGACGCCAGCATCACCCGGGACGACCTCACCTACAGAACCAACAACAAACAGCTGGCCTTCCTGCAGCACATCTACCGCAACCTCGAACCCGGCGGCCGTGCCGCTGTGGTACTACCGGACAACGTGCTGTTCGAAGCCGGCGTAGGCACCGACGTGCGCCGGGACCTGATGAACAAGTGCAACCTGCACACCATCCTGCGCCTGCCCACCGGTATCTTCTACGCCCAGGGCGTGAAAACCAATGTGTTGTTCTTCAACAAAGGCAGCGCGGCGGACAAGTACCAGGAAGAGAACTGCACCGAGAACGTCTGGGTTTATGACCTGCGCACCAACATGACCAACTTTGGCAAACGCACGCCGTTTGGTGACCAGCACCTGAAGCCATTTGAAACGGTTTATGGAGATAGCCCCAACGGTGACAGTGAGCGCACCGAAGGCGAATACAGCTTCCACTCCGAAGACATTGAATTGCCCGAACACAGCGAAGAGAACGAAGGTGTCGACCCACGCCTGGCTCACAGCCGCTGGCGCAGCTTCAGCCGCCAGTGGATTGCCGAGCACAAGGGCGACTCGCTGGATATTTCCTGGCTGAAGGACAGCGACAGTGTGGATGCCGCCAATCTGCCGGAGCCGAGTGTGTTGGCGGGTGAGGCGATGGGGGAGCTCAAGGCTGCACTGGGTGAACTGGAAGCATTAGTCACAGCTCTGGAGGGTGACGCGTGAAGGAAACCGATCACGCTCCAGAGAGTTGGGCACGGTGCTCGCTCGCAGATATTGTTGTACTCAATCCCAAGAATGACGCCAGCGCTGAGCAAACGGCGGGCTTTGTTCCAATGGCACTGGCTCCTACCGATTATCACGGTGCGTTACAGCACGAAGAAAAGGTGTGGGGCGAAATTAAAAAGTCCTATACCAACTTCGCTGATGGCGATGTCATATTCGCCAAGGTGACTCCCTGCTTCGAGAATGGCAAAGCAGCCATTGTGCGCGATATGCCAAGCGGAATTGGGGCAGGAAGTTCGGAATTCTACGTCCTCAGGCCGACCAGCAAAGAAATTTCTCCAAGCCTGCTCTTTGCAATCATCAAAACTCAGTCGTTTATGCAGCAGGGCGCAGAAAACATGACCGGGGCTGTGGGACTGCGTCGGGTTCCGCGAGCATTTGTAGAATCCTTCCCCATAGCGTTACCGCCTGCCGCCGAACAAAAAGTCATCGCCGACAAACTCGACACCCTGCTGGCCCAGGTGGAAAACACCAAAGCCCGCCTCGAACGCATCCCGCAAATCCTCAAACGCTTCCGCCAGTCCGTGCTGGCTGCGGCGGTGAGTGGGCGGTTGACGGAGGAGTGGAGAGAACAAAATGCTATAGCTCCGGGGAATACAAGGGAACTCGACGAAGTGATCGAAAGCTCGTTCTACGGGCCCAGATTTAGCAAAAATGATTACACAAAGGGTGACTCTGGCGTTCCTACTATTAGAACAACGGACATGAAGAATGGAACAATCAGGATTTCGCCCGAAACTCCAAAGGTCGAAGTCGCCCCCGAAAAACTGGACCAGTTCAAGTTAATCCCTGGTGACCTACTCATAACTCGAACGGGTAGCATTGGCGTGATGGCCCTCTTCGAGGGAGACTATATCGCAATTCCCAGCGCTTACCTTATCAGGTTCCGATTAAAACCATCGGTCGACAAGCGCTTCATCTACTATGCGCTAACTTCTCCCGACGCCCAACAACAGATGGGGCTAAGTTCTACTGCAATAACTCAGCCCAATATCAATGCGAAATCTATACGCGCATTAAAAATCACATTACCTACGCAAGATGAGCAAACCGAAATCGTCCGCCGAGTAGACCAACTCTTCGCCCACGCCGACCGCATCGAGCAACAGGTCACCAACGCTCTGGCACGCGTCAACAACCTCACCCAGTCCATTCTGGCCAAGGCGTTCCGGGGCGAACTCACCGAGCAATGGCGCAAGGATAACCCGACGCTGATCAGCGGGGAGAACAGTGCGGAGGCGTTGCTGGAGAGGATCAAGGCGGAGCGGGCGGCAGTGAAGCCGGTGAAGAAGACCCGCAAGACGGTGTCGTCATGATTCGGATGCAGCACTACATCCCTGTGGCGGTTGTGTCAGCTAATGCGGGGGAGAAACGGGTGAGAAAACGCACATCAAGGCGCTTACCCCAAAGGTATACTGCGCACTGCCAGTTGTAACACCAGATGGCTGGCATGAATCACCAACCCCTCATAGACAAGGACAACACTATGAAGGTCAAAAGCAGTGAACTACCGGCCAGCTTGCTGGATAAGATCAGGAATCCGGATCCCCTGGAAGGCGAAGACCTGATCATCGAGGATGAGTTGGGCAAGGTTGTCGGCGTTATCATCCAGCCCGATGCCTATGCGTTCTTCCTCAAGAAAGTTGCGGAACGAGAGGACGAACTCGATAACGACCTTGATGAACCCTATGACCCCAACGCCCCCACACTGGACGATCTTAAAGAAGAGTAGTCATGCCACGGAACAGGCAGCCCCGGGATACGGAAAAATCCCGCAAAGAGCACACCGAAATTGCCATCGAAAAAGCCCGCACTGAAGACGTCAAAAAGCTGAAAACGCTGGACGAACTAATGAAGGAGAAGCGCTGATGTATACCGTGCGCTTCTCAAAAAAAGCAGAAAAAGCCATCAGAAAAATAGACCCGGTTATGCGCCAGCGGGTTCTCAGCAAACTCAAATACCTGGAAGCCAGTCCCAGAACTGGCCCTAATATCAAAACCATGCAGGGCTATTCCAATCGCTATCGATACCGGTTGGGCGATTTCAGGATCGTTTATGAAGTCATAGATCAGGATCTTGTTGTCTGGATTCTCGAGACAGGCTGGCGGGGAGAAATTTACTAACCGCGTCTGTTGCTCAGGGTCTGGGCCGTTGGTTGTCACTCACATTCATGGAGTAGTTTCTCCGAGGCCTGTTTGACAACCACCCCACACCCTATCAGACTTCAAAGCACATCCGCCCCTTGGCAGTAAGCCTCTCTCAACTATCCCGAGGGTGTGCCGAGCCCCTGGGGCTTTTCTGTTTGCGGAACACCGCGGCGCTTACAGCGTCATGGAATATGGGGCAAGGACAACACCCTCAGTGACCAAGGCCTTATCCACCGTTGAAATCGTAGAGGTCATCCGTCGGTCGGAACACGGGATGACCGAACCCTTCATTTGCCGGGGCGACGACGACAACTTCTACTTTGTAAAAGGTATTGGCGCAGGTCGGGACAGTCAGATCAAAGAATGGATTTCGGGAAACCTGGCACTGCTCTTCGGTATACCTGTTGCTCCATTCAGAATTGTAAACGTGCCGGATGAAATTCTGGAGGTGCTGCCTCCCGGCCATGCAAGAGATCTTGGTGCTGGCCCCGTCTTTGGCTCCGTAGAGAAACGCCTCACGGAAATAACCGTCCCTCAGATTCGAGAGGTTCCGGTAGAGACCAGGAAAGCACTTCTGTGTTTTGACTGGTGGATTGCAAACGGCGACCGGTGCTTTTCTGAGAACGGTGGTAACCCGAACCTGTTCTGGGAACCAGGCAAACGGGAACTGGTCGTTATCGATCACAATCAGGCCTTCGACCCCGAGGTTACTGCAGAAACCTTTTTCCGTGACCACATCTTCCACGACGTGGCTGCGGATATTGCGGATGACTTGGTTGAACGCCAGATCTACACTGACAAAATGACCAAAGCACTCTCCGACTGGGATTCAATCATTGCCGGGATACCGGAAGAGTGGTTTTATATTGACCCTGAGATGACGATTGAGCTTGGCTTGAGTACTGATGAGCTTGAAACGCAGCTGTTACGTTGTCTTAGCGATGACTTCTGGAACTGGAAATGACTAGGTTTGCTTGTAACTACGCCATTGTGCGGTTCATGCCATACGTCGAAACCGGCGAGTTTGCCAATGTTGGCGTTTTGCTGTGGATACCCAGGCAGAAAACCCTGTTATTCAAGCTTCTGCGACGAAAGTACGGGCGAATCACTCAATTCTTCGAAGAGCTGGATAAACAGGTCTACCTGCAGACCATGGCGAACCTGGATGCGGAGCTGCACCGGATCGAGAGGCTTCTGCAGGAAGGTGCTGCAGTAACGGCCAGTGCGAATCTCGAGTATGGCTTCCATAAGGGCATTTTTGAAGAAATCATTCGCCCTCGCGAAACCATTGTCCGGTTCAGCGAGCAGAGAGCCATTCTGAGTGAAAATCCGACGGAAACGCTCACTGCCCTTTATGACCATTACGTTGGCCGCAACTTCGTGACCAAGGAATATCAGGAAGGGCTGATGGAGAAGAACATCAAACGCCTGCTGGACCAGGAGAACCTTGGCAAACGATATCAAAGGCGGAAAGTTGAGGACAAGGTTTACGGTGTTTCCTTCCCCTTTGTCGAGGAGCAAGATCACAGGGCTGTGAGGGTGATCAAACCATTATTTCTCGGCCAGGCCGATTCAACCGCCATCATCGAGCACAGTGGTCAGTGGCGACTCAAGGTCGAACAGCTCAGGAAGCGGCAACTACTTCATGGCCCAGTGTTGTTTCCGGTAAAAGGCCCCGAGGAGGCTAGAGCTGGAGACCATCGCCAGGAGGCTTTCGAAGAAGCCAGGCTAAACCTCGCAGGTGAAGGCATAGAACTGGTTGCCTATGAAGAGCACAAGAAGATTCTGGACTTTGCTTCCCGGCTTTTGCACTAACTGACCATTTCCGTAAAGCCACTAAGATGGTCAGGTGGTGCGGTTAACGTGACTGCTCCAGCTGGTTGTAGGCCATACCAACGCCCTGCTCGGCGGCCATGCGTAAAAGGCGAATACCCGCCATATCATTGTCGGGGTCAGCGTCGTTCACTTTGCTGGAACCGAGCAGGTATCGGGCGATAGGCTCGCCCTTCTCCGAAGCGGACCTGAAGAAGGCGAGCATCTTTTCCAGGTCCTGATGACTGAGCTTGCCCGGTTGCTGATGTCCCACCTGGTATCCCATGAGCACCGGCCTCCAGCATGGTCCGCCCGTAGTAGTAATGAGGGTCGCCATTCAACCAACATCTTACTGGCCCTGAATCGGTCCCTGTTCCGCGCCACACGACCAACTGCAATAGCCGTATGTTTCATTACATCAAAATCCAGTCCTTGGTCTTCTTCCCTTAGTGATACCTCAACCCAGATTCAACCCCGCCAAAGGCGCCTCCACCGGCCGGTCAACCAGCACCCGCCCATCCCGCACCGATGCCTTCACCGGCTTCTGGCCCAGCAACACTTCGTAAGGCGTCTCACCCTGAAGCACGATACAGCGGGCCGGCAAGCCCTCGGCAATGCCATAGTCCTGCAGGTTCAATGCAGCTGCGCCGTTGTCGGTGATGAGTTCCAGGGATCGCTCGATCCAGTTCATACCCAGCATGTGGCAGGCGTGCAGGCCGGAATCCAGGGTACGCAGCATGTTGCCATTGCCCATGGGGTACCAGGGGTCGCGGATAGAGTCCTGGCCGAAGGCCACCTTCAGCCCTGCGTCCAGCAGCTCCGGCACCCGGGTCAGGCCCCGGCGCTTGGGGTAGCTGTCGAAGCGGCCCTGCAGGTGCAGGCTTTCGGTAGGCATGGAGAGAAACCGCAGGCCGGACAGCTTCAACAGGCGGAACAGGCGGCTGCAGTAGGCATCGTCGTAGGAGCCCATGGCACAGGTGTGGCTGGCAGTTACCCGCGAGCCGTAATCAAGCCGCAGCGCTTCGGCCGCCAGCACTTCCAGGAAACGGGACTGGGGATCGTCAATTTCATCGCAGTGAACATCCACCAGCCGGTCGTGTTTGTGGGCCAGCTCCACCAGCCAGCGAACGGAATCCGCGCCATAATCCCGGGTGTGCTCAAAATGGGGAATCCCGCCCACCACGTCGGCACCCAGGCGGATGGCCTCTTCCATCAGCTCTTTACCGTTGCGGAACGACCAGATGCCTTCCTGGGGGAAGGCGACAATCTGCAGGTCCACATAACCGGCCACCCGTTCCTTCACTTCCAGCATGGCCTTTAGCGCGGTCAGCTGCGGATCGGTGACATCCACATGGGTGCGCACATACTGAATGCCGTGGGCGGCAAACAGCTTCAGGGTCTGTTCAGCCCGGCCGATAACATCGTCCCGGGTCAGGGTGGCTTTGCGCTCGCCCCAGCACTCGATGCCCTCGAACAGGGTACCGCTTTGATTCCAGCGGGGCTCGCCGGCGGTCATGGCCGCGTCCAGATGAATGTGGGGTTCAACAAACGCTGGTGCCACCAGATTACCGGCCGCATCCAGTTCATTCTCAGCGGCTACTACGGACGTGGCCTGAGGGGTGATGACCCCGAACTTGCCGGCCTGCACGGTGAGTGAGTGCAAACCATCACGGCCTTGCAGCCGGGCATTGACGATGGCGGTCAGATTCGTGGTCATAAAAACTCCTGGAAAGTTAGCTGTCGGCCGCTAGGACCGTAACAAAAGGTGGGCCAGTAACAGGGATTCGAAACTCTCTGCCGGGTCGTCTTGAGCTGACATCCGCTCGTTCAGCCGGTTCATCCGGTTGCGAACCGTGTTCCTGTGGCAGTGAAGTGCCTCGGCCATGGCGTGATAATTACCCTGATGCGCCAGCCAGGCGTTCAGCAAATCCGCGACATCCCTAAGGGCGTCTGTATCCAGTGGACCATATCTGCGGATGAACTCGTCCAGAGTGTCCGTGCCTACCGTTTCGGCAACCGCCCTGGTCATGGTATTGGCTGCGGGTCCCCGGCTATCTTTCTGCTCCGATCGCAGAATGGCCCTGGCGATGACTTCCGTCACTTCAATCATGGGAAGCGAGTAAGGCTGCTCAAATAACGGAATCGACAATTCATCGGCCAGACGCACAAGGGTAGTCGGCAGCTGGCCGATGTAGGCGTCACCGGTGAGCACCACCAGCCCGGATATGCCGCAGTCCTTGCCTTCGTACAGGCATTCCGCCAGATTCTGGGGGCTGCGATGACGGCTGATACCCGTTACAAAAACCAGCTCACCACCCTTGATCCAGGGGCTGAACGAACGATTCTCCGCTACATAGGGCCATCGCACCGGATTACCGGCTGCCGCAACCCCGCCCCGGAGCTCAATGGACTCCAGGCCGGGAAGCTGCGGTATCTCAACACACCGCAATGCCACTCAGGCCGCCCCCATGCTCTGGGTTCGCGAACCGCTTCACTGACCAGCAGCAACAGACCGAAACTGCCCGCTGCCACCAGCACCCCGACAATAGGCGCAATCCAGGGTGAAGTGTAGGCCGCCGCCGATGCAATGCCGTAAGCCGCCAGCCCGGGCACGTTGAACGCCGGCAGTGTCACCTCATCCAGAGCAGGATACTGGCGTTTATAGCCGATGAAATAGCTGGCCATGATCACCCCACCAATAGGCGGAATAAAGGTACCCAGCAGAACCAGGAAAGGAATCAGCCACTGATACATTCCCAGCACGGCCAGCCCGGTACCAATGGCCGCGCCGCCAATGGTCACCATTTTACGCCGGCGGGTACGCAGCAGGTTGCAGCCGGCCACCGCAAAGTTGTAGACCGTGTTGTCCTGGGTGGTCCACAGGTTCAGAAACAGCATCAGAATACCCAGGGTCGCCAGGCCCTGAGCCACCATGATGTCAACGATATCGGCCTGCTGGTAAACCAGTGCCCCGAAGGCGCCGATCAGCGTCATCAGGCCATTGCCCAGGAAAAAGGCCAGCAGTGTCGCGATCACCGCAGCCTTGCCGGAGCGGGCAAAGCGGGTCCAGTTGGTGGCCTGGGTACCGCCACTGACAAAAGTACCGAAGACCAGGGTGATGGCGGCCGCGATCGTCATGTCCTCAGTGGGAGAAATGGCCAGCAGTCCGGACAGTCCGCCGGCATCGGAGGTTGCGATGGTCATGCTCACCGCCACCAGAATGATCATGGCGGGCACCGCAAAACGTGAAAGCATCTCCAGGCCCCGGTAGCCGATAAACGCAGTCACACAGAAACCAAAGCCGAACACCACCATCAACGGGATGGTCAGGCTTTCAGGCATGCCGGTCAGTCGCACCAGAAGAATGGCCATGGTGGCCGTACCCCAGGCGTACCAGCCAATCTGGGTAAACCCGAGAATGACGTCCGACAGCTTGCTGCCCAGCTCGCCAAAGGTAAAACGGCTCATCAATGCGGTGTTGAGGCCTGATTTGGCCGCAATGTAACCCAGAATGGCGGCGTAGGTTCCCAGCAACAGGTTGCCGGCAATCAGCACCATCAGCATGGTGGGAAAATCGAACGCCACACCCACACTGCCACCGGCCCACATGGTGGCTGTGAAAAAGGTGAAACCAAGCAATACCAGGCCCATGGACCAGACGCTCTTGCGCTGGTCCATGGGCACGGCACTGAGGGGATAATCCTGTTCTTCGGGGGTAATCTCTGAGGTTGCCTTGAGGCTCATCGCCATCTCTCCCTAACGTGAGTACAGAGTTCCGCCAGAAGATCGCAACCTTCATGCCATAGGCCGATCAGCCCGCTGAAACACAGACTGCCTCGGTTTGATGGTGTGCATAATGCACAAAACAGGTAAAAGGGCAGATTTTTCAAACCCCTTCTGCCCGCTTTCAGTGCACTTTTGGGGCGGATGATCAGAGCTGGGGCTGATCCACCACGATCAATTCCTCCAGATCAAAACCTTCAGACTCTGCCCGCTCGCGGAAGGCATCAAGGGCCTCACCGGTGACCTGAGGTGTTCGTGAAAGGAACCACAGGTAATCCCGGTTGTAGCCGGTTACGTAGGCATAGGAGTATTCGTTCTGATCAAGCTCAAAAATGACATAGGAGGCATAGAAGGGGCCAAAGAATGACACTTTCAAGTGGCCAACGTCGTCATCCCCTACAAACACGGCCCGGCCGTCGGCTTCGCTCCATTCAGCATCCGCCTGGTCGTAACCGCGGTTGATGACTTTAATGCTGCAGTCGTCGTTCAGAATGTATTCCGCAGAAACCTGGCTTAACCCTCGCTCAAAGGAATGGTCCAGGCGGGCAATTTCATACCAGGTACCAAGATATCGGTCCTTGTCGAACCCGGTCACCGGTTTGATATCGTCGGGCAGGCCAGTGCAGCCGGTGACTAATGAAACGGTTGAAATGAATATCACTGCGGCTATCAGGTTTTTCATAATATCGTACTCTGGTTTTTTGCGAGGTTGCTACCAATCCCTACGACACTGAGCGGACATGGGTTGCCAGAATCACCCGGCCCACGTGTTGCGGCCCCGTAATTCCGGCTAATACTGCATATGCTATGGTTATTAAGAGACTAATAAAATCGTCCAGGCATACCTTACAGGAGGAATGACTATGGGACTCATCATCGCCGGGCGTGTGGACGTCCATGAACATGCCGAGCAAATCGCCCAGGCCATTGAGAATACCGGTATCAGCAGGAGCAAGATCTCGGTGTTCCACGTCAACCCGGACGGCCAGCACCACAAACTGCCCTTGGGTGGGGATAAAGAAGCCTCCCCGGGCGCATCTGACGCAGGCAAAGGCGCTCTGGCAGGGGCCGGAGCAGGCGCCGCTGCAGGCGCTGCCGTAGGGTCTGTTGGTGGCCCCATCGGAGCAGGCATCGGGGCCGGTGTTGGGGCCTATACCGGTTCTCTTGCCGGGGCCGTTACTTCCACGGACAAACAGGAAGAAACCGCTCCAGAGCAGCAGGCCGATAAATCACTGGTAGACCGGGAGTCCGGCATGTACGTTGCTGCTGAAGTGGGCGAAAGCAACAAGGACGCCATTATTCAGCTACTCCGGAAACACGATAGTGTTGATGTCGAGGAAGCCCAGGGCAGCATCGAAAAGGGGGACTGGGTGGACTTTGATCCGACCCAGCCCGCTCGATTGGTCCCTTAGAAAATTGGTATCTCAGGCCTCTACATGCGGCAGGCATGACGGAGGCTCTGTAGGATCGGAATAAAGTTGGTAACAAAATGCCTTCCCAAGCTCAATTTTACAGTAATTAATCAACCATAAAGATAAATAAAGTTGGTAACTTTCGAAGGATCCAGAGCAAAACCCCTCGAAAATCATGGTAATAAAGTTGGTAACTTATCATTGGCAAGCTCCCAGTAAACGATCTGAGCTTCCCCCAATGAGGCCCTAAAAGGGTACAAACTGTCGCAAAGCGGAACCGGCTAACCTTGGAGAATCAGCTGAAAAGCCAGTCGGCGTAACGCTATGTGGTTAAGCTCTTATTCATGAAGCCATGGCGCATAACTCAGGCCAACCAACACACCCTCAGGGCTCATAAACCTTGCGACTGTTTGCCCCCAGGGTTCAGTCCGGGTTTCATGAACGAATTCCTGACCCCTTTCCTTCATTTCTTTCAATGCCGCGTCCACTGCAGCCGCGTCCGCCAACTCAAATTCAATTGTAGCTGTCGGCTCAGGAACATGGTCAGGCCATTCCTCCTGCCCAAAACAAGACTGGGCCGCCATAGAGAGGGGTCATACCCCGAAATGATGCGCTCCGGGGAACCTATCCATGAAACGATAATCGTCCATCTTTTCTAGCGGCAAGCCTCGCGCACCCTCATACAAAGACGCACTCGCCGCAGAATCTTTAGTAATTGACGCAAACCCCGCAATACACTTAACTTCCATTCATTCCCCCGCCACTGATGGAGCTGGCTCATATCTGCGTTAGTACGATTTGACTCGTTAGCCGCGTATCACTGTGAGCCCATTAGCCCTTGCTCAAATGCTGCTTGGTTTTCCTGGGCAATTTCATTTTTTTGTCAAGCCATCGCAACACAAATCGGGATCCATTTGGCGCATATGGACCGGTGAGAATGTCCAGGGTTGGGACAGAGCCAGATATGCGCAGATTGAAATCTTTATTGGGGACTTCGGCAAGATCCACGTGCACAGGAGCGAACCATGGGTTGTACAAGTTGAATCCCTCGACAAGATCCTGATCAAACTTTCTGAGAGTTTCTTCTATCGGGGGCACGCCGATCCGCTGCCGCAAGCCAAAAACAAAGCTATCAAGCGCAAATAAATAGCCTGTGTTGAAGTTGACTCCAAACGAATTATAGCGGTTGTCGGGACTTCCCTGCATTTCAATGCCATTGATGAATTGAGCTACAGATAACCCTTCAATGGACTCAGAGACGTTTTGGTGAATCTTAATTGCTGGATGGAAACTCGTGTCAACGGTTAAGAGCTCAGCATCTACTGAGCACGCTTCAGAGTATAAATCGGCAATCGGATGACCTCTGAAGCGATTAACCGAAGCACCCCTCATTAAAAGAAAAGCTTTGAGGTATTTTTCAAGCGCTTGACACGCAGCCCAAAAAAAAGCGCGATGCATTCCTTTTTTTGCCAGTAACCGAGCAGTCACATAGTCTTCATCTGCAGGTTTAACAAAAGAATCGCTGATTACTTGTACAATGTATCGTTCGATATTGGCTTGCTCATAGTCAGGTAGTTTGTCGAAGTGCTCAAGCTCATCTCCACACTTGAAACTGTATATGTAGCTCAATCTTCTTTCGCTCATTCAGCTTCTAACCTCGAACAGGCGCAAAAAGTGTTCCGGCGAGCGCGACGCAGCAAAATGGAGACGAAGGCGACCAAGTGCCGCGCTTGGTTAACTGGCGTGCTGGCTGTTGGCACGTCGCTTCCGTTCCTGCTCAGTCATTTGTCCTAAACGCTCCTCCAGGGAATCGAGTCCAAGTTGCGCACGGCGCTCATTAACCGAGGCGGGATCTTTGATGGGAAACGGTGTTGGCCACCCGTTTTCATCAACATCAAACTGGGTGCCGTAATATTGTGGCTCGCCGGCTAACGTCCGCACCCGATCCTGAAGAAACGCCAACTGCCAACCCTCGGCGTCGTCTTTCGCAACGGCTTCCTCCAGCAAGTGAACGCATTCCGCCATGAACCCGGCCTCGGACACCGAATGCTGAGCCACCAGCCAGGCGGCTTTGGAGGCTTCCTCTCCGACCAAGGAAATACCAGGCCAGCAGTGAGCCCTGATGATTTCCTTCAGGCGGGAGGCGTTGCGCTGGTGCAGTGCTTTCAGTCGGGGATGGTAGGAATCCGACGGTAACTCGCCGGAATCGAAGAGTCGCTGTAACAATCGCTGGTCTTCTAACAGCATCATGACCAGCTCATCCGCAAGACTCTGATTCATGGGCTCCCTCCCAGTTGATGCCACAAATAAGCGCCGCCCCGGCAGGGGCATCCGGTGGCAGGCCTTCATGCCGGAAACTCGATTGATTTGTTAAATGTCGTCTTGCCACTCTCTATGCTTACAGGCCCTATCGTACTCAAGCCATGGCACGTCGTGCGACACCCAAATATGAGCCTCTGGTTTTAAACCGGGATCATAGTCCAGAGTAGCTACCCGAACAATGACGTGGGGTTGCGCAGGCCTTTCAGCCACCAAATGGGAACCACAGCGTTTGCAAAAATGGCGCAATTTTCCAGGGGATGATTCGAACGTAGAAATAGAACGCTTACCTCTGAGCCAACGGAAATTCTCGCGCTTTACTCCCGCAGTGGAGGCGAACGGTGCAGCATGGGCTTTACGACAAGTCTGACAATGGCAATGCACGATTGGCATATCCACTGAGTCGATTTCGTAACTTATCTCGCCACACAAACAGCTTCCCTTCAACCCCATGAGAGATCTCACTCTGTAAATTTAAAACTTAGATTTGGAACGTGCCGAAGTGACCCGTAGGGTCGTCCGACAACAGCCAATGGTTATGCCGATTTTGCCACCAACATCTCAGTAGCGCCCTTTTGAAAACGATAGCTAACAGGCTGCAACGAGACAGCGATTCCGTCAGCGGATAGTCCCGCCATGACCGAATCAAGGTGCTTTGAGGTTTTTCCGTCCAGCGAGACAACTGGAAAGACGCGAACCTCAGAGGCAACTCTGCATAACTCCCGCATTGATGCCAGATGGGCCGCCCGATCTAAATGATCACTGTAAAGGAAAAGAAAGTGAGAACAGAGTGCCAGATCAAACTTGGAGTCAGAGAATGGCAGCATAGGCAATGACGCCGACACATACCGTCCTTGTTGGTAACCAGCATCAAAATCGGACAGGAACCGCGACATAGCTTCCATCCGAACCTCGCCAAGATGCTCAACGCTATTGAATGAGTCCCAAACATAACTGTCTGCGGCCTGCTGCATCTTGGCCATGATTTCCGGGTACACCTCGCCAATTCGGTGACGCACTTCAGCAACCTTGAATTGATATACCGGATCACATGAGATGACTTGGCATCCTACCTCTGTCGCCTCAGCATTGAAGCTGGCCGGGCCATCGCCGCAACCCAGAATTTTCTTGTTCAGGTCATCATTCGATAGCTCAAACATCGCCTGATATTCCTTTAGCGATCGCCCCCACGGAACTACATTAGCTAAATCCAACATCAGCTCTCCTTAGTCTGTTTGACGAAGCACGGTGGTGACGAAGGAGCCGCGTAAAGCGGCATCTGGCAGCCTGATCGGTCATTGCCATACTGTAAAACTTAGAAAGCCGCTCCGCTCAGTAACTTCATTATACTGCAAATGGTTTTGTGGTATGACGGCAGGTGAAGTGCGCGACCTCGAACAGTAGCTCCATGTGTAATAATGTCGTCAACGGAATGCGAATCAAATGGTCATCACCGTCACTCAGTTCGTTTAACATTAAAGCATCTCAAGATGGAGGTTCTATGCCAATGATGCCAAGAATTTTATTGCCGCTTTTTCTAACCGGCCTTTCTGTACTTCCCGCCTTCACGCTGGCCGAAAATGCCACTCCTGAGGCCTACATTGGCAGCAAGCATTTGGTTTTGGAAATCCGGCACTGCGAATGCGAAGCCGTCAAGCCGAATGGTCATCCGTCCGTATTGCTGTCAGATTTTTTGCAGGAGTCGAGTGTTGTGAAAACGGCTGTGTTTACTGAAGATAACGGCTTCGTCGCGTCCGATTACGTCACCATGGGGTATGAATTCAGCCCAATCAAAGACTCATCCGACACGTTCTCGTTCAACTATACGGGTACACATACGACAAGCAGCGGACAAAGCTCGGGAAGTGGGGAGTTATTGCTGGAAAAAGGACAGTGGGTCCATTTGTTTGGCTCGCACCACGAAAGTACATCAGGAGCACGCCACGCCAATGTTGCAGTAAGACTGGTAGAATTCGACGGTTCCTGAGGGCCAATTTTAAAAATTCCAATCATAGGTACACACGGTGTATGTGTTTCAAACGAAAAGACTAATCGTAACGCAGCTATCCCATCAAGATATTCCCGCGCTCACTGAGATACTGAGTGACCCTGAGGTCATGAGGTATTCCGTTCGAGGGGTTTGTGATGAAGAAGCTACCCGCAAATTTATAGGTTGGTGCCAGGAATGTTACGCATCCCATGGTATGGGTCCATGGGCATTAACTGAGAAGAGGTCGGGAAAACTTTTTGGTTTCTGTGGTATTGGGCCGGAGCTAGTCGGAGGGGTTGAGGAGATCAACCTCGGTTATCGATTAGCGAGGCGATACTGGAATCAAGGGCTTGCAACCGAAGCTGTTAAAGGCGTGCTGCGGTATGCCTTCGATCAAAAACAGTGTGAGTTGCATATTCCGGCCCATCGTGACCACCCATTCCGTTTAAACGTGACCGCCTGTTC
>NZ_CAXBDN010000038.1:0-21668 GCF_963974375.1 uncultured Marinobacter sp.
TGGCTCAAAAATGCGTCAGTCGCCGAGGGGTTCCACACGAAACGGAAGAGAGCCAAAAAACTTGCTGTCGACTGACTTTGGATGTCAGCTAATTCAGCATGGAGGCCCCTATGACCAGTCCTGCCGTCGCAGCTCGTTACGTTACCGCCGATTTCAAAAATGCACCGTTGATCGCCCTGGCTGATCTGATGGGGCTTAAGAATTACCTGTCTGAAATCAGTAAAGCTCCGGAATTGTATTCACCCATCCTGTCGGGAATTGCGGTTTATCGGCACCTTTCTTCCGCTGAACAGCAGGCTATCAACAATGCCATTGTCAACGGAATTCCCCGCAGCAACCTGACCGCCCGTTTGATGGGTCTGGTGAGCTCTCAAAGTGTGCAGCCGTATTGGTACATGTGGTCGCTCTCCGACGAAGAGGTGAAAGATTTTTTCACCTACAGTTCAACCACAGCAGCCATCACCAATCAGTTTAATCCCCTGTTCACGCCTGAAGCGACGGTGGCCACTGTCGCGGGAGCTGTCTACGTTCTAGCCAAAGGCGGCCCGCGGGCGGCGGCCTCTCAGGCCGTCTCATCATTGAAGAAAAGCGAACTCGTCATGGCGGTTGCCCGCCGCTTTGGGCTGGGGCCAGACGCTGCAAGGGCTCTTGGTGTAGCGGCTGTCCCGGCGCTCATCGTGATCTCCGGCCTTAATATCATGGCCAAGAAACAAGCCGCACAAGCCAGGAAAGAGCTGGCAGCTCGCGGACTTCTTGTTTACAGCGACCTATAGCATGCTTGTGGTTCTTCTGGTGAGTGGGTTTGGTGGCGCTTTCCTCTACTATTCGATGTTGAGGGGCATTCAGCTGGGGACCTTATCGAAGGGACCGATGCTTTGGTCCCGATGTGTTGCCGCGTGCGCATTGATGTTCGCTGCGTGTGCCAGCGTCATCGTCCAGTACCTTGTTGATGACGCCTCATACCTGCTTATCCTGGCGTTCTGGCCGGTATTTATCCTCGCCCTCGAACCTGCCTACCGTCTTGTTGGTAGCGGCGCACCTATAGAAAAATCAGGGGAAAAAAAGGAATGAGAGTCCGACTCAGTATGTCTCGTCCAGGCCTTCAGCGGCTCCGGTTCTGCTGGCTTGCCTTAATACTTGGAGGCCTGCTTTTATCCCAGGCATCAGCAGATGAAGCTGAGCAGTCCTATGATGAACGGTTGCTCGCTGTGGCCATCACCTTCCTGGATCTGCAGCTATGTACCGATTTCGCGTTCGAGTTTGAGAAAGACGAAAAGCTGGCTGACCGCTACAGTGCTGCGGCGTGGACCTTGTATGACTCAGCGATTGAACAAGGATGGGGCGAGGGCCAGTTTTCGGCGGCGATGGTCGTCGCCCACGAGGCGAAGTCCTTGCTTGAAGTTACTGAGGACGACACACAGGAAAGCTTTAAGCGGCGCCACCAGTCCGGCAGCCCCTGCGACAGTGCCATGGAGCGGGCTGAAAGACACGTTGAAAATGGCCTGCCAGCCTCTGCCTGATTTAGCAGGTTGTGGGTTTGGCGCTGTCCTACACAATCGGTCAGGCTTTGACGTAAGTGGTGACCACCTTGTTAACCCCCGAGTTCGAGGTCTTCCCGAATAACCTCCGGATGGCGAAACGCAATCTCGATGAGTGCCTTTGCCGGCCCAGAAGGTTTACGTCGCCCCTGCTCCCATTCCTGCAACGTACGCGGAGAAATATGGAGTACCTCGGCAAACTCTCGCTGGGTGAGGCCGGTCTTGCCACGCGCCTCTGCGACCTCATTTGGCTCCACACGGCTGACTCGTGCGGTTTTGCCGGCTTTCATCTCTTTAACAGATTGGAGCAGCTTGTTGCCAAGCTCTTCAGCACTCAGAGTTTCATTACTCATTTTCCAATACCTCACGAATCGACTTCAGGATATGCGCGGGTATGTTCTCCTTGAAGACCTTTCTGGAGGGGTTCACCGTGCCTGCATTGGTTGGCATTGTTGACGCCGGCGTATATGCTGATAATATACTTTTATGATCAATTGGGCACAAGTTACTGGCTTTGACTGGGACGAAGGCAATTCCCGAAAAAACGCGGAGAAGCATGGCGTCAACCAGTCCGAAGCGGAAGAAATTTTCTTCAATGAACCGCTTCTGGTGCTGGAAGACTCCAAACACAGCCAGGCTGAGGCCCGCTTCCATGCACTTGGTAAAACTGATGATGGGAGGCTACTCCACATCACGTTCACACTAAGACTGCACGGCTCGCTGATCCGAGTGATTTCCGCTCGCGACATGCACCGAAAAGAGAGGGCTGTTTATGAGCACGCCAAAAAAGATGCCTGAATTCAAAACAGAGGCAGAAGAGCGGGAGTTCTGGGAAACTCACGACTCCTCCGATTACCTGGACTGGAGCCAGGCAAAACCGGTTTCCTTGCCGAAGTTGAAGCCCTCGACCAGGACTATTTCACTTCGCTTGCCCGAGACTCTCCTCGACCGGATCAAAATCGAGGCTAACAAGCGGGATATGCCCTATCAGTCTTTGATCAAGGCCTGGCTTGCGGATGACGTGAACGACAGTCGTCGGGCCTGAGGCAAACGCGAAGCTTTACGGCAGTGGCTTGGTTTGCTTGTTCCTTTAGTATTTAGTCCCATCGACAAATGCTGAATGTGCTGTGGGGAAATTCCGGCTTTTCAAAATTGGCAAATACCTGCTCTTTCTCTGGTGTGATTAGCTCGCAACGCATATTCCCCAGGCGCTCAGAAAGAGCGCGACGGGGTGTAATGCCACCGGGCACGGTGTACCAGAGCAGATAATTCTTGCCGCCATAATCCAGCCCAATGACCTGCCGAACCCGCGTTTCGTCGCCTAAATTATTCGGCCGTCTGGATTCGATACTCTTCTCTGGAAATTCAAACTGCCCATTTTCATCGGTTTGAGCTCGATCAATATATTCTCGATCATAATCAAGCGTTCGATAAACCTCGATTCCAGCCAGCGGATTCCCTTCGAGCTTGACTACCCCGCTGACGGGGGGTGAAAGGTGGACCGTTGCCGTTTTCCCAAACCCAAACATCCCTGCATACCCCTCATTCACAAGTCCAAACAGCACCACCAGAGCCAAAGCGCACCTGCTAGGTATCGATATCATAAAAACACCCGGGTACAGCCACGCCTCACATCAGCGCATAGCGTAACGGAGCTGCGGTGAGAAGCTCATCCGCGCCCATGGATTCCGTCTTCAGACCACTCAGGTTCGCTCAATAGCCTGCCGCACCGCCCGGTACAGCGCACCAGCGGTCTGATCGAATACCCAGCGGATAAAGCGGAACGTCAGATCCGTCACGGTAGTAATCGCTACCCTGGCAAAGGCCAGCATATGGCCAAGCAGACCGCGAGTCTGTTCTGCGAAACGGGTGGATGCGGAAGCCACTTGTTCCAGGGTTCTTGCGAGCAGGTCATAGAAAGTTAGCGTGGTGCCGAAAGCCGCTTGGGCCATAACAGCGGTGTAATAGCCCGAATCTTTCAGAAGAGTGATCAGTGCGGCGGATATTTTATCGGCCCAGCGAGTTGAAAAACTGGCCTCATGACGGCGTTCATAATCTAATCGAACAGGTCGGTTGAGATGGTTAATTGATGCCTGCCGCAGGTGGGACCATTCTGAGGAATTTGCGGTATTTCGATACCCTGGCTTTTCAGTAAGCCCCATGCCGTGCGCATCTTTCGAAATACCACTTCCTGCGTCAAGCCGGTACTCAAATCCGCTATCAGGTGCGTGCATGAAAGGCCAAAGGGGGACATAGGGAACCGGATCCGCTCCGTGGGTACATCTAAAATGGTTATCAACTTCAAATGTCGACTTTCCAGCATAACCATTCAGCCCCACTCTTGGTGCACCGAAGGTATAAAGGTTCACGTTTTTACCGTAACGCTGTTTGACCCAATCAGCGGTGAGAGAAGCTAGTGCGCCACCAAGGCTATGGCCCACGCAGTGAATGCCCAGTACAGGGCCCCGCGATACCTTTGGGCTTAGCTGGCGCTCAAGAAGGGGTCTTATACTCTCGAAAGTTTTATTGAAACCGGCATGTACTGAGGACCCGTTAGTCGATGCAGACAACCCCACATTCCCATTCGTAAGCCAATCATGGTTTGCCTTCGTCCCACGAACTGCAATCACATGATGCCCGCGGTAATCATTTTTCCCTTCGCCAACCAGTGCAAACCCGGTCGTCTTCCTGTAGAGGCCGAAAAGCCCCCCAGTCCGACCGGTTATCGGACCCTCATCCAAATTGATGTCAAACGATCGCCTTATTTCTGGTGATGCGAGTACTCGAACGCCACCGGCCGGATCTGGCGACATGACTTCATATACAATATCGGCAAATTCAGCGGCTATCCTTGGCGAAAGTCTGTTCATGACACAAATCCTTATGTGGTCTAGATTTACCAGCGACAAATGCTGGCAATATTATGCGTAAAGTCCGGGTTCTCGAAGATCTTAAAATGATGAACCAGCTCTTCATCATCAAGATCACAATTCAGGTTCCCCAGTTTTTCCTGGATAACCTGCTCTCCAGAGGTACTTCCCGTGACATAGTACCAAAGCACAAATTTTTCATTTCCTCGTTCAGCAGCAATCACTTGCCGCAGTCTGTCTTCGACAAATGCTTTGCCCGGCGTGCTGGAACGGATACTCCATGACGGAAAGCTGAATACACCCTCCGCATTCGTATAGGTTTCCTGTGTCTCATTCTTATCGTAAGTTGCAGATCTGATGATTTTAAGGCCCTCAACGGGGGCTCCGTTCTGAACAACTTTCCCACTGACCTCAGGGAACAGAAGCACATCGTATTTTTTCCCAAACCCAAACATCCCTGCATACCCCTCATTCACAAGTCCAAACAGCACCACCAGAACCAGACCAAACCTGCCAGACATCGACCTCATAAAAACACCCGGGCACAGAAAAGCCTCACGCAAGTCGTAGGCGCGACAGAAAACAAGGAAAGCGTGGGGAGAAGCAGTGCGGCAAGCAACGTCATGGTCATCGTCCGTGACAGCAGGCCGGGGCAACCATTGCCCCGGATAATCTGAAAACTACTGAAGCTTTCTGACACTGTCAACGCCAGAGCCCGCAGACTCTGACGTTGATCCGGTTTTGCGCTACCAGGTCAGCTGAACAGGCATCCCCTCCTGTTTGCGCTGGACGAATGTAAGCGCTACACCGACCGCCAGCAGACCGATGGCGACCAGCAGCAGGAAGCTATGGGACACGCCCAGCATGCCGCCGCCGGGCGCCGCCAGGGTCAGGCCGGATACCAGGATGAAGGCCCTGGAAATCAGGCCCAGCAATCCGTTACTGAGCCGGCCAAGGCCGATCAGGTAACCCTGCAGTGCCGCTGACAGCAGCCAGACACCCACCAACGCGGTGCTCAGTACGATGGCAATTTCCAGAATGTCGCCCTGCATCAGCAGCGCCGGGTTGAACACGAAGAAGAACGGAATGAAGTAGATGATCGTACCCAGACGCATCGCCTCCAGTCCCGCCTTCATCGCGGATACCTGGGCGACCGAGGCTGCGACAAATGCCGACAGGGCCACCGGTGGCGTGATGAAGCTGAGCATGCCCCAGTACATGATGAACATATGGGAGGCCATCGGATCCAGTCCGGCGTTGACCAGCGCTGGCGCCAGAATGATCGCCAGGAAGATATAGGCCGCCGTCACAGTCATGCCGATGCCGAGCACAAAGCTGGTCAAGGCACCCATCAGCAGCAGGATCAGCACGTTGTTACCTGCCAGGTAGACCAGGTCGTTGGTCAGGGTACCGGCCATGCCGGTGACCTGCAGTGCCCCGACTATCAGGCCGATGGCCGCCAGAATTCCCCCCAGCTCCGCGAGGATCAGACCACAGGCCCGGATGTACTCGAGAATCTGCTTGATCCCCCAGCGGTGCCTGGTGAACTGGTTGATAACCAGCAGCAGGATGGTGGCATAGAAGGGAGCGGTAGCCTCACGCTGCATATACACCAGCATCCACACCAGCAGCGCGAACACGAAGATGAAGTACCAGCCTTCCTTAAGTACCTTGCCAAGTTTCGGCAGTTCCACGTCCGGCAGACCCTTCAGGTCGTTGCGGGCCGCGTAGGCGTCGATCTGCATGAACAGGCCGTAGAAGTACAGCAGTGACGGGATGATGGCCGCAATCGCCACCTGCACGTAACTGACCCCCAGGAAGTTCGCCATGACAAAGGCAGTCGCGCCCATGATCGGCGGCATCATCACACCACCGGTGGAGGCGCAGGCTTCTACGCCCGCGGCGTAGCTGCGGGAAAACCCGACACGGCGCATGGCCGGAATGGTCAGGGGTCCGGTGGTCAGGACGTTGGTCACCGGGCCGCCGCTCATGGAGCCCATCAGGCCGCTGGAGAAGATTGCCACCTTGGCAGGACCGCCCCGGGTTTTACCCAGCAGGGCAAAGGCCAGATCGATAAAGAACTGCCCGGCACCGGTGTACTGCAACCCGACGCCGAACAGCAGGAAACCAAACAGCAGCGTTGCGGCTACCTGCATCGGTATGCCGAACATGCTTTCTTCGCTGAAAATATGGAAGGCGGACGCTTCCTGCAATGACATGCTGATGCCGGCAATGACGTTGGGCATCTGGTCAGCCACCAGCGGGTAGAGCGAGAGTATGGTGACAATCACCAGAATCGGAATACCGCCCGCCCTGCGGCCCGCTTCCAGCACGATCAGCCAGGTCACCATGGACAGATAGATCGCCAGATCCGGCGCCGCATACTCCCAGGCCTGAACCACAATCTGTTCTGCGCTCCAGGCGAAGTAAGAGAAGATGGCGACAATAACGCCGATGATAATCAGGTCGTACCAGTCAACTTTGGTGCGACTGGACCAGCGCGTTGCAGGAAAATAGACAAACACCAGCGCAAGCACAAAGCCCGCGTAGATGAACAGATATCGGGCGCTGAGCATTACCTGCCCGATAAAGAAGCCAAAATTGAAGATCTGGTTGGTGGCCAGAATAATAATCATGATGGTGGCGGTGGTGACGGCAACCCGCCAGAACAGATTCAGTTGCCGGTACCGGGCGGCAAACTTATTCGCCGATTCTTCCTCGGCCTTGAGGCGAGCCGCTTCCTCTTCAGCTTTGCTGAGGGCGGCGTTTGGGGTGTCGGTCATGTCCGATCCTACCTGGATACCAATTTAGTAGAAAGCTCAGCCCCGGACGGAGAGAGCAGTGGCACCCCCGGGTGTGACCCGGGCCTGCCTGAAGTGCTTCAGGCACTGCCGTTCCGGTCGCCTTTGACCTGAACGCAGCCTTCTATATACAAACGACCGGACGAAGCCAGGCTCCGTCCGATCGTCCTGATCTGACTGAAAGTCCCTGAGGACTTACCAGTTTTCCATCAGCGGAATCAGATCGTTCTCGGTCAATGCCTCATAGCGGGCCGCCATCCAGCCGTTGGCGAACTCGTCGTCATCGGAAGGTGCATCAGCGGTATAGGCTTCCCAGGCAGCAATCAGCACTTCCTGACGACGGACCTGCAGGTCGTGATTGGCCTGAGCGGCGTCTGTCCACAGGTCAAGCTCCTTGAAGTACTCCACCGCGCCGTCGTGGAAAGGCACGAACGAGGTTTCGATCTTTTGGCGATCCATGGCCCAGCCTTCCATACCCGGAGCGCTTTCCTGGTAATCATCGAAGTGGATGTGCATGGCCTTGGTCATGTTGTACACCAGGTCATCATCCGTGGCTGAGTAAACTGCCAGCATCGGGTAAGGCGAGGTGAATACCTCGATGCCATCACCGGCGTCGACGCCAACCACGTCGGTGGCCAAGTGCGGAACAAACCAGGGCGCCTGTTCGGAGACCCGCGCAACGGCTTCCTTGTTGTCGTGGGGAAACTCGATAAAGCGGATACCACGGGGAGCATTGGCCACACGGTGCAGGGCTGCGGAGTTACAGGCGTTCCATTTGACGTCCAGACGGTTGTCGAGGAAAGCCTCGATCATATTCATGTAACCGCCCAGCTCGACTACTTCTACGTCGTCCCAGGTCAGATCGCCGTAGCGCAGCAGGTACTCGAAGCCGGCATTGGGAGCCGGCGCGCCCTGTACGAAAGGAACACGCTTGCCTTTCAGGTCAGCGACGCTTTCGATATCGCTGTCGCCATGAACCTGCAGGCCGAAGGAGCAACCATCGGCCATGTTCCAGAGACCGGACCGGACCGGCTGTGGACCCCACTCTTTGGTGCCGAAATCACGAATGCCTTCCTGAGCACTCATGGCCTCACTGCCCCCGGCCACAAACTGGGCACGGCCGCGACGCAGCGGCTCGAACCGGCCGATGTCGTTACGACCCGGAATCACCCGCAGGTTAACGCCATATTCGTTCTGCAGCACCGCACCGATGCCAACCGCCTGGCTGTAACCGGTGGTTCCGGTCGGGTAGGCGGACCAGATCACGGTGTTGGGCAGGTCGATGTCTTTGGCCTGGGTTACACCGGCGGTCATACCGAGTGCCAGCACGGCGGCCGCAGAGGCCACGGGAATCTGCCGCAGGGCAGTGTTCAGCTTGTTCATACCTATACTCCTGGAGTGGGGCCTTCCCTTGTTTTTATCGAAAGCCACTGTGTCGCGTTTCACGGCTAGCGAGGCATATTATGCTTTCGTCTCATTTGGTGCAACACGGAATAAACGACGATTTTTTAGATCAAAAAGGTCCAACGCGAACAATAAGTAAGGGATGTTTGTCCGCAAACGCTGCGATACCGGGCTTCAACTTGCATTTGACCGGCCGTCAGATTAATCTTTAACCTGATTTGTTAAAACCAAGTTTCGCTCAGTGAAACTTGGTTTGTATTTTTAGCATCACAAGTCCATCGACTTTTCCGCTATTATTAGCAGGCGTTATCTGAATATTGGTCGGCCGGGGCACCCCGGTTTTACGCCCGCACACGGGAAAACACAGGAGACACCATGAGCGCCTACATTTACGACGGCTTGAGAACCCCCTTCGGACGCCACGCCGGGTCGCTGGCCACCATCCGCCCGGATGACCTGCTTGCAAGCGTCATTAAAGCCGTGGTGGAGCGCAATGGCTTCGCAAAGGAAGCCTACGAAGACGTCATCGCAGGCTGCACCAACCAGGCCGGTGAAGATGCCCGCAACATCGCCAGGCACGCAGGCCTGATGGCTGGCCTGCCGGTGACCACGGGTGGCCTCACTGTCAATCGCCTGTGCGGATCCGGCCTGGCCGCCATCATGGACGCAGCGCGGGCGGTTCGTTGCGGCGAAGGCGAGCTGTTTATTGCCGGCGGTGCCGAGAGCATGAGCCGTGCGCCGTTCGTCATGGCCAAAAGCGAATCAGCCTTCGCCCGTGATTTCCGGATGTTTGACAGCACGATCGGTGCCCGCTTCCCCAACCCCCGTGTTGAAGCTGAATTTGGCAACGACACCATGCCGCAGACCGCTGACAACATCGCCAGAGATCTTGGCCTGAGCCGCGAAGCCGTTGACCAGTTTGCCGCCCAGAGCCAGGCCCGCTACGAAGCGGCCCGCAAGCTGGGCTTCTTTGAAGAAGAGATTCACGGTATCGAAGTGTCTCAGGGCCGTAAGAAACCACCGGTGCAGGTAACGACCGACGAGCACCCGCGTCCGCAATCGGATGTGGCGGCTCTGTCCGGGCTGCGCCCGCTGTTTGAGGGTGGTGTGGTCACCGCCGGCAATGCTTCTGGTGTCAACGATGGTGCCGGCGCCCTGATCATCGGTTCGATGGCCGCTGGCGAAAAAGCCGGCACCCGTCCCCGCGCCCGCATCGTATCTGCTGCCATCGCCGGCGTTGATCCCCGGGTGATGGGCTACGGTCCGGTACCCGCCTGTGAGAAAGCACTGGCCCGTGCCGGCCTGTCCATCAAGGACATGGACGTGATCGAAATCAACGAAGCCTTTGCCGCTCAGGTTCTGGGCTGCACCACCAAACTGGGCATTGACCAGACCGACCCGCGCCTGAATCCCAACGGCGGCGCCATTGCCGTGGGTCATCCGCTGGGCGCATCCGGTGCCCGTATTGCGCTGACCGCAACCCGTCAGCTGGAACGTATGGAAGGCCGTTACGCGCTGGTCAGCATGTGCATTGGCGTGGGCCAGGGGATTGCCGCTGTAATTGAGCGTTTCACGGACTGATCAGACACTGGCCTCTGGCCGTACAACAGTAACCGGTGGTGGTTGCATTCGGCGACCCCACCCAGACGCACTTCAGGAGACACATTATGGCTTCCGCACCCTGGGATGACCTGCTTCAGTTCGACTCACAGCTGGACGAAACCGAACGTCAGGTTCGTGACAGCATCCGCGGCTTCTGCGATTCCCGACTGATGCCTGGCATCACCGCGGCGAACCGCCATGAAAAATTTGACCGCAGCATCTTCACCGACATGGGCGACCTCGGCATGCTCGGCGCCACCCTGCCGGAAGAATACGGCGGTCCCGGCCTGAACCACGTCTGCTACGGCCTGATTGCCCGTGAAGTAGAGCGCGTGGATTCTGCCTACCGCTCTGCCCTCAGCGTGCAGTCTTCGCTGGTGATGTACCCGATTTTTTCCTACGCCCAGGAAGCAACCAAAAAGCGCATCCTGCCAAAGCTGGCTTCCGGCGAATGGGTCGGCTGCTTCGGTCTGACCGAGCCGAACCACGGCTCTGATCCCGGTGTCATGGAAACCCGCGCCAAGAAAGTTGACGGCGGCTACCTGCTGAGCGGTTCCAAGACCTGGATCACCAACTCCCCGATCGCTGATGTGTGCGTGGTCTGGGCCAAGCTTGATGGCACCGTGACCGGCTTTATCATTGAGCGCGAAGGCGCCAAGGGCCTGGACACACCCAAGATCGAAGGCAAGTTCTCACTGCGTGCGTCAGAAACCGGTTCCATCTTCATGGACGAGGTCTTCGTACCAGACGAAAACAAGCTGGACATCGATGGCCTGAAAGGTCCGCTGAGCTGTCTGACCAAAGCCCGTTACGGCATCAGCTGGGGTTCCCTGGGTGCTGCCGAGTTCTGCTGGCACGCAGCGCGCAGCTACACCATGGAGCGCAAGCAGTTCGGCAAGCCCCTGGCGGCCAATCAGCTGATCCAGAAGAAGCTGGTGGACATGCAGACCGAAATCACCCTCGGCCTGCAGGCGGTTCTGCAGCTGGGCCGGATGATGGACGCAGGCGTTGCCACTCCGGACTCCGTATCCCTGCTCAAGCGCAACAACTGCGGCAAGGCTCTTGATATCGCCCGTGTTGCCCGCGACATGCATGGTGGTAACGGTATTTCCGACGAATACCACGTTATCCGTCACGTGATGAACCTGGAAGCCGTGAATACCTATGAAGGTACCCACGACGTCCACGCCCTGATTCTGGGCCGTGGCCAGACCGGGATTCAGGCGTTCAGCTAAGTCTGAAATCCTGAACCAGAAAGGCGGAGCGTCCCTTACGGGACCTCCGCCTTTTTTATACGGGTGTCAAACCCCGGGCTGGACAGTGCCGCAGCCTGCGGAACCCGGACTCGAACTTGGTTTCGCCCTGCGGTATCATAGCCCTCCCGTGTATCGCTGAGCAGAACTCAGCTCCGCGACGGCCAACCCTGGTACAGCCCTGTACCACCGAAAGGCAGGCCAATGCCATGTGGACTGATTCCACGACTCTGGCGTATCGTATGCACAGCACGGGAATTGACACAGAAATAACGTTCCTCCATCATAGCCATATTCTGCTATGCGGTATATGTTTTCGCTAGAACGAACCGAGAGGTTGATTCATGAATATGAACTACACGGCTGAAGAGCTCGCCTTCCGCGACGAAGTGCGCGCTTTTCTGGATGAGAAGTTGCCGGCCGACATCGCGGCCAAGGTCAAAGGCTTCCGCCGCATGACCAAGGAAGATCACATGCGCTGGCAGAAAATTCTCAGCGCCAAGGGTTGGTACGCCAGCCACTGGCCTGAAGAATTCGGCGGCGTAAAATGGACCCCGGTTCAGAAACATATCTGGGACGAAGAGTCCTGCCGCTACGGTGTTCCCCGTTCCATCCCGTTCGGTGTGAACATGGTGGCTCCGGTTATCATCAAGTTTGGTAACGACGAGCAGAAGCAGAAGTACCTGCCTCGCATTCTTTCCGGCGAAGACTGGTGGTGTCAGGGTTACTCAGAGCCCGGCGCCGGTTCCGATCTGGCCTCTCTGAAAACCCGTGCCGTACGCGACGGTGATCACTACATCGTAAGCGGCCAGAAGACCTGGACCACCCTCGGCCAGCACGCCAATATGATCTTCTGTCTGGTTCGCACCAATACCGAAGTGAAGGCTCAGGAAGGCATCTCCTTCCTGCTGATCGACATGAACACCCCGGGTATCACCGTACGTCCGATCATCACCCTTGATGGCGAGCACGAAGTAAACGAAGTCTTCTTTGAAGACGTCAAGGTGCCAGTCGAGAACCTGGTGGGTGAAGAAGACAAGGGCTGGACCTACGCCAAGTACCTGCTCACCTATGAGCGCACCGGTCTGGCCGGCATTGGTCTGTCCAAGTCGGCACTGTCTCACCTGAAGCAACTGGCTTCACGTCAGCTCAAGAACGGTCGCCCGCTGATCGAAGACTCTACCTTTGCCCAGCGCATTGCCTCCGTGGAAATTGATCTGATGGCCGCAACCATCAGCAACCTACGCATTATTGCGGCGGTTGAAGGTGGCGGTGTTCCCGGCGCTGAAAGCTCCATGCTGAAAGTGAAGGGTACCGAAATCCGTCAGGCCATTAACGATCTGGCCCGTCGCGCCATTGGTCCCTACGCCATTCCGTTTGTGGAAGAAGAGCTGAGTCTCGATTACGACGGCGAGCCGCTGTCTGACGAGAACGCGCCTCCCATGGCCGCTCAGTACTTCAACAACCGCAAACTGTCGATTTTCGGCGGATCCAACGAGATCCAGAAGAATATCGTATCCAAAATGATTCTGGGACTTTAAGGAGACGACCATGGATTTCAAGCTGAGTGAAGAGCAGCAGATGCTGCAGGACACCGTGGCACGTCTTGTCCGCGGTGAGTACAGCTTTGAGAAGCGCCTTGAGTTCAGTGAAACCGAGCTGGGTTTCAGCGCTGATTTCTGGAAGCAGCTTGGCGAACTGGGCCTGACCGCTGTGCCGTTCCCGGAAGAGCTGGGCGGCTTTGGTGGCGGCGGCGTCGAGGTTCAGGCAGTGATGACCGAACTGGGTCGCGGCCTGTGCCTGGAGCCTTACCTGCAGTCCGTTATCTTCGGTGGCGGCCTGATCAGTCAGACCGGCAACGACAGCCAGAAAGAACAGTGGCTGGGCGGTATTGCTACCGGTGAACTGAAAGTGGCTGTGGCCCTTCAGGAGCCCCAGTCCCGCTACGACCTGACCAACATCGAAACCCACGCCGAAAAGTCCGGTGACGGCTACACGCTGAGCGGCCGCAAAGCGGTTGTGATCGGCGGCCATTGCGCCGACCTGATCATCGTCTCTGCCCGCACCGACTCCGGTGTCAGCCTGTTCGGTATCGACCCGACCACCGCTGGTGTCGAGCGTCGTACCTACCCGACTATCGATGGTGCCAAGGGCTGTGACCTGTTCCTGAACAACGTTCAGGTTGGTGCTGATGCCCTGCTGGGCGAAGAAGGTCAGGCCGCTGATGCTATCGAGTACCAGTCCGGCCGAGCTATCGCTGCCCTGTGTGCCGAAGCCATCGGCTGCATGGAAGAAGCCAACAACCTGACCCTGGAATACCTCAAGCAGCGCAAGCAGTTTGGCGTACCCATCGGCAAGTTCCAGGTACTTCAGCACCGCATGGTCGACATGATGTCTGAACTGGAACAGGCCCGCTCCATGGCCATTCTGGCTGCCAGTGTTGCGGACGAAGAACAGAGCAACGAACGCCGTCGGACCCTGGCTGCTGCCAAAAACGTCATCAACCGTGCCGGACAGTTTATCTCCGAAAAAGGTATTCAGTCCCATGGCGGCATCGGCATGACCTGGGAATACAGCTTCGCCCATTACGCCAAGCGTCTGGTGATGATTGGCCACCAGCTGGGCGATGACGACTTCCATCTGGAGCACTATGCCTCCCTGCTGGAAGCCAGCTGATTCAGATCAGCTGTTAAAGAACCTGTCGGGTCTCTCCTCCAATTGGAGAGCGTTTCGGGGTGGCCCTTTGGCCACCCCTTTTTTGTATTCAGGCGCAATCAAAAACAATACATGTCCTCAGGGAAGAGTTGCCCGAAAAAGGCGAATAGAGGCTACACTGATAAGTCTCAGTGAACGCCAACGACAATAACCTGAGCACAGAGGATCACGCAGTATGAACACATTCGGAAAAAACGAGCAGACCGATCTCCAGAAAGCCGAGTGGCAGGCCCGGGTAGACCTTGCCGCCGCCTATCGTCTCGTCGCCCTGTATGGCTGGGAAGACCTGGTATTCACCCATCTGTCCGCACGGGTGCCAGGCCCTGAGCATCATTTCCTGATCAACCCCTACGGCCTGTTATTCCACGAAATCACCGCATCGTCACTGGTGAAAATCGACCAGGAAGGCCAGGTCGTTGAAGCCACCGGTTTAAGCCGGGTCAATCCCGCAGGCTTTACCATCCACAGCGCCGTCCACATGGGCCGCGATGACGCCCACGCCGTGATGCACGTACACGCCGCCGACGCCGTTGCCGTATCGGCCCACAAGGATGGCCTGTTGCCCCTGAGCCAGACCGCCATGCTGTGCCAGGATCACATCGCCTATCACGACTACGAAGGCGTGGCTCTGAACCTGGACGAACGGGAGCGCCTGATCAACGATATCGGCAACAAGAACATGCTGATTCTGCGCAACCACGGCATCCTGACCGCCGGCGCATCCGTACCCGAGTGCTTCACTTACCTGTACTTCCTGATGAAAGCCTGTGAAATCCAGGTACGGACAGCGCAACCCTACTGCATGCCTTCAGAAGCAGCGCTTGCCACCACCCGCGAGCAGTCCGAGTCACTGGGCAAAGCCGCCGCCCTGACCTGGCCGGCACTGATTCGCCTGCTGGACAGCAAGAATCCGGGGTATGCGGTTTAAGGGGATTTTTTTGCCAGGGACGGCACGATTATTCCGTTCGCCCTGAATGTGAGCCTGTCGAACAGTCGAAGGGCATTGCACTACTTCCCGTTCGCCCTGAGCCTGTTGAAGGGCATTGCACCGCTTTCCGTTCGCCCTGACTGTGTGCCTGTCGAACAGTCGAAGGGCATTGCACTACTTCCCGTTCGCCCTGAGCCCGTCGAAGGGCATTGCACCGCTTTCCGTTCGCCCTGAGCCCGTCGAAGGGCCGTGAATCCTGAGCTAGCCGCCCTTCGACGGGCTCAGGGCGAACGGTGTGAGGAGACTGGCTCAGGGCGAACGGTTTGATCAGACAAGCTCAGCGCTAACGATATACGGCACATGAATACAGAGAAAGCATTACCCAAGTCCGGTCGGACGTGGGGTGGGGCGTTTTTTCTGTCGGGAAAAGGTGTCTGAGCGTAGCGAGTTCTTTTTCCAGAAGAAAAAATACACCGCCTCGCGGCCAGCCACCCTTCGGTAAGTTCTCAGATTTAGTGTAATCGCCCTTCGACTGTTCGACAGGCTCACAGTCAGGGCGAACGGTGTGAGGAGACTGGCTCAGGCCGAACGGCGATCATGCCATCCTTGGCGAAGCAATCGTCAGGCGACCTTGATCACCAGCTTGCCACGGTTGCGGCCCTGCAGCAGACCCTGGAACGCCGTCAGGGCGTTATCAAAGCCCTCAACCACGTCTTCCTGGTACTTGACCTTACCCTCTTTCAGCCACTGACTCATATCGCGGCGGAAGTCCGGCAGCAGCTCCAGATGATCGGACTGGATAAAGCCCCGGAACATCAGACGCTTGATCAGAATCTGTCCCATAAACGGAATCAGGCGATCAGGTCCTTCCGGCAGTTTGGTCTGATTGTAGTGGGCAATCCGACCGCACACCGGCACCCGGGCAAAGTCATTGATCAGCTTCATCACACCTTCAAACACCTTGCCACCGACATTCTCGAAGTAAACATCGATGCCCTTGGGGCAAGCGGCTTTCAGCTTATCTTCAAAGTCGTCGTCCTTATAGTTCACGCAGATATCGAAACCATAATTCTTGACGACATACTCACACTTGTCATCCGCACCGGCGACACCGACCACACGACAGCCGTGCATCTTGGCAATCTGGCCCACCACCTGCCCCACGGCACCGGAAGCAGCAGAAACCACGACGGTTTCACCGGCTTTCGGCTTGCCGAATTCCCGCAGGCCAACGTAAGCGGTGAATCCCGGCATACCGATAACGCCCAGCCAGGCACTGGCAGGGGCCAGCGCGGGATCAATTTTGTAGAGCAGGTCCGGTGTTGCCACCGAGTGGGTCTGCCAGCCGGTACGGCCAATCACCAGATCGCCCTTGGCGAAACCGGCTACGTTGCTGGAGGTGACTTCGCTGACAGCCTCGCCAGTCATCACATCGCCGATTTCCAGGGATTTCGCGTAGGAAGCCCCTGCATTCATCCGGCCACGCATGTAGGGGTCCAGTGAAAGGTAGAGGGTTTTCAGGGCTATTTCGCCCTCGCCCGGCTCCTGAACCGGCACTTCTTCCAGATGAAGATGAGTTTCGTCCGGCATGCCTTCCGGCCGGCTTGCGAGAATGAAGCGCTTGTTGTTTTGCATTTACTCACCTCTTGATGGTTGCGCCCTGAGGACGGGTGCATGAAAATGGGATCGAAACATGTTTTCACCCAATGAAATCAGGAGACAATAATGACAAGTATCGCACTGAATGATCTGGCAAACCACAAAGGCGAAGTGCTCGGCCACAGCCCCTGGATGAACGTAAGCCAGGACATGATTCAGGCGTTCGCAGATGCCACCGGCGACCATCAGTGGATTCACGTGGATGTCGAGCGGGCCAAGCGGGAAGCCCCATGGAAGAGCCCCGTTGCTCACGGCTTCCTGACCCTGTCCCTGATTCCCCAGCTGAATCAGCAAGTGTTGCAGATCACCGGCGTTGCTGCCAGCATCAACTACGGCATGAACAAGGTAAGACTGCCCTCCGCGGTCAAGTCCGGCTCGGACATCCGCAGCAAGGTAGAACTGATTGACGTATCCGAAGTGGATGAAAGCCGTGTGCTGGCCACCTATCGCACCACGATTGAAGTCAAAGGTGAAGAAAAGCCCTCCGTCGTAGCCGAAAATCTGGCCATGTACGTGCGCGGCTGAACCTGCTGATAACCGGCACAGAATCGTTTCGCCGGTTATAAAAAAGGGGCCCTAAGGCCCCTTTCCCGTTGGTGTCAGATCACCATTTTGCAGGATGATCTGACCGCACCAACGCCTCATTCGATGCTGCCATCCATCCCTCAGTTGGGATCTTCCTCAACGATCTTGCCGTCACGAACCACGGCCAGCGTCAACGGGGTGACCAGGCCACCATCGTCCTTCATTTCGGTAATGCCATAGGGGTTCTTGCTTGAGTCCATGGCCGCCAGGGCAGCGGGCACCGCAGCGCGAATGGCTTTTGGTTCGGTGGAATTGCTGGCCACCATGGCTTCTGCCAGAGCGTGAGTCGCCATATAGTGATAGGCCGCTTCCGAACCTGGCACCTTGCCGTATTTTTCCTCGTAACGCTTGAGGAAAGACTGGGCCGCATCGCTCTCATCTGCAGACAGCGGAACCACACCGATAGAATTCTCCATCATCTCCATACCGCCAGCCACGGCAGCCACTTCGTCAATCTTGGCCTGATCCATGATCATGAATGCGCCCTGGTAGCCCACCTGACGGGCCTGCTGGATAACCAGACCGGTCGGCTCGGAAGCCCCACCAACAAACATGACATCCGGCTTGTTGGAAACAATGCGGCTGACACCGGTGAAGAAGTCGGCAGACTTGTTGTAGTCCATGGCGTTGTCAGCCACGATTTCACCGCCCTTGTCAGTCCACTCCTTGCGGACCATGTCGGACCAGATTTTGGCGTATTCATGGGTTGCACCCCCCATGGCCAGTTTGGTGCCGTAGTTGTCCTGTGCGTACTTGGTAAAGGCCCGAACATAGCCGTCAAACGTCGGCGGAATACGGATGAGCAGTTCGTTGCCCTGCTGGGTCACGGTCGGCACACTGGTGTAGGCCATCACCAGAAAATCATCGTCCTGGTTGAAATCCATGGTGGCGAAAATGCCGCCGGCGTGGGGAACAAAAACCACCGGCACATTGGATTCCTGCTTCAGGCGCTTGGCATTGGTAGCCGCCTGGGCTGGCGAGTAGCGGTCATCCAGTGCGATGACGTTGAACGTATGCTTTTCGCCGTTGATCTCGATACCGCCTGCTTCGTTGATCTCCTCAGCCGCCATGCGGATGCCGGACAGGTTGTTCTCACCGTACAACGCCGCGCCACCGCTCAGCGGACCGGTGAAACCGATGTTGACGGTGCCGGCGCAGGCCGCCACTGACATACCCATACCCAATGTTGCGACGGCAACCGCCTGACCAAGTTTCTGTGCTATTTTCATTGTTTTCTCCTGGTTATCCTTCACCTGTACAACAGGCTGTTGTTTCACTCTTGTTTTTAGAGAGTCGGAGCCTCACGCCCCGATGTATGCTTTGCGCACCTGCTCGTTACCCAGCATGGCTTCCCGGTCGCCGTCCATGACCAGCTGACCGTTTTCCATGACGTAGGCATGAGTCGCAATCCTCAGTGCCGCAAAGGCATTCTGTTCAGCCAGCAGCACCGTGGTGCCCAGGCTGTTGATCTGTTTGATGGTTTCAAACATCTGCTTGACCACCAGTGGCGCCAGCCCGAGGGAGGGCTCATCCAGCAGCAGCATCCGGGGCCGGCTCATCATGGCGCGGCCAATAGCCACCATCTGTTGCTGCCCGCCGGACAGGGAACCCGCCGGCTGGCGCGCTTTTTCTTCCAGAATCGGGAACAGCTCCAGTACTTCGTTGAGCCGTTTCTGGTTGCACTCCCGCTCGCGGCGATGGACATAGGCGCCCATCATCAGGTTGTCGTACACGCTCATCTGGGGGAACAACTGGCGGCCTTCGGCGCACTGCACCACCCCGGCCGAAACGATGGCGCTGGGCTTCATGCCGTTCAGCGTCTTGTCTTCAAACCCGATCTTGCCCGCTGACGGCCTGATCAGCCCGCTGATGGCATTGAACAGGGTGGACTTGCCTGCCCCGTTGGCACCCAGCAATACCACCAGACCACCGGTTTCCACGGTCATACTGATGTTGTTGAGAGCCTTGAAGCTGCCGTAGTGAACGTCCACATTCTCAAGCTGCAGCATCGGCGTCGCTCCCCAGGTAGGCTTCAATGACCACCGGATCAGACTTGATCTCCTCCGGCGTGCCTTCGGCAATTTTCTCGCCGTGGTCGAGTACCATGATCTTGTCGGCCATGCCCATGATCATGTCCATCTTGTGCTCGATCAGGCAGACGGTGCGGCCGTGATGCACCATTTTCTTCATCAGCTCGGCCAGACCCTCGGTTTCCTCCGGGTTCACACCTGCGGCAGGCTCATCCAGCAGTACCAGTTTTGGCTGGGTCGCCAGCGCCAGCGCAAAGGCCACCCGCTTGCGTTCCTCCTGGGTGCAGTCTGCAATAAACCGGTTTTCAGCACGGCTCAGGCCGACAAAGTCGAGGGCTTCCCGGGCTTTTTCCCGGGCGACCTTTTCTTCTGCCTGCAACCGTTTCGAGTTGATCAGCACATCCCACAGACCGGAACGGGTCCGCAACCGGTAGCCCACAATCAGGTTGTCCAGCACGGTGGCGGTTTCAAACAGGTTGGTGGTCTGGAAGGTACGGCCTACACCCAGCCTGGCGACCTTGTCACAGCGCATACGGGTAACGTCGGTGCCGTCTATGAGGATGCGGCCGGAAGTGGGCTGGTGAACCCCGGAAATCAGGTTGAAGAAGGTACTTTTACCGGCTCCGTTGGGTCCGATGATGGCGTTGATCTGATTGGCTCCGAATTCCACCGTGACATCGTTCACCGCCGCCAGGCCACCAAACATTTTGGTCAGATGTTCAATTTTAAGCATTGCTCTCGGCCTCCTTGTCCGCGCTGACCACCTTGCTTGCGGTGCGTACTTTTTTCGGCCCCAGACCCATAGCCTGGGCCTTGCGGTGCATCGAGGTAAGGAAGGTGCCGGTAATACCAAGGGGGAAAAAGATCACGATGATGACCAGCAATGGTCCGAAGATCACCATCCGGTATTCCTCAAGGAACTGCATGGACTGGACCAGCCAGACCATGCCGATGGTGCCCACCAGCGGACCCCAGAGGGTGCCAATGCCGCCCACCAGCATGTAGGTAATCATGTCGAAGGTGTAGTCGATAGCCGCCGCTTCCGGCCCGACAAATCGCACCATGCCGGCCCAGAGCGCACCAGCCATGCCGGCATAGGTGGTTGACAGGGCAAAGGCCAGAATCTTGTTCCGCATCAGATTGATACCCAGCGACTGGGCGAGATCATCACCGTTGCGGATCGCTACAAAAGTACGTCCCAGCAGCGACCGGGACAGGCGCCCGGTGAACCAGACAATAAACACCAGGAACACCAGGATCAGGTAATACATGGGGGTGGTTTCCCGGAAACTCACCAGCCCGAAACCGTCCGGTTCCGCGATACCCCGGACACCCAGAGGGCCGTGGGTCAGCTCATCCCATTTATCCAGCAGCAGGTAAATGATGAAACCCACACACAGGGTGAAAATCGAGAAGTAATGTTCCTTGAGGCGCAGCGAAACCGCCCCCACCAGCACGCCCAGAACGGCTGTCATCGACATGGCCGACAGAAACGCCGGCCAGTAATTCCAGCCATGGTCTGATGTCAGCAGGGCCAGGGTATAGGCGCCAATGGCGAAAAACCCGCCGTGGGCCAGGTTCAGCTGGCCGCAATATCCGGTAATGATATTGAAACCATAAATCGCGATGGCCCAGACAAACGCCAGTGACATCACATAGATCTGATAATCGTTCTGTGCCATGAACGGAAACAGCAGAGCCAGAACCAGCACCATATATTTGCTGGCCGGATGCATCAGATAACGACCCAGTTTGAATAACATGATCAGTGTGCCCCCCTGGCAAACAGCCCCTGTGGACGCAGAGACAGGATCAGTACCAGCAACCCGAAGGCAATGACGTCCTTGTAGGTGGTGGATATATAGAATCCGCCAAACGCTTCGGCGAACCCGATAATCATGCCGCCGAGAATCGCGCCACGGATGCTCCCCATGCCACCGAGAATGATGATCACAAACGCCTTCATGATCACAAGATGTCCCATGGCGGGGTATATCAGGTTAAGCGGGGCGTAAAGGGCCGCAGCAATGGCCGCCAGGGCGCCGGAAATGGCAAAGGTCATCATGGCCACACGGTTGGCGTCGATGCCGACCAGGAAGGCGCCCTCGCGATTCTGGGCCATGGCAATAATGGTTTTGCCCACCATGGTCTTGCGGAGGAACAGCTGCAGGCCCACCATCAGCGTCAGCGCCGCGACAATAATCAGAATGCCCTGCTCCCGCAGGAACAGCCCCTGAAACACCACCACACCGGGATAGGGCGAGGACATGCGCCGGAACTCGG
>NZ_CAXBDN010000039.1:0-21556 GCF_963974375.1 uncultured Marinobacter sp.
GGACAGCGGCGCTTCTTGCGCAGCAGGCGGCTTTCGCCCTCGCCCTCCACGTCATCGTCTGCACTGACCACTTCGTCACCGGACACCAGATTGATGGTGGTCTTGCAGCGCTCCTTGGGAGGCAGAGCGTAACCGGAGCAACCCAGGAACACCCCGGTACTGGCAACCCTGATCTGCATGTGACGCCCGCAGGAGGGACATTCGATATCGGTCTCTGTGGGGGTGTTGCCACGCATACCGTCATCGGCTTTTTCGGCCTGGTCAAGCTGCTGCTTGAAACGGGCGTAAAAGTCGTTCAGTACCTTTTTCCACTGGACGTGACCTTCGGCGATTTCGTCCAGTTCGCCCTCCATCCGCGCGGTAAAGTCGTAATCCATCAGGTTCGGGAACGATTCCGACAGTCGACCGGTAACAATGTCGCCCATCTTCTCGGCGTAGAACCGGCGGTTCTGCAACCGCACGTAACCACGATCCTGAATGGTTGAAATAATGGATGCGTAGGTGGAAGGCCGGCCGATACCCTGTTTTTCGAGCTCTTTCACCAGACTGGCTTCGGTATACCGGGGCGCCGGCTTGGTGAAGTGCTGAGTCGGATCCAGTTTTGCCAGCTCCAGTACCTCGCCCACCTTGATATCCGGCAGCGCGATGTCTTCATCTTTTTTGGCGGACTGGGGCGCTGCCTTCAGGAAGCCGTCAAATTTGATGATCCGACCCCGGGTACGCAGCTCGTAATCGCCATTGGCCACCACCACCGACGTACTCAGGAACTCGGCATCGGCCATCTGACAGGCAATGAACTGTCGCCAGATCAGATCGTAGAGCTTCTCGGCGTCTTTCTCGAGGCCGCTGATATCAGCCGGCTTGCGGGACACCTCGGTGGGCCGGATAGCCTCGTGGGCCTCCTGAGCGCCTTCCTTGCTGCCATACAGACGGGGGCTCTCCGGCAGATACTTGTCGCCGAACTGTTTGGCGATAAATTCCCGGCAGCTGGTCACCGCATCCTGACTCAGGTTGGTGGAGTCAGTACGCATATAAGTGATGTAGCCGGCTTCATAGAGCCGCTGTGCCAGCATCATGGTTTTCTTGACGCTGAAGCCCATGCGGTTGCTGGCCGCCTGCTGCAGCGTCGAGGTGATAAACGGCGCCGTGGGACGGGAGCGGGTAGGCTTGTCTTCGCGCTTGGCCACCGCAAAGCTGCCATCCCTGAGGCGGGCAACATGCTCACTGCTCTCGCTTTCATTGACCGGCCGGTAGCCCTTGTCCTGATACCGGGTCACTTCGAACCGGACCGGTTCTTTGGCCTGGGTCGAGGCCAGGTCAGCATGCAGCTGCCAGTATTCCTCGGGCACGAAGATGCGGATTTCCCGCTCCCGCTCGACGATCAGCCGCACCGCCACGGATTGCACCCGACCGGCCGACAAACCTCTGGCCAGCTTGGCCCACAGCAGCGGCGACACCATATAACCCACTACCCGGTCAAGGAATCGCCGGGCCTGCTGGGCGTTGACACGATTGGTGTCGAGAGTGCCGGGGTCCACAAACGCGGCCTGGATGGCACGTTTGGTGATTTCGTTAAACACCACTCGGCGGTACTTTTCCGGTTCGCCGCCAATGGTCTGCTGAAGGTGCCAGGCAATAGCCTCCCCTTCGCGGTCAAGATCCGTCGCCAGGTAGATGTGATCGGCGGTCTTGGCCAGACGTTTGAGCTCGCTGACCACCTTTTCCTTGCCGGGCAGTATCTCGTAGCGGGCTTCCCAGTCGTGATCAGGGTCAACGCCCATGCGCGCCACCAGCTGGTCCCGGGACTTCTTCTTTTTATAGGCGGCTTTCTCTTCCGGTTCCATCTTGCGGGTCAGGGCCGCCAGACGGGCACGCTCTTTGGGGTCGGATGTGGAGCCACTGCCGCTTACCGGCAAGTCCCGTATATGACCAACACTGGATTTGACGATAAAGTCATTACCCAGATATTTATTAATGGTCTTCGCCTTCGCTGGCGACTCGACGATTACGAGACTTTTACCCATATCAGAGACATTACCCCTGCAAACTGTTCGTTAGATACTTCGTGAAATGAGCTGTTCAATAATCCGGCAGCACGGAAGTGAAGCGTGCCAAAACGCTGGAAAACCGCGTCAGACCTGACCGGAGACACTGGCTCACAAAGCTATAGGAGCACTGTTTTACAGTGTCAGCAATTACAAGACAACCCATACTTGGATTTTGCTAAAGCTTTTAGCACAGTTTTTGAAGTAGTGCTGAACGCCCGAAACAAACAAGCCCGGCGAGGCCGGGCTTGTTCTGGGTTTGGCCGGACAACAGCTCCGGCCGCTCTTGAAACAGCTCTCTGAATCAGATCCGTTCCCAGACGGTGGCAATACCCTGCCCCAGGCCGATACACATGGTGGACACACCAAGACTGCCGCCACGAGCCTGCATAATGTTCAGCAGCGTGGTGGAAATCCGGGCACCGGAACATCCCAGCGGATGCCCCAGAGCGATGGCACCACCATTCAGGTTGACCTTCTGCTCCATGACATCGGTCAGCTTGAGATCTTTCAGCACCGGCAGTGACTGCCCGGCAAAGGCCTCGTTCAGCTCCCAGAAGTCGATGTCCTCGATCTTGAGACCTGCCCGTTTGAGGGCCTTTTTGGTGGCCGGAACCGGACCATAACCCATGATGGCAGGGTCCACACCGGCAACCGCCATGGCACGGATCTTTGCGATGGGGGTCAGGCCGAGGGCCTGGGCACGCTCGGCTGACATCAGCAGCATCGCGGAGGCACCGTCGGTGAGCTGTGACGAGGTCCCTGCGGTAACCGTGCCATTTTTCGGATCAAACGCCGGCTTGAGCTGGCCCAAAGATTCCGCCGTGGTTTCAGGACGAATGGTTTCATCGTTCTCGATCAGGGTCATGAAGCCATTGTCGTCATGGCCTTCAATGGGCACGATTTCATTCCTGAAACGCCCTTCCAGCGTTGCCTCGTGGGCAAGGCGGTGGGAGCGGGCGCCGAATTCATCCTGCTGCTGTCGGCTGATACCGTGCATCTTCGCCAGCATTTCTGCGGTGAGGCCCATCATGTTGGAAGCCTTGGCAGAGTACTTGGACGCCGCCGGGTTATGGTCAAAACCTTCGGTCATGGGCACGTGGCCCATGTGTTCAACACCACCGATTACAAAGGTATCGCCGTTACCGGTCATGATGGCCTGAGCCGCCGTGTGAATGGCACTCATGGCTGAACCACACAGCCGGTTTACAGTCTGGGCGCCGGCTTCGTGAGGCACCCTGGTCAACAGGGAGATATGACGGGCAACATTAAAGCCCTGCTCTTTGGTCTGGTTGACACAGCCCCAGATCACATCTTCCACTTCTTTCGGGTCCAGCTTCGGGTTGCGCTCGAACAGCGCATCAATCAACGCCGCCGACAGGTTTTCAGCACGAACGTTGCGGAAGCAACCGTTCTTGGCCCGACCCATCGGACTCCGTACGCAATCCACTACAACAACGTCTCTCGGATTAAGGCTCATAGATCTTTCTCCGTTCGGAAATCTCGGTCAGGGTTAGCCGAAGAATTTTTTGCCATTCTTCGCCATGGCACGCAGTTTCTCTGTCGGGTGATAGAGCGCCCCGAGATCTGCAAACTTGTCGGCCAGTTCAATGAACTTGTCGACACCCATATCATCAATGTAACGCAGCGCACCGCCGCGGAACGGAGGGAAGCCAATACCGTAAATCAGACCCATATCCGCGTCCGCCGGGGATTCGACAATGCCGTCTTCCAGGCAGCGAACGGTTTCCATGCACAGGGGAATCATCATTCGCGCGATAATGTCCTCTTCGCTGAAGTCGTTCTGACTTTTCACGATGGGCTTCAGCAACTTGTACGACTCTTCGTCGACAACTTTCTTCTGCTTGCCCTTACGGTCTTCTTCATAGGCGTAAAAGCCTTTGCCATTCTTCTGGCCGTACCGGTTGTTCTCGTACATCACATCGATGGCTGACTTGTCGTCAGACTTCATGCGGTCCGGGAAGCCTTCTGCCATGACTTCATTGGCGTGCTTGCCGGTGTCCATGCCAACCACGTCCAGCAGATAGGCGGGGCCCATGGGCCAGCCAAACTTTTCCATAACCTTGTCGACCTGCTGGAAATCCGCACCGTCACGAACCAGGCCGGCAAAACCACCGAAATACGGGAACAGCACCCGGTTGACCAGGAAGCCGGGGCAGTTGTTAACCACGATCGGGGTCTTGCCCATGGCCTTGGCATAGGCCACGGTGGTGGCAATGGCACGGTCACTGGTTTTCTCGCCACGGATAACCTCAACCAGCGGCATCATGTGCACCGGATTGAAGAAGTGCATACCGCAGAAATTCTCCGGACGCTTCAGGTTCTTCGCCAGGGTATCAATGGAAATGGTGGAGGTATTGGAGGTGATGATCGCATCCTCACGCACCTGATCTTCCACTTCCCGCAATACCGAATCCTTGACCTTCACGTTCTCGACTACTGCCTCGACCACGATATCAACGTTCTTGAAGTCACCGTAGTTCAGGGTCGGAACAATGTTGTTCAGGGCATCGGCCATCTGTTCCGGCTTCATGCGGCCCTTGGACATGCGCTTGGACAGCAGCTTCTTCGCTTCTTTCAGGCCCAGATCAATACCGTCCTGATTGATGTCCTTCATCAGAATGGGCGTGCCTTTCAGGGCTGACTGGTAGGCAATACCACCACCCATGATGCCGGCACCCAGTACCGCGGCCTGACGCACCGGAGCGGCCTCTTTCTCCCACTCTTTAGCCTTCTTCTTCAGCTCCTGATCGTTCAGGAACAGGCCTACCAGGCAAGCGGCAACGTTGGTCTTGGCCATCTTGGCGAAGCCCCTGGCCTCCACTTCAATGGCCTTGTCACGGGTCAGCATGGAATGCTTCTGCATCACCTTGATGGCTTCGACCGGGGCCGGGTAGTTGCGACCAGCCTGGCCGGCAACAAAGGCCTTGGAGGTCTCGAAGGCCATCATGCTTTCCATATTGTTCAGCTTGATCTTGCCTTTCTTTTCCTCGCGACGGGCAAGATGATCCAGCTTGCCGTCCTGGCACTGGCTGATAATGGCCAGCGCCGCCTCCATCAGTTTGTCTCCGCCAACCACGGCATCAACGGCGCCGGTTTTAAGGGCCTTGTCTGCCCGGTTCTCGGAGCCCATGCAGATCCACTCGATGGTGTAATCCACGCCAATAAGGCGCGACAGACGCACGGTTCCGCCGAAGCCCGGGAAGATACCCAGCTTGACTTCCGGCAGACCCACTTTGGCATTGGTGTCCATGACCCGGAAATCCGTCGCCAGGGCCATTTCGAAACCACCACCCAGAGCCATGCCATTGATCGCGGTCACGGTCGGGAAAGGAAGATCCTCGATGTCACTGAAGACTTCGTTGGCAGTAAGGTTGTTATTGATCAGATCTTCTTCGCTACCGGCGAACAAGTCGGTAAATTCGTTGATGTCGGCACCGACAATAAAACTATCTTTGCCACTGGTCACGACCAGCCCTTTAAGATTGGTCCGGGCCTTGAGCTTGTCGGTCGCCGCTCGCAGTTCCTCAATCGTCAGACGGTTGAACTTGTTGACAGACTCGCCCTGCAAGTCAAAGTTCAGTTGTGCTATGCCGCCTTCGATCTCTTTAACGGTGATGGCTTTACCTTCGTAAATCATCAACTGATCTCCAGTCTTGGTTGAATGCCTCTGCCCGGACCCTCGCGGACCCGGAGTTCCTGGCGGGTTTTCGGTCACTGCCCGAAGTCCGGAAACCGGCAGTTTTCGGGATGGCGCATCATCGCGCCGGAACCTGTGCGAAAACCGGGGGCCGAAATTCATACAGTCGTTTGAATTTGGAGGCCACACGATGTGAAAAATTGACGCACTTGTCAATGAATTTGTTATTTCAGGCACATAGGGGGATCAACGGCAGCAGCCAGAAACCCTCTGAGGATTTACCCTTAACACCCGAGGGGGACTGCAATAATCCGTAAAATTCCTGGAACGGGGTCGCATTCCGGGACAAACAACTTGATCGGTCTTCCCGGTTAATTTAGCTTTGAAAATAGTCCTGGTCCAACTTCCGCCCGACCCTTTGACAGCCCTTACGCCCCATCGGGCAAGCCACGGACGGACCTCACCAGTTACAGAATAATAAAGCGCATCATCTTGGAGTACTGCCCCAATGAACCGAACTCTCCTCCGCCTCCGTTCGTATTGCACCAGTCTTCAGCTCAAAAGCGCACTGCTGGTGCTGACCTTACTGCTGACGTCCATGGCCACCCAGGCAAATGAAGGCTCCTCGTTCCTTCGGGATCTTCACGAATTCCGGATCAATAACTTTATGGCTGTGTCCGCGTACTACCGGTACAGCGCCACCAAAGACAACTCTGCCGATCAGGAAATCCAGCAGGCAATGAGTCGCTCCAACGCCAACATCGGCCGCATCAAGATCAATGCTGTCAACATCCTGTCTCCGGACCAGATCGCTGCACTTGACGCCCAATACACCACCTTCCAGGAGCTGATGCGTCAGAACGTCAGCGATGTCACCGAAATCGGTTACCCTGACCTGCGACTGGTGGGTGAAATGGCGGGCACCGCCAACGCCCTCAGTAACCTGTCAACGGAACTCTACAGTGCTGCCCGGGAAAGCTCACAGACCCCCACCAGCGCCAATGTTGAATCGGCCCGCTCTGCAGCGGTGCTGATGGCGGAAATGCTGTCACGGTATACCGCACGCTCATACTCCCAGGTATCCCAGATTCAGGGTGGTGGTGCCGGCAAGCCTCTGGATGAGCAGGCCAGGGATTTTGACGCTCTTCTTCAGCAGGTTCGTGCCGGCGCCGCTCGCCCCGAACTGAGCGGCCCCCTGGGCGACATCGAATCGAAATGGGAGTTTATCCGCAATTCCTACATCAACTACAACCGCAATAACGTGGTCTTCGTGATCGAACGTTATTCACGGGCGATTCTGGACGAGCTGGACAACACCGTTTCATTGCTGCAGTCCCAGGCCTGATCGCTTCCCCTCAAAGCAGAAACACAAAGCAGAAACACAAAGCGGAGCCAGTGGCTCCGCTTTGTGTTTCTGTGCTTGTTCAATACCGTAACTCCGGCCTTTCCCGGGAAATTTGATCGCTATCAGTTTACAGAAGCGATAAATTGCCTAAAGTACCATTTGATACTGGCCAACTGGCCATACCCGTCAAGCAGGAACTGCCTGCAGCCAAGGAGCAATGAACCATGTCTTCCTATTCCAAGATTCTTGTTGCCGTCGACCTGACAGAAGAAGCCCCTCAGGTTCTCCGCAAGGCCGTTGAAATGGCGAAAGCCTTCAATGCACAGCTGCTACTTGCCCATGTCATTGAGCCCGTTGGCTATGCCTATGGCGGGGATATTCCGATGGATCTGACGGAACTTCAGGATCAGCTCGACAAGGCCGCCCGCGAGCAACTTGCCGCCTATGGCAAGGAATACGACATTCCTGAGGCGAACCAGATTGTGACCGTTGGACGCCCGGAATCGGAGATCCACCACCTCTGTGAAGACCGCGGCGTTGATCTGTGCATCATGGGTAGCCATGGTCGCCGCGGTATCCAGTTGCTGCTGGGTTCGACCGCCAACGGCGTGCTGCACGGCTCCAAGGTGGACGTGCTGGCCATCCGTATACACTAGGATCTGGCATCCCGTCTGGCTAACTCGTTTACCTGATCAGCCAGACGGGACTCTCCTCAGCCATTGTTCTGCATTTCTTCCAGTTCTACCCAGCGGGCCATGGCCCCTTCCAGCTCGGCTTCGGCATCTGATAGCTGTTTTAACACCTGATTGAGCTCATCCGCCTCTTTCTCATAGAAGGCCGGCGATGCAATGGTCTCGTTCAGTTCCTTGATGCGGGACTCCAGGGCTTCCATGGTGGCCGGTAACAACTCCAGTTCCCGCTTGAGCTTATAGCTGAGCTTGACGGTCTTCGCCGCTTCCGCCGGTTTTACCGATGAGTCCGCCGTGGTTTCGGTAACCGCTACGACCGGTGTCACACCACTGACTGCGCCTTTGCCTGCGGTCTTTGCGGCGGACTTGCCGCGGTTCTTCGGGCCGGCTTCCGAGGCCTCCGAAGGGAAACGACCGCCCTGCCGGCGCCAGTCCGTGTAGCCACCCACGTACTCACGAACCCTGCCGCTGCCGTCAAGGAACAGGGTATCTGTGGCAATGTTGTCCAGAAATTCCCGGTCGTGACTGATCACGATGACCGTTCCGGCAAACTCCACCAGACGCTCCTCCAGCAGTTCCAGAGTTTCCACATCCAGATCGTTGGTAGGTTCGTCCAGTACCAGGATGTTGGCCGGCTTGCTGAACAGCTTGGCCAGCAGCAAGCGGGCACGCTCTCCGCCGGAAAAGACACTGACCGGAGAGCGGGCACGTTCCGGAGCAAACAGGAATTCCTGCAGGTACCCCAGAACGTGCTTTTGCTGACCGTTGATCTCGATGAACTCACGGCCCTCGGACAGGTTATCCAGTGCATTCCGTTTCAGGTCCAGCTCACCCCGGAGCTGATCGAAGTAGGCCACTTCCCGGTTGGTACCAAGGCGGATTTCGCCTGCGGTAGCCTCAAGATCTCCCAGCAACAGGCGCACCAGGGTCGTCTTGCCGGTGCCGTTTTCACCGACCAGGCCAATCTTGTCACCCCGCATGATGGTCATGTTGAGGTCACGGATGACGTTGGTACCATCCGGGTAGCTGAACTCAGCGTGTTTCGCTTCAACCACCAGCCGCCCTGAGCGGGCTGCATCTTCAACGCTGAAGCTTGCGGTACCACTACGCTCGCGGCGCTGGCGACGCTCTTCCCGCATGGCCTTGAGCGCACGGACCCGACCCATGTTACGGGTACGACGGGCCTTGATGCCCTGCCGTATCCAGGCCTCTTCCTGTTTCAGGCGCTTGTCGAACAACGCATTCTGGCGTTCTTCCTCTTCCAGCGCTTTTTCTTTCAGGTCGAGGTATTTGTCATAACTGGCGGCGAAGCTCACCAGCTGGCCACGATCCAGCTCCACCACCCGGGTGGCCATCCGGCGAATAAACGCACGGTCGTGACTGACAAAGACAATAGCGCCCCGGAACTGGCTGAGCGCATCCTCAAGCCAGGCGATAGCCGGTACATCCAGATGGTTGGTTGGCTCATCCAGCATCAGTATATCCGGCTCGGCCACCAGAGCCCGGGCCAGCAGCACACGACGCTGCCAGCCGCCGGAAAGGGTATTCAGGGTCTGGTCCGGATTAATCCGGTATTGCTCCAGAATATTGCTCACTTTCTGATCGAGCCGCCAGCCATCGAGAGACTCCAGGCGCTCCTGAACTTTCATCATCCGGTCAAGGCTGGCTTCATCTCCCTGTTGCGCCAGGTGGTGGAATTCCACCAGCAACTCCCCGGTTTCAGGAAACGCACCGGCAACCACATCGTAGGCCGTGCGGGTATCGTGAGATGGCAGATTCTGGGGCAGCACCGCCAGGGTCGCGCCACTTTCAAGGCGGACGACGCCGGCGTCCGGAGTGACCTCACCGGAAATGATCTTGAGCAGAGTGGACTTGCCCTCACCATTGCGACCAAGCAGACACACCCGTTCGCCCGGTTCGACAAAAAGCGAAGCGTTGTCCAGCAACGGGTGTACACCAAAAGCGAGGGAGATTCCCTCAAGGGTAAGCAACGGCATAGCTCAGAACATCTCCTTGGAATGAATCACGCGTACGGTATCACCGATCCGCAGCAGACCTGCACCCTGATGAACGGCGTTAACACCAAACATCACACCGTCAGCTGTGCGCCGGAACGAGGCAAGGGTTTTAAGGGGTTCGCCATCTTCCGCCCGCACCGCCGTGTCGGGATCGACCGTAATCATTACGCATCGGGAACAGGGCGTCACCAGGTTAACACGGGCCTCTCCTATGGCCAGCTGCTGCCAGCCATCTTCCGCCCAGGGTTCGGCCCCCTCAATAACAATATTGGGCCTGAAACGCCGCATTTCCACGGCCCTGGCAAGGCGCAGGTTCAGGTCATTCAGTGAGGCGGTTGTGGTTACCAGAAAAGGGAAACCGTCCGCGAAGCTCACCGGATGCAGGCTTGTCAGACCTGGCGCCCTTGCATGCCGGAATGCAGCGTCCGGCATGTAGACCAGCTCCACCGGCATGCCCAGAAAACGACTGAGCGCCTCCGCCGGTCCCGGCTGCGCCACCAGAGCTTCGGCCTGATCCTGCCAGACACTGACCGTTCGCCAGCGGGGACCAGGCTCAACGGCATGGTCGCCCTCACCGGGAACTGCAATCCGTAACACCTGAGCTTCGATGCGGGGAATCACAAGCGCCAGCGCCGGAACCTTGCGCTGGGTGACAAAACGTCCGTCGGCACTGACCACCATCCAGCGACGGTCCTGTGCCGGACCGAATTTGTCCAGCTCAAATGACTCGACAGCCATGCCCGGCAGGGATTTTATGGGATACAGCCAGAGAGAGTGGATGTTCATGGTGGCAAAGTGCTCCGTATACCCAAATCAAAACCAGCTGCCCTGAACGAAAAAACCCGGCCGTATGAGGGCCGGGTTTTCGGGATCTGGAGCGGGAAACGAGATTCGAACTCGCGACCCCAACCTTGGCAAGGTTGTGCTCTACCAACTGAGCTATTCCCGCTGATTGTTGCAGAAGACGTTGCCTCTCAACGGCTGCGTATTCTACGGATATGTTTTCGGCCGTCAACTTCTTTTTAAACTTTGATGACAGAGTTGTGCAAACGGCCCTTTTGCCACGGCTGTTCGGCAACGCCAGCCGACAGTGCCGGTGATACCAGGCCGCCTTCCCGGATGAACAGGCCTTGACAGAAAATCCGCGTATTACCAGCGTCGCAACTCTGGTATGGCAGCCCTGGCCGATAAGGAGGGCGTTATCGTGACGTATCCTTTTAGGCAAACACGACACTACGCCCACATCACTTCAAAAAGTTCATCGCGCCTTACCCCCGGTTGCGTTACGCTGGATTCCGACAATACTGAGGAGGTATCAACCTGGCTCGGCATTTGTTTTCCCCCCGATCAGAAAGGACATACCCTCCGGGAGTCCGAAAATGAAACTTTTTCGCTGCACAAATTGCGGAAACGCTCTCTACTTCGAGAATACGCAATGTAACCGTTGTGGGGCGGCACTCGGCTATTCTCCCCGCAGCCGCTCGTTACTGGCTATAGAGCCTGTTGGCGGGGTTTTATGGAAAGACCAGGCCAGCAACAATCACTACCGGCTGTGTGGCAATTATTCCCAGTATCAGGTCTGCAACTGGCTGGTACCTGCGGAAGAATCCGCACCCTACTGCCTGTCCTGTCGCCTCAACCATATGATTCCGGACCTCAGCATCAGCCACAATCTGAACCTCTGGCACACCCTGGAAGTGGACAAACGACGGCTGGTGTACTCGCTGCTACGGCTAGGCCTGCCGGTGTACCCGAAACAGGCCAACGGAGACATGGGGCTGGCCTTTGATTTTCTTGCAGATCAGGCTCCGGTTTTCAACGAACGGGAACGGGTAATGACCGGCCACGACAACGGGCTTATCACGCTCAATATTGCCGAGGCTGATCCCGCCATCCGCGCCGCGACCCGGGACGATATGGCCGAGCCCTATCGCACCGTTCTGGGACACTTCCGGCACGAATCCGGGCACTACTACTGGGATCGCCTGATTCGTAACAGCCCCTGGCTGGACCCTTTCCGCCAGCTGTTCGGCAATGAGGAGCGTGACTATAACCAGGCTCTGCAGCAGCATTACAGCCAGCCACCGGTGCCGGGCTGGCAGCAGAATTATGTCAGCCACTATGCAGCCAGCCACCCGTGGGAGGACTGGGCGGAAAGCTGGGCACATTATCTGCATATGGTGGATACACTGGAGACCGCTCACCAGTTCAACCTGAGCCTGAAACTGGACGATGAAGGCAGCCTTCCGTCGAGAACCTCAGTGAGCTTTGATCCCTACTACCAGACGGAGTTCGACCCCCTGATCGAGCACTGGATGCCACTGACGCTTGCACTGAACAGCCTCAATCGCAGCATGGGGCACGATGACGCCTATCCGTTTGTACTGGCGCCCATGGTTATCGAAAAGCTGCGGTTCATCCATCAGGTCATAGACTGTACCCGCCAGGGAATCCCGGCGCCGGATTTCCATTGAAGGAGTGCACAGACGCACCATGTCCATTCACGTAGCCCTGACCCACGAAACCCGTTACCACTACGACCGTGCGGTAACGCTCGGGCCCCAGATTGTACGCTTGCGTCCCTGTCCCCATAGCCGTACACGGATTCTCAGCTATTCCCTTAACGTGGGCCCCGAGGGGCATTTCGTCAACTGGCAACAGGACCCCCAGGCCAATTACCTGGCACGACTGGTGTTCCCCGAGAAAACCACATCGTTCAGTGTCACCGTTGATCTGGTGGCCGAAATGACGGTGATCAATCCTTTTGACTTCTTTCTGGAGCCCGGCGCCGAGCAGATTCCGTTCAGCTATGAAGACTGGCAACAGGTCGAGCTGGCGCCCTATTTCAAAACGCTGCCAGTCGAGGATGACAGCCTGTTCCGGGAGTGGCTGAACAGTATTGATCTGACACCTGCCGCCAGTGTCGATTTTCTGGTGGCGCTGAATCAGCGCCTGTATGAACGGGTCAGCTACCTGATCCGCATGGAGCCCGGGGTGCAAACGCCGGAAGAAACCCTCCAGAACACCTCCGGTTCCTGCCGTGACTCTGCCTGGCTGCTGGTGCAAACGCTGCGCCACATCGGGCTGGCGGCACGTTTTGTGTCTGGTTACCTGATTCAGCTGACGGCTGATCAGCCATCGCTGGACGGCCCCTCCGGGCCTAAGGAGGATTTCACCGATCTTCATGCCTGGTGTGAAGTCTATCTCCCCGGTGCCGGCTGGGTAGGACTCGACCCCACCTCCGGGCTGTTTGCAGGCGAGGGCCACATTCCCCTCGCCTGCACTCCGGAGCCCTACTCCGCCGCGCCGGTTTCCGGAGCGGTGGAACACTGTGAGGTGTCTTTCGAGCACCATATGGCCGTCAGCCGGATCCTGGAAACGCCCCGGGTGACAAAGCCCTACAGCGACCATCAGTGGCGTGACATTGAACAGCTGGGCCACCGCATCGACGAACAGCTGCAGGAGCTGGATGTCAGGCTGACCCAGGGCGGTGAGCCTACCTTCGTTTCCATTGACGACCGTGACGGCGACGAGTGGAACACCGAGGCCCTGGGGCCCACCAAACGCCTGCTGGCGTCGGACCTGTTTCACCGTATGCGCAAACGTTATGGCGCCCGCGGGCTGGTCCATTTTGGTCAGGGCAAGTGGTACCCCGGCGAGCAGTTGCCGCGCTGGTCCATGAACTGTTACTGGCGCCGGGATGGCGAGCCTATCTGGCAGAACCCGGCGTTGATTGCCGACGAACGCACGCCCGGAACGGCCACTGAAGAAACCGCGCGGCTCTTTATCGGGCAGCTGGCAACAACCCTCGGCCTGACGCCGGAAGCCTGCTTTCCGGCGCTGGAAGACGCTTTCTATTACCTGTGGAAAGAGCGCCAGCTGCCGGTCAACGTGGATCCGCTCGACTCAAAGCTCGCGGACCCCATGGAACGCAAGCGGCTGCAGCATATTTTCAGCCGCGGCCTGGACACCGCTACCGGCCACGTGCTGCCACTGGCCATCGATGCCACAACAAAAACCTGGCGTACCGGCCGCTGGTTTCTCAGAGACGAGCATTGCTACCTGACGCCGGGCGACTCCCCCGTGGGCTACCGGCTGCCGCTGGATTCCCAACCCTGGGTAAGGGATGAGGACTACCCCTGGATACACAGCCCCGACCCGTTTGTTCAGCACAAGCCGCTGCCCGCTGCCGGCAACCTGAACCATTCTGGTCGCAAGCCCGTTGCGGGCGCAGCTGTGGAACACCCCCCTGAAGCCGGCAAATCCGCCCCCGATGTGGTCCGCACTGCACTGTGCACAGAGGCCCGTGGCGGCATTCTGTATGTGTTCATGCCACCGGTGGAAGAACCGGAGCACTATCTGGCGCTGATCAGCGCTATCGAGTCGGTGGCGACGACACTGAACCAGCCAGTTCTGATTGAAGGCTATGAGCCCCCGGCGGATTCCCGGTTACGTCACTTCCGGCTGACCCCGGATCCGGGTGTGATCGAAGTCAACGTGCATCCGGCCCATAGCTGGGATGAACTGGTCGAGCAGACCACCAGCCTCTATGACGACGCCTTTCAGAGCCGCCTCAGTACTGAAAAATTCATGATGGATGGCCGTCATACCGGCACCGGTGGCGGTAACCATTTCGTGTTGGGGGGTGCCACTGCGGCGGATTCGCCATTCCTCAGGCGACCGGACCTGCTGCGCAGCCTGGTCAGTTACTGGCATAACCATCCCAGCCTGTCCTATCTGTTTTCCGGAATGTTTATTGGCCCCAGCTCCCAGGCTCCGCGCCTGGACGAAGCCCGCAACGACAGCCTGTTCGAGATTGAACTGGCGTTCCGCGAGATGCAGCGCCTGTGCCCGCCCCCGGTTAACGGGGAGGCCCTGACCGCGCCCTGCTCACCCTGGCTGGTGGACCGGATCCTCAGGGACCTGCTCACCGACATGACCGGCAACACCCACCGCGCCGAATTCTGTATCGACAAGCTTTACTCACCGGACAGCGCCACCGGGCGCCTGGGCTTGCTGGAGCTGAGAGCCTTCGAGATGCCGCCCCACGCCCGCATGAGCCTGACCCAGCAGCTTTTGCTGCGGGCACTGGTGGCACGATTCTGGGCAACCCCCTACCATCCTGACAAACTGGCCAGATGGGGCACTGAACTGCACGATCGCTTCCTGTTGCCGCATTTTATCTGGCAGGATTTTCAGGATGTTATCGAAGACACCACGAGCGCAGGCTTTCCATTGCAGGCCAGCTGGTTTGCGCCGCACCTGGAGTTCCGTTTTCCGGTACTGGGCAACTATGAGGTCAGTGGCATCCATCTGGAACTGCGCAGCGCTCTGGAACCCTGGCATGTCACCGGTGAGCAAGGCGCCACCGGCGGCACCGCCCGCTACGTGGATTCGTCCCTGGAACGATTGCAGGTAAAGCTGTCAGGTGCCGCGTCAGACCGTTACCAGCTCCGCTGTAACGGAGTGCCGGTGCCCTTGCACAACACCGGCACGGTGGGCGAATTTGTGGCCGGTGTCCGCTACCGGGCCTGGCAGCCCCCTACCTGTCTGCACCCGACGATTGAAATCGATGCGCCCCTGGTGTTTGACCTGGTGGACACCTGGAATCAGCGCAACCTCGGAGGCTGTCAGTACCATGTCACACACCCCGGTGGGCGCAGCTTTGAAACGCTGCCGGTAAACGCCTTCGAAGCGGAAAGCCGGCGCATGTCCCGATTTTTCCGCATGGGCCACAGCCCCGGCAAAGCCGTCGGCGACGCCCTTCAAAAACCGGAGATCAACCCGGAATTCCCGTTTACCCTTGACCTGCGGCGCCACTGAACAGCGAACCGACGATACCAGTGCGCAGCGGGAGACCGTCGCCTGTGCCAGCAGAATTCGCCGGTTCCCGGTGCTGCCGGGCTATGCCGGGCCCTGTCCGGTGCGCTATCGTGGGTGACCGACTGTCGCTTCCGTGGCAGTGGCCCACGCCAGGCGGGCCCTGCACCGAAGGTCTGTTGTTCCGATAACCAGAAGCCTTCCCTGGCGGGAAACCTTCAGCAGAGTGAATTTCGTAACCGTGCCGTCAGATTTCAAACTGCCATCCATCCTCGAAAATTATCGGCCGGTATCCGGGCGTTTCGATGAACTGCTGAACGATCAGAACCGAATCGGTAAACACTGGCAGCCGTTTTTCCGGCAGCTGGGACAAACCACCACGGATACACTGGATCAGAAAGCCCAGTCGGTAGCGGCCGCCATTGCCGCCGACGGCGTCACCTATAATGTTTATGACGACCCCCGCGGTATTGCACGCCCCTGGGAGGTGGACCTGCTGCCACTGGTCCTGCAGGCCACCGAATGGGATCAGCTGGCGGCAGCGGTTGCCCAGCGCGCGACGCTGCTCGACAAGGTGCTGGCGGACCTCTACGGGCCCCAGTCCCTGCTCACCGAGGGTCTTTTGCCGCCAGCTCTGGTATTTGGCCAGCCCGGTTTCAAATGGCCCTGCCAGGGGGTTACGCCGCCCGGTGGCCGCTACCTGCATTTCTATGCAGTCGATCTTGCCCGCTCTCCCGACGGCCACTGGTGGGTTATTGCCGACCGGACCCAGGCACCCTCCGGTGCAGGCTATGCACTGCAGAACCGCATGGTTATTTCCCGGGCTTTTCCTTCCGCTTTCCACAGCCTGCCGGCCCGAAATCTGGCGGATTTTTTCCGGGACCTGCAAGGTCATCTCAGTGAACACGCGCCCAGCGGACCGGATACCCCCCTGTGCGTGCTGCTGACCCCGGGACGTTACAACGAAACCTATTTCGAGCATGTATTTCTGGCCCGTCACCTGGGCTTCCCCCTGGTCGAAGGTCAGGACCTGACGGTCAGAAACGACACCGTGTACCTGAAAACACTTCAGGGCCTGCGCCAGATTCATGTCATCTTCCGACGCCTTGATGATGGCTTCTGTGATCCGCTGGAGCTGCGCGCTGATTCTGTGCTGGGGGTTCCGGGCCTGCTGGGCGCCGTTCGTGCCGGAAAAGTGCTGGTTGCCAACGCCCTCGGCAGCGGGCTTATGGAAAGCGCCGCGATGTTCGGCTTCCTGCCCGGAATTGCCGAACGCCTGCTGGGTGAACCGCTGACCATGCCGTCAGTGGCAACCTGGTGGTGTGGTGAACCTCCGGCCCTGGAATGGGTTGTTGAGCATCTGGATGAACTGGTCATCAAGCCCTCCTACCCCGGCACCGGTACTGAACCGGTTTTCGGTCATCAGCTCAAAGGCCGCAACCGCGAAGCATTGATCGAACAGATCCGGGCCCAGCCCCACGCCTACGTCGCCCAGGAATGGGTTCGCCTGTCCCAGGCACCGGTGTGGCGCCGGGACTCACAGCAGCCCCTTGCCGCCCGTTCCATCGGCCTGCGGTTATTTGCTGCCGCCACCGCCGACGGCTACACCGTGATGCCCGGCGCCCTCACCCGGGTCGCGTCCCGGGATGGCGCTGAAGTAATTTCCATGCAGCGGGGCGGTTTGTCCAAGGACACCTGGGTGGAAGCCCGTCGCCCGGCCCGAAGAGTGCCGTTGACCAAGCCCCGGCTCAGTATTGATGACCTGCTGACCTCCGAGCGTGACACACCCTCCCGGGTTGGCGAGAATCTGTTCTGGATGGGGCGTCACAGCGAACGCTCCGAGATGACCTCGCGGATTCTGCGGGCGGCCTTTACCCGGCTGGCAACCAATGATGAAGAATCCGAGGAGGCCCTCACCGGACTTCGCGCCGCCGGGCGGCGCCTTGGCATTCTGCCCCCACTCGCACCGAAGGCGAAGCCGGAAGTGGGCGCCAGCGGTCTGCTGGAAGCCCTCATCAATCGCGACCAGCCGGGCTCACTGGCCTACTGCCTGCAGGCACTTGCGCTGAACGCCAGTCAACTCCGGGACCGGCTGTCCACCGATAACTGGCATCTGCTGAGCCGGCTGGAACTGCCGCTCCAGAGCCGGCCATCCACGCCGGATAAAGCCATCGGCGCCCTCAATCAGGTGATCCTAGACTGTATTTCGCTGGGGGGCTTCGCCATGGACGACATCACCCGGGATGCCGACTGGTGTTTCCTGATTGCCGGACGCCGGCTGGAGCGCCTGATCAATCTCTGCAGCCTGCTTCAGGTTCCCCTGCAGGCCAAAGAGCAGCAGCGGGACACCATGCTGGAATGGCTGCTGGAAGTCACCAACTCGTCCATCACCTATCGCACCCGCTACCGCCGGGCGCCGGAACTGCTGCCGGTGCTGCATCTGTTGATTACAGACCGGTCCAATACCCATGCCGTGGCCTTTCAGATCGTACAACTGCAACGGGATCTGCCCGAAATCGCCAATGCCACGCGCCAGTTACTGCCTCCGGATATCGAGCTGGCAGCGCAATCACTGCAGCAGCTGGATCTGCGTCCATTTGCGGAGCCCGGTGCTGACCAGGCCTGCGAACAGCTGGCCACAACACTGGGCGAAATTATCAGGGTATGCTACAACGTCGCGGAACAGATCCAGCGTCAGAGTTTCAGTCACACCGCAGGCCAGCGTACCCGCTGGAATCCGGCCTGAGGACCAGCGACCATGTACTCAAGCCGTTATCACGTTCGCCACGAAACCACTTACGAATACCTGCATCCGGTCAGTGAGTCCCACCACCTGCTGCGACTGACACCCCGCGACCTGCCCTGGCAGCAGTGCCTCGATCACCGGCTACTGATTGATCCGCAGCCGGATCTGCAACGCACCTTTGTTGACAGCTTTGGCAACCATATTACAGCCATCCAGTTCCTGACCGATCACAACCGCCTGGAGGTGAGCAGTGAGTGCTGGGTTGATCTTGCACCCCGACCGACAGTTGAGCCCGGGCCCGCAGGTCAGAGCTGGGAGCAGGTCCGGGATCAGCTCCGCTATCAGGCCGGCCATCCCATGGCGGGTGACACCTTGCAGGCGGCCGCCTTCCGCTTCAGCTCTCCCCTGATTCCCACAGGCCAGCAGTACGGCAGCTTTACGCCGGACCGCAGGTTAACGGAGGCCTGCCAGGATCTGATGTTGCGGATTTACCAGGAATTCACCTTCGACAATGAAGCCACCGACGTATCAACCCCGGTGGCCAGCGTACTGAAACAGAAACGGGGGGTTTGCCAGGACTTCGCCCATCTGATGATTGCCTGCCTGCGGTCACTGGGACTCGCCGCCAGGTACGTCAGCGGGTATCTGCTGACCAACCCGCCGGCCGGAGAGGCCCGGCTGGTAGGCGCTGACGCCACCCATGCCTGGGTGAGCGTATTTGTACCCGGAGCGGGCTGGCTGGAGTTCGATCCCACCAACGGAGTTACTCCGGACCATGCCCATATCATTCTGGGCTGGGGACGGGATTTTTCCGATACCACCCCCATGCGGGGGGTGCTGCTGGGTGGCGGGGAACACAAACTGGATATCGCGGTTACTGTGGTGCCGGAGGCCGAGTTTGAGCTGATTTATGATCAGGGCGACACCCTGCTGACGAAACCCGAGGGGCTTGCGGCTAACCCTGCCGTACAGACACCATCAGCGGTCAACCGCTGATGGTTGCATTTACTGACCGTAGCGGGCACCGCCATCCTTCAGATAGCGGGCCTCTTCCTCGCTAGAGGATCGTTTCAGCAGACGATTCCTGTGGGGAAAGCGACCAAAGCGCTGAATCACCATCTGGTGATCCCGCGCCGACTCGGTAAAGCTTTCCAGAAATACCCTAAGCGGACCGGATTCACTGGCCGCCAACTGCTGGTAACAGGCAACGGATCTTGCCTGCAGGTCGGCTTTCTCTGAATGTTGCAGTGGCATGTAGAAGAACGCCCGCTGGATTGGCAGCAGTGATTGGTCTGCGCCTTCGTCCAGACCCTCGAGGCACAGCCTGACAGCCTGCCGGTCATTGCTGAAGGCCAGGCCACCACCCCGGTAGATCTGCCGGGTGAACTGGTCCAACAGGATAATTTCTGCCAGGCGTCCTCCCGGCTGGGCGCGCCAGTGCTCCAGACCGTTTTCGGAGGCAAGCAACACCAGCGACATGAACCGTCGGCGAATCTCCTGATCAAAGGCCCGGCTGGCGCGAAACCAGCGTTCCCGATGATGCTGGTCGGGGATCCCGTGATCATCGAGTTCACCAAACCAGAAATCCAGTAGCTCATACCATGCGAACATAACAGACTGACCCAGTAAGAAATGACCCTCTGGACAACATCACTCATTCATTTGAGTGCCCCTAGCAGCGACTATACACTGAACCTAGCGTCAGTATCAGGAGACTCAGATTCATGGCCGATCAGACACGGATTATCCTGCTTGCCCACGGCAGCAGCGATCAACGCTGGTGTAAAACCTTCGAGGATCTGGCTGAGCCCACACTCAAGGCGGTGCCCGAGGCCAGGGTTGCCTATATGGAGTTGAGCCAGCCATCTCTCGAAGACGAAGTAGCCGCTGCTGCTGCCGCCGGTATCAATGAGATCCGGATATTGCCACTGTTTCTTGCTGCCGGCCGGCACCTGCGCAAGGACGTGCCGGAGATGCTGGACACCTACCGGGCGAAGTATCAGCTGGACATCAGCCTGATGCCCCCCATCGGCAATGATCCGAGGCTTGGATTCGCCCTTCGCGATATCGCCCGCGATCTGCTGGAGCAGGACCATGACTGAACGAAATCTGCTTATTACCGGAGGCACCGGATTTATTGGCCAGGATCTTTGCCCTGCACTGATCCGCAAGGGGTATCAGCTTACCGTACTGAGCCGAAAGACCGAGTCCGAAGTCAGGGCTCTGTGCGGCAGGGTCACCGCCATCAGCGCGTTGACTGACATTCCTGCTGACCAGACCTTTTCCGGTGTCATTAATCTTGCCGGTGAAGGTATTGCCGATAAACGCTGGACCGAGGCACGCAAAAAGGCCCTCAGGGACAGCCGTATCGCCCTGAGCCGTGAACTTGTTACCGTGTTGCTCAGCCGGGAAACCCTGCCGCAGGTTGTTATTTCAGGATCGGCTGTGGGCTACTACGGAGCTCAGGGTAGTGAACCGGTCAATGAGAACACCGTGCCCCACGACGAATTTGCCCATCAGCTGTGCCGGGACTGGGAACAAGCAGTATCGCCGCTTGCCAGCAAGGGTGTGCGGCTGTGCCTGTCGAGAACCGGGCTGGTGGTTGGTGCCAATGGTGGCTTTCTCGAGCGCATGGCGCTGCCATTCAAACTTGGTCTCGGTGGCAGAATCGGCAGCGGTCATCAATACATGCCCTGGGTGCACCGTGACGATGTTGTCGGCGCCATTATCTGGATGCTGGAAAACACGCAAACTTCGGGGCCCTACAATGTGGTCAGCCCGGCGCCGGTCACCAATCGGGAATTTACCAGCACTCTTGGCAAGGTGCTGCGCCGACCCGTACTGTTCCCGGTGCCCGAAGTCATTCTCAGATTAGCGCTGGGGGAAATGTCGGATCTGCTGTTGACCGGCCAGCGCGCCGTGCCTGAAAAGCTGCTGGCCGAAGGCTATCAGTTTGTCTGGCCAGAACTCGAACCGGCACTGAAGCAGGCCCTGAGGTAATCGGTCGGTCGGATAACGGCCCCGGAACAGAAACCGCCCCGGGGTCGCCAATACCTCAGCAACCGGTTTTTATATTTTTCGGGCAAAACGGTTGACAGCAGAAGGGCACATTCTTAATATACGCGCCACCTCGACGAGGCACAGGTTTACCGATGCGTCCCCTTCGTCTAGTGGCCTAGGACTCCGCCCTTTCACGGCGGCAACAGGGGTTCGAACCCCCTAGGGGACGCCA
>NZ_CAXBDN010000040.1:0-21372 GCF_963974375.1 uncultured Marinobacter sp.
CTATAAGATGAACGCGAGGGTTACTGCCGAGCAACCGCCGCACTGGCTCCTGGACATTAGGGTTCAAGTGCACCGGGTACAGAATCTCGACGTCCGGGTGACTTTCTGCAATAGCCGCCAGTGACTGGCAAATGCGTTCGAACCCAGCCCCAAAACTCTCCCGCCGGTGGCCGGTTACCAGGATCAGCTTTCTGGACGCGTCCAGGAAGGAGAATTGTTCATTACACTGCGAGGTGAGAGACGGAGCACCGTGAATCTTGTCCCGGACCTCTAACAAGGCGTCAATCACGGTGTTACCGGTTACATAAATCTGCGTGTCTGCCACACCCTCGCGGATCAGGTTCTGGCGGGCAATGTCGGTAGGGGCAAAATGCAGGCTGGCGAGGGCGCCGGTGAGCTTGCGGTTGGCCTCTTCCGGCCAGGGGGAATACAGGTTACCGGTTCTTAACCCTGCCTCCACGTGGCCTACGGGTATCTGCTGGTAGTATGCGGCGAGGCTGGTAGCCAGAGTCGTCGAGGTGTCTCCGTGCACCAGTACTATATCCGGGCGAAAGGATTGCAGCACGCCCTCGACACTGGTGAGTATCCGGCCGGTGAGTTCAGACAGGGTTTGCCCTGGCTTCATCAGATCAAGATCGTAATCCGGCACCAGTTGGAACAGGTCAAGCACTTGATCCAGCATTTCCCGGTGTTGCGCTGTGACGCAGACTTTCGAGTCAAAACGGGAATCAGCTCCGAGGCGAATGGCCAGAGGGGCCATTTTGATGGCCTCAGGGCGTGTTCCGAAGATGGTAAGCACTCTCATACAGCTTGCCTTCCCTGGAGAGTTTGGAGCGAATTTCTGGTTACAAAACTTTACCAGATGTACGCTCATAACTGTACAGGCTAGGAAGGTAAATTTCTGTGAAAAACGGTCTATTGGGTGCTGGGCGTGAATTACAGTGCAGTGCTAGACTGAAAAAATTGGTTACATACTTCGCCGTTTGTTCACATAACGTTGCGAGGAAAACGCGAGTTCATCACGCCCATTGAAAGGCGGATAGACTAGGCTATAAGCATTGATATCAGACTTAAAATGGGGATTGCAGTTATGGCTTTTTTTAGCACTCGGCTGGGCAAATGCTTGCTCATGACATCTTTAGTTGCAGCGCCTTTTTTTGCAGGGGCTGAGGTGATTTTTGAAGAGAATTTTGACGACCAGCCGGATTGGCATAGTGGGTTACCGGAAAACAATACCGGGGCTTTTCCTGTTAATGGAGCTGGCCCTGATAGACTTCAACGTACTGGAACTCATGTAGTTCCAATGAATTGGCATAGCGTATATCAGGATCCAACGTGGGCTCCATCGACTGGACATCCAGATCGCCATGAAACTATTGAAATTTTATCGGCGAACTCAGACAAAGCAAGAGGTAATGCCGGTAAGTCATTTGTCCAACGCAGAGACTCATCGCGAGACCCTGCCTGGAAATGGAATTCTGATGGGCAGTTACTAAAGCTTTTCAGGGAAGGGTACGAATCTCTTTACATTGAATTCTGGATTCGCTTCGATCCTGACTGGACGGTTAACCCGTCTGAGGATATGAGCAAAATTTTCAGGGTTGGAAGTTGGTCTGAAAGCGGCAGTGAGTTTCAAGCGTTTGGTGGGGGAGAGCAGGGCCCTTTGTTTTTGTGGGATTGGAAGCGCGACACCTATGGCGTAAGGAATATGCAAACCCTAAGGGGGGGGCCGCACGGTGAAAATTACACGATGACTGCTGAGCAAAAAGGCAGTCACCCAAGAGGTTCTCTTAACTTTACGAGAGATATTGCTGAAATGGGTGTCGGGGGAGGCGTGCCCAATATTATAGATCGGGTAAACGGTGGGTATATATCTGATAATTTGAGGCAAACCGTAGAACATTATCAGATATACGGTAAAAGCGATTGGACCAAAATAGCTTTTTATGTCCAAATGAACAGCTCACCTGGTGCCGCTGATGGTTGGCTTGTTCAGTGGGTTAATGATGAGCAGATTGTAAATGTGCGGGACATAATATGGGTTGATAGATTGCCAGACGGTACAGGTGAAATGGTCAAGTGGAACTTTTTTTCAATAGGCGGCAATGATTATTTTAAATCATATACCGATGATGTTCGTAGACAAGAATGGTATTCAATAGATGACTTGGTTGTACGAACTTCAATCCCCGATGGTCTAAAAGGCTTAACCCCACCTAGCCCTCCCGCAAGTGTTATTATCGATTGATACTTATCGGTAGGGTGGGCTTAAGTAGCCCATTGCCCTGCCGGTAAGGTATGAAAGATCAAGAATGTAAGAAAGAAATAGTTCCTTTATATTTCCGGGAATTCGTTTCGCTCTTTTATATCGTTTCGTTGTCAAAACTAGAGGCAAAATTAATGCTATCAAAAATAGGGGGGGCGTAAATAAGTAAATTTCAAGTATTGCTGTAATTGCAGCGAATGCTATCGATAAAATATAAGTAAGTAATAATAAAAAAACTGGATCCTTAAGATTTTGAAGTTTATTTTTTTTGTAAGATTTAGCATGCCATGCTTGTCGTTTAATGTGTGAAAATATTGTCTGTGCGTTACCTAAATGAGTGACATTTAATGCGCGTGTGATTTTTATTTCTTGTCCTATAGCGCGAATTCGAGTAGATATATCTGTGTCTTCTCCAGAGGTTCTTTTTTCGTCAAATCCACCAATACTCTTGAAAAGCTCAGTGCAAATAACAATTGAGCAACCAATTAACTCAGCTGGAAGGCTGTTTCCTTCGGGTCCTTCTAGAAGCCAGTAGCGCTCAACCCATTTTGGGTTTTTAGGTAGTATGATGCCTCCACCAAAAACTCTTTTCGGATAATTTTTCGCCAGCTTCTCTGCTCTAGCGAGCCAATTGCTATCAAGTGTGCAATCCGCGTCGATGAAAACAAGATATCTCCCCGTTGCTGCCTTGGCGCCAGTATTTCTGACAGCTCCAACTTTTACGTCCGGGAGGAGAATTATCTGATCAGCGTACTTTTTTGCAATAGTCACGGAAAGGTCAGTCGATCCATTATCAACGACGAGTATTTCGTATGACTCTCTAGAATAGTCTAAGCTGTCTAAGGACTGGAGGCATTTCTCAATATGAGCTTCTTCATTTCGACAAGGAATTATAATTGAAAATACTTTTTCCATTTTATTGGTCATCAACCAGAGAAATTACCGACTTAAATTTTCCATTCGAGTTTCTCTGTATCCTATCAGTTATTTCTAATACTACACCCATTTCATTAAATGTCCTCGTCCTTAGATTTTCTTTTATTTTGTCTAGGTTTATTCTGCTTTCGGAAGATTGTGGCACAATTTTCACTGTACAATGCGTTAGTGAATCTTGTATGACCTGTGCTTCCTTTATTTCGGAAATGCCTTTGAAAATATGGTCAATTCGCCCAATTTTTCTACCATCGGGCGTTCTGACGTAGTCGTCCATCCGACCTTCAATGGTATCTATGGTGTGAGCCAAAAACGTCTCATCGTCGCTAGAGGGAGGGAGTGTGGCCCTATCGCCAACCTCATAACGCAACAAGGGCATGCAGGTGTTTGACAAGCTAGTCGCAAGAATCGTTCCGGATATGGAATGTTTGGTATTCCTATCAGTATATAATTCAGTGATTCCGATTACTGAATTGCTTTGGTACATTCCTGTTCGGTTTTGGCCGGCAAATAGAGCATATTCAGCGGTACCGTAATAATCAAAGACAGGGCAGCTAAAGACTTTTTCTATCCGCTCGCGCTGCCATTCGAGAAGCGTTTCGGAGTTGGTAACTATTGCTTTCGGCTCGAATCCAGGAGTCGTTCCAGCTTTTTTATAATGCGTGGCCAAATCAGATAGGGCAGAAGGATAGCCAATGAGTTCGTGTGGCTGGAAGTAATCGAGATCTTTCTGATAAAACGGAAAGGTTCTTTCACTGAGATGATAGCTTGAATAAAGCCTTTGGTTTTCAGCTCGATTGAACCTTGAAAACGGCGGGTTCATATTTTCAGGTCGTTGAATCATCCGCCCTGCGAACGTAGCGCGGGGCGCTCCGAAAGGGACGCCATGATATTCTTCGTGATCAACCAGCAGTGCCATCGCCAGTTTGTAGGTTCGTTCATTGACGTGGAGTGCCAAGGGCGTCCCTGTACTACCGCTGGTGTGCTGGATCATGAAAGGCTTTTCCTGACCGGAACGAAACTCTGCTCCCCGTTCCCGCAGGGTCTGCTTGTCCAGAATCGGTAGTTTCTGAATATGTGAGACATCGGTGATGTCGTTCTCATGCAGGCCGTGTTCAGCGAATAGTTTCTGATAATAGGGAATGTATTCGCGGCAGTGTTTTACCATTTCGTGGAGCTTTTCGGATTGATAGGCATCCCGCTGTTCCGGGCTCCAATCCCTCGATTCCCGGACCAATTCTCGCAGTTCATGATAGACGCCAGTATATCTCTTCCGGTAAAGCTTATACCCCATGGCAGAAACCATGAGGTTCTGCAGCCATACGGGCGATGAAAAGTAGAGGGCCTCGGCTTTACTGGGCATGGTGCTCAGCCTCCGGTTCTATAGCCGAATTTCCTCCGATGCGATTTCGAATCACCTTTGCCGGATTTCCCGCCATAATGTCTCCACAGTTAGCAGTTTTGGTAATGACGCTTCCTGCTGCAACAACAACCTTGTCCGGAAGGCTGGCCATGACAACGGCTGTGTTGCCTAGCCAGCAATCTGCTCCGATTTGGATTTTCTCGAAACTCCCTCCTTGCTCCTGAATAGGCCGGTCGGTGTCGCTGAATGCGTGCTGTTTGCTGCCACTAAGAACATGCACTCCGCTGCCCAGAAGCGTGTTCTCGCCAATGGTGCACTTTCCGATGTTGCACTGAGGGCCGATGTATACACCTCGGTGAATCGTGGTATCCCGATGGGAGAAAATGGTCAGGAAGCCGATGGATATCTCATCTGATGTGCCGGGGCAGGCGAGGCGGTAAAAGGCGGCGCGGATGTAGATACCGGTCTTGCCAGGGAACAGGCTCAGGAACTGTGAGTATGCCTGAAACGCGCCATCGCTTTTGCCGCCCCCACTGGTAATCCAGTAAAGACCGAACAGGGGAAGTACCAGTAGAAGCACCATATTTTTGATGGTGCGTTTGATCAACGCTCTGGTGGCCATCAACGATTCATCCTTGCGTCCAGCCAGGCTTTTTCCCGGGATGGTCGGAACTGGGTAAGACCCAGGCCAATCCGTTGCAGGATTCGGGCTGCCAATTGTGGCCAGGTTAGCAGTGGCTGCCGTTTCGTGTTTTGACCCGCGTGTTTGCGGCTGTCTGCTGCACCTGACTCTGGTTGAATATGCTGTGGCCCATGATTCTGCGCCAGTATGACCAGTATGCGTGAAAAGTGTCTTTCCGGGCTTTGGGTCAGTGTATTGCAGGAACTGTCCAACCACTCCTGTCCGGTTGCAAGGTAATCCTCTGCTTCCAGTCCATGACTGAGTTCTGCCGCGTTAAACATCAGCATGGCTTTGCGAATGTCCTGGGCAACCCAGGTGTCATTGGCAAATTCAAGTTGGTCGGATTCCTGAAGGAACGGCCGCTCATGGTCTTTCATCCAGGCAGCGTAATGTAGCAGGGAGTCCCGGGCATAATGATACGCTTCATCTGTTTGACCCAGCTGGCGTTTGACCCAGAGGTAGCGGGCAATCGCCGCCATCAGGATCAGGTAGGACCAGCCGATTTCGACGTCCAGAAGATTCCGTTGCTCAATGTTATCTTTGGGGTGAATGGTGTCCCGGATAACGTGTTCCGCTTTGATTAGCCATCCACCGCCTGGTTCCAGTATGGCGGCATCCAGCAAGGCGGTCAGGTAGTTTCCGGTACCTCGGGTAAAGGGATACCGGTGGGGGCTCGGTCGCTCGCCCTTGAGCAATGCCTTCAGTTTGGGGATTTCCTGCTTTTTTACGGCCAGCAATTGTGCGAGCAGCCCATGGCTGCCTTCGTGGATGCCTACCATCCACTGAGCCAGGTCCAGTACCGCTGTTCTTGAATCCGATGACCCGGTCATCAGGTAGTGATAGAGCAGCCCTGTGGTGTAGCAGTGTTCGGCCGCTGGTCCTCCACCGGTCTGCCCAGGAGTAGAGCTGGTGTCGTTATGCCGGGTAAAGGTTCGATGGGTGGCCGTGTGGGCGGGCAGGTAATGATCTGTATGCCAGAACAACCCGTGATTGTATTCGGCCCGGTCCTCGTCGGTGTGATAGATATCGATGTCTGTCACATGGCGGGCAAGGTCATCCATGAGTTCGAACCAGCGGGTGTCTCCGGTAAGGGCGAACTGGCGGGCGAAACCGTAGATGGCGTCGTACTGGTTGTTGTAGTGTGAAACCAGCGGCGTTTCATCCGGCTCTTGGTACAGGGTTTCATGGTCGGCAAAGATGTCACCGAAGTTGCGCCATCCGTATTCGTCTATCATTTCACGTTTGGCAAAGAAGTTCTGCTGGCCTTCCAGTCCGTGCTGAATCAGATCATCCAGTGCAGTCTTTGGCGCGTTGGCTGTAAACCAGGGGAATGCCCGAGATTGTTCGTAGTCTTCTGCAGCAACCCGGGCTACTAGCGGGCTGTGTGTCCAGCGCAGGCTATCCGGGCTGTCGCTACTCTCAATCCACAATGTCTGGGTTTTGCGTTCGCCACCCTGTAGTTCGTGGGGCTCCGTGGTGTTTTTGGGAAACAGCTCCAGGCACAAAGAATCGGAGGTGGCCTCAATAGCGCTGGGAAAGTTTTGCCAGAATTTCGGGTAGCTTGCGTGTAGTATCTGACCGTTTTTGCGGGTTAGGGTGACAAGGGGTGAGGCTCGCAGTCCTGCAAAAAGTTCGCTGTTGCCTTGGTTCAGTCGGTAGCCTTGGTATCGGGGTAGAACCGTTCCCTCTGCGTTAACGTGGTTCAGGCTGTTCCAGTTTTCACCGCCGCTGGACTCCTGGTGAAGGCGCGTTGTGCCACCTACCTCAAGTTTAATGCTCGGGGTATCCGGCCCCGTATGAAGAACTGCTTCGGAGACGTCGAGCTGAGTAACCTGAACGGACAAAGATCGGAAGTGTATGGATCCGGAATCTCCCAGATCCCAAAGGCCGCCGGAGTGTCTGGCCCGCTGCGGATTGTGAATGCAGACTTCCACTTTTTGCAGCTGGATACCGGTGTACGTGGTGACATTGCATGTGAACCGAGCAAGCCGTGTGCCATCACTGCGTAACCAGTCTCCGGTTATCTGGCAGGTCTGGGCAACCGGGCCTTCGTGAAATCTGACCCAGTTTCCATCACATTTTGCCTGGCATGAATGGCCCTCGTTATCGGTCAGGGAGACAGAATAATGGAGGGCATCCGGGCCTTCGGTTTTCCACTCCAGAGCACCATCGGTGAATGCGACTGATGAGCGTGGTGCCGGGTCGGGTTCCGAAAGGGTAGTGTTGTCTGTTCGGCGCAAGCTGAGCTGCTGAACTTCATCGGCTCTCTGATTGATGATTGTTTTAACGTGGACCCAGCGCAGGCTCTGATCTGGCCAGGTGAGTGCCGGGGAAATATCAGCGGCTAATCGCTCGCCACTCTTACTGGTGAGAGCCAGCCCATCGCAGCTGCGGGAGAATCCTTCAGGAAGAGGGACGCCAAAAGTCAGCGGTTCGTTTACCCGGTTAACCCCGGCCCCATCCCTGAGATTTATTGTCGTGAATTCCTTCATCGCGGATACAGCTCAAGTCCATCTGTGGTAGGCGTTAGGATAGCGGGTTCCTTAGGTAACATAAAGTAACAAAGCGGGTCAGGAAATCGGATTTTTCCGGTTTGATACAAGGTTCTTTCTTAGGCTGCTGAGTTGCTGCCATTCCTCACTGTTTTTTATCAACAAGAAGCCTGCAAACAGCGTCAGCGCGGCGCTCAAGCCAACAAACAGCGAGCCTCTGGCCAGCAATTCAAGTATGGATGGCCAGCCCGACATAGCGGGAATTGTCACCAACCAACCTGCGATGAGTGTGCCGGCACTGCCTGGCAGGCAAAGGTAGATCAGTCGCAAGGTACCAAAGTGGCTCCATCGGGCAACAATCGCCAATAGGGCTATCGTTGTGGCTACCGCAAGCCATCCCCGGGCCCAGGCCATGACATCCAGGCTACCGGTAGCGCTATACCAGAGTATGACAATGATGGTTGCGGTTGATATCACATCAAACCAGAACAAGGCCTGCACCCTGCCCAGGGCAATAATCGTGTCACTGATCAGCGCAAACAGGCAGAACGTAAAAAAGAACAGCCCGAACAGGCGCAAAAGATGTGCGTACTCAGTCCACTGCGGCCCCAGTAATACTCTAATGATAAGTTCCGGGTAAAGCATGATAAAGGTCGTAATGGGGATCAGCAGGGTGATCATAAGCGCAAGGCTGAGGCGTACCCGATACGCCAGGTTCTCCGGGTTGTGTTTGCTCTGAGCAATGGCGGCCAGCAACGGCTCGCTCATTGGTATGATCGCAGACAGTGCCGGCAACAGGCTGACCTCCCGTACCAGGTTGTAGCCCCCCAGTTGTGTGGTGCCAAAGAGTTTGGAAACCATCAGGTTGTCGATCTGGGAGCGGGTAAACCCGACCAGACCCCGTAATAGCAACCATTGGGAAAACTGCCACTGCTGACGAAGATGGATCAGAGTCCAGCGGGGTCGAAAATCGTGAACTTTGTAGGAACCCACTGCAAGAATGACGGCAGACACCAGGGTGCCGGCGATAATGGCCCAGTGACTTGGCTGAATCATCGCGATGGTGATAACTGTGGCGAATGATAGCCCTTTTTGCCAGAGGGTTAGCCGGAAAACCGGTCTGTAATTGATTTCTCGGGCCAGCTTCATCATGCCGGGGGTTTTCAGGGCCCGGATGGGCAGGGAGAGAGAGGCGACTGCCAGTGCCAGGGCCAGTTCCGGTGTGTCAAACCAGGCTGCGATTAGCGGGGATGTTGCAATAATTACCAGGGCGATGCTGCTCTTGATCAGTACATCCATGCTCCAGGCAGTACTGAGATCGTCATCCGTCAGCGTGTCTTTCTGAATGATGTACTGCTGGTTGCCGGTTTCTACCAGAAGTTCAAAAAACTGAAGAGCAATGGTGACCAGAGCGACAATGCCGAAATGCTCAGGGGTCAGCAGTCGGGCAAGAATCAGAGTGGAGATAATCCCCAGGCCCCGCTGGACCAGCTGCAGGCTGAGCAGCAGGGAAGCGCTTTTTAAAACTTTGAGGCTGGTGGACATATCGATTCTTCTTATCCATGGTCAGTGACCTTAGTGCATTTCTGCAGGCACAGTGATTGCCCATTTGGTGTTCAGCCGCCCCTTTTCGGCGATTACTCGCTTCCCTGACCCGAGGTCATATTCACCAGGCTCAAGGCACCTGAACCACACATGATCCTGGCGTTCTGCCAGCCACAGGAATAGTCGTTTGACCTTTACGCTTCGGCAGCCCCTGAGGAGAGCGTCCGTCTTTCTGGGTGAAAGGTTGAGAAGCCCTTGCATCAGTGCGTCGGCGTGCTCAAAGCTAATTGCTGAAGGTACGCCGGTAAGCACTTCCATTATGGCCTTTTCCGGGCAGGAGTACTTAATCGGAGGCAGGCCTTCTTGCCAGTGGTATTGACGACTGAACCCGGAATTTACCATGATTGATTCCTGCCAAAGCTTCTTTGTCCCGTGCCACTCGAAATCTGCAGTTACTGCCACTCTTTGGATCCATCGTGGCAACTGCGATTCAGAATAGAGCTGAATTCTCTCTTCCGGGCCGGTCGACAAGAAATGTGTCAGATTGGCTAGTTTCAGCGCAGTTAAGCCACCCACATGGGTGGGGTTTTCAGACATTCTCTGCAGCGAGGCAACAATGCCCTGCCATCGGACAGTTTGCTTGTGCAGCGTATACACGCCCGGGGCCAGCGGCACCAGGGTTCCACTGCGTATAGCGTTATCCAGAAAATGCAGACTGAGACCCTGATCAAGTAGCCACGGCTTGGTGGCTACCATGGATAATGGCAGTAGGTCTCTTAGCTGTTCGCGCGCTTTTTTATTAAGCATGGTTTGAATGGCTCTGAATATACGGCAATTATCGACGTAAAATTAGAAATAATCAAACCAAAGCAGTCTTGTGGGTTTGCTAAGATATAAATGTACGGCGGTTAATGACGTGAAATCCATTAACAATAAACTTTCAGCCGGGCTTCGGGTCGAGTCAGCTTTTCTCGTCAGCCTGGCGGGTCCAGATGGATAGTTTGCCGTAATGTGTCAATCTCACTAACCGCCGCATCACACCCTCTAACAGAACAAGGCGCCTGCAACGTAATCAACGCAAACCGGTTCTGTCCCCGCAGTGTAGCCGGTATCTGCAGCAGTTTGGCGTTGCGGTAGCTGTTAGTGGTGTAGCTTCCCACCTGATAGTACTGGCTGAAGGCAACCTGACGGCGGTTGGTGATGTGGCGGTAAACCCGGATTGTGTAACCCTCATGGCGGCTTTCCAGAAACCATTGGCCGTCATCCACTGTGCGGGGTAGGTAGGGGACCAGTTTATCATCGCGGCTCTGTTTTTGGGACTGGGCCAGGGAGACCCAGGCGCCCATGCTGTCGGTTTGCCATACCCGGTGGCTGAGCTGGTCCGGAAGGTTCATTGGCAGTGGCAACTGGTCTGCGCGAGCCTCCTTGAGGTTGCTCGCTGTGATGGACCATTCCGGAGATTGCTCTGCAGCTGAATGAGCCAGGGTGATGCCCAGTGTGCCGAGAATGAAACCGGTGATAACGAAGGCCAGGCTTTTCGGGGCCACCCTGGCAGGGGTGCCCTCGGGCACGCCCTTGCGGCGATGGACCGGTGCCAGCAGCATGGTAGGAACAATGAAAGCGGCGTAGACAACCCAGCCGAAGGTTTCGTGGTCGTGCATCAGGCTGCTTTCCATATTGCTCTGGTAAGCAATAACGACCAGGGCCGTAATGCGAACCCAGTTCACCAGCAGTGCCACACCCATGCCCACGGCCACCGCAGCGATCCAGCCCTTCCAGCGGTAATCGTTGAGTATCGCTGTCATCATGGCCAACAGAATGGAGATGGCGAAGTAACGGATGCCTGAGCAGCCGTCGGCAATGACCAGTCTGCCGTAAGGCAGGGTGATGTTGGCGCCTTCTATAAGGGCGGGCATTCCCATCATCCGCACCAGGTCGCTGACTACTGCGGTGGCCAGTATCACCAGGTACGGGACGGTGTCAGCCCAGATTGGTAGTGACAGTCCCAGCAGTAAAATGTAGGGCAGCATTTTCAGCGCCGAACGGAAGCCAAGCATGGCCCAGGCCGTGGCGGCTACCCCGGCCGGTAGCATCAAATAGGCAAGGGTATCTATGCGTACCAGTTCCAGCAGAGCCCAGACCACTACTGTGGCCAGAAGCACCAGCCCGCCGGCAATGGAGGGTTTGCTTTTGCCCGCGTTGTTGAAGGGTGTCGGTTTTGGCGGATGAATCAGCAACAGGCCCAGAAAGATCAGAAAGGTAGGCAGCCCGTGTGCAAGCACCTGTTCCCACTTCAGCCACTCGGTAACCAGCCGTAGCCAGGTGGGCAGAAACAGCAGAATAGCCACACCAGTGACAATCAGGTAGGGCCGGGAAAGATGAAACTGTTGTAGAGTTGTCCGTAACATGGGGTGCCTGACTGCTATCCGGTTTTAGGGCTGTTCAGAGCATACTGTGTGGCGGTTTTTACGTCATCACTTTATCCGGATTCTTTAGGTTTTTTATTTATTTATGTGCAGTCTGAGTAAACGTCGCGGGGCGAGCCACAAAAAAAGTCGAGGGCTTTCGCCCCCGACTTTCAGTCACTTCAGGGTTCTGATCAGAGATCAGGCCTTGCGGCGACGGGCAGCGCCCAGGCCGAGCAGGCCAAGACCCAGAAGGGCCAGGGTGCCGGGCTCGGGTACTGGCAGTACTGACTCAACCATCACCACCAGGTCATTGAAGTCCTGGTCGCCGCCCAGAACGTCTTCCCAGGCAAGAACGAACTCGTTATTAGTCCACAAGCCGGATTCAAATCCAGCGATCTGAACAGTATCAGTATCGGTGCCCTGGAAGGCCACCATCTGATCAGCTCCACCGGTGTTCAATGTGCTGTCGGAGTAAAACAGCGGTGCGTTGTCCTGGTTGTTCTCGGTGCCCAGGTAGTAGCCAAAATCTTTGCTGGTAAACACGCCCTTGGTGTCGCCGTTAACGCGAATGCTACCGTCGAGAAGCCTGGACAGTGTTACCTGTGAGTTAACTGCATCGCTATCAGCACCGTTGAACAACTCAACATAGTTGTTAGGGTTGCTGCGATCGTAAACGCCAAAAGTATTGCTACTTGAGTTTCCCGCGATTTCGATAACAAATGTTGAAACACTACCGCCGGAAGCGGTGATGTTCCAGTAGCTATCCATGCCGTCATCAAGCTGATCGGTGTTGACGTTTACAGACGATACGCCGCCATCAGTGATGTTGTTCAGCACGTCTTGAAGTCCTGTGCCTACACCGTCGTCGCCAAAAGGCGCGATTACAACAGGAGCAGCTGCTGCAGAAGCTGCAAAGCCTGTCATTACAGCGGCGGCCAGTAATTGTTTGTAGTTCATATTGTGTTCTCCGTGGGATATTTGTTGCGTTCCTTGCAGCCCGGCGGCCTGCGAGAGGTCCGTGGCTTTCCGTCCCACCCTCGCGGATGGTTTGGCAGTCTGTTTATGAAATCACAGCTTTCACATCAACTTAACAAGCTAAAATCGTGCCAACAATTAAAGTCTTTTAAAAACATAGGCATAGGTTTTTATATTTGGAAATATCAAAGAACGATGTAAAAAAAACCGACATGGAGTGATTGAGTAATGCAATGTTTTCAGGGGGATGGTGGCATGTCGGGTTTTTCCGTGTAAAAAAACCTGACAGTCATTATTGGATTAAAGAGTGCGGTTCAGGCGGGGTGTGCGCTGGCCTGCTCCGCCGTCCGGGATTCGTGGCGGCGGAGCAGGTCCGAGAGGTGAAATGCTTGGTTGTTCAGAGTTTGCTGCGGACGGTTTCCAGATGCTGGCGGATATCTTCGTTGTCGGGTGCCAGCTCGTGGGCCTGTTCCAGCACGGTGACGGCGTCCTGGTGTTGCCCGGCCAGATGAAGAATCCAGCCATGAGTATCCAGTATCGCCGCATTTTTCGGGACCAGTTCGCTGGCGCGTTTGGACAGCTCCAGGGCTCGCCCGGTATCGTCTTCCCGTAGCAGCCAGGCGAGGTTGTTCAGGGCCAGTGGCGTATCGTAGCGGCGTTGGATAACCGCTTCGTAGTGTTCCACTGCCGCCGGCTCGCGGCCTTGCTGCATCAGGTAGTTGGCTCGTGCGAGGTGGGCAGTGAGGTTGTTCGGAGCGCTGTCGACCCAGGCACTGGTCAGTTCTTCCATATCACCCGGAGACTGTTGCGGAGCCATGCCAACCATCATGGGGAGAAGCGATGCGTCCTGATGATCTTCCCACTCCCGTTCCAGATATTTCCAGGTCTCTTCAGGGCCTTTTTCTGCCTGAATCAGCTGGGCCCGCATAATGGTCATACGGGTGTCTTTGCCGCGATTGGCTTCTATGTTATCAAGCAGGGTGAGGGCTTCATCGTAGCGGCCTTCCATGGCGGTGATGCTGATGGGTATCAGGGTAAAGGTCAGGTTATCCGGCTGCAGTGCGGCGGCTTCGGCTGCCTTGGACCGGGCCAGTGTCCAGTTTTCCTGACGAGCGGCCTGCTCGGCCTCGGCCACCAGGAGCTGGCCTTTTACGGTCAGAGTGAGTTCGTTCTCTTCGGTGTCGCTCATGGCGTCGATAATCGCCCGGGCGTCATCCATCTGGCCCTGCTGAATTCTTATCTGGGCAGCCAAGGCCTGGCTGTTGGTGGCCAGGCCCGGGTGACGGCTGGCGGCAGCGTCCAGCCATTCTACTACCTCGTCCGGGGTGTGGCTGCTGGCGTACAGCCGGCCGGCCTGTTGCAGCGGCGCCAGGTTGGCGGGATTCAGTGCGGCTGCGTCCAGCAGGGCTTCGATGGCTTCTGCGGTTTCGCCGCTGCCCTGGTAAACCGCGCCCAGTGCCAGGTAGGCGGGCTGCCAGTCAGGGTGGTCGCTGATCTGTTTACGCAGGCGGGTTTTGGCGCTGTCGGCGTCGCCCAGCTGAAACTCGGTCAGTGAGGCAAGCAGCAGGGCCTGGCGCTCGTCACTGAAGCCGTTGATCAGGGAATCTTTGACTTCTTCGGCCTCTGTGGTCTGGCCGGTGCGAATCAGCAGGGTCAGGTAGCTCTGGGTGATGTTCCAGTCTGTGGGGCTGTTGGTGAAAGCCACGCGCATCTGGCCCAAAGCCTGTTCTTGCTGACCTTGTTCCATGTAGTGGCGGGCAAGCGCCAGTCTCAGCCGTGACCGGGAGCTGTCCAGGTTCAGGGCTTTGCTGAGGCTGATGACGCCTTTTTCTGCGTGTTCCGGAAGGCCCAGGGCCAGAATGCCATGCATGGCCAGCAGGTCCACATCATTGGGGCGGGCTTCGATGGCACGGGCAAGGGTGGTCAGGGCTTCTTCCCGCTTGCCGCTGTCAATCTGGGCAATGGTGGCCGCACGGATAAAGGGAGTGGGCGTTGTTTCTGCATCGATGTTGTCGATCAGCAGGCTTTCCGCCTGGTCCTGGCGGCCTTCCTGCAGGCTCAGGGCGCCCAGCATCATGGCAACCTGTTCGTTCTCGGGGTTTTGCTGCAGTAGGTCTTCCAGGGTGGTGCGTGCGGTATCCAGATCGCCCCGGCTGATGGCTTCGATGGCGGATTCGGCACGGTCGCGGGTCTCGCGGTTGCTGTTCTCGGCGAGAATGCGGTTATAGACCTGGGCCTCGGTGATGTTGCCCTGTTCTGTCTGAGTTCGGGCCAGCAGGGTAATGATGTTACGCCTGACCGGTAGGAACACGTCTGCATTGGGCACGCTGGCGGTGGCATCGGTGAGGGTGTTTGCTGCCTGCTCCAGGTTGCCGTTACGGTAATGGGCAAGGCCGGTCAGGTAGAGCAGTTCCGGGTTGCTGCCGTTGCGCTCGCGCCACTCATTCAGTAACTGCAGCGCGCCGTTCGGATCGCCAGCCTCGATCATGGCCATGGCCATCACCTGGTTGGCTTCGCTGTGGTTCTGGTCAGTGGTCAGAACCGGCTCCAGGGTGCTGATGGCCGCCTGATAATTCCCGGCCAGGCGCTGGGTCTGTGCTGTCAGTACTTGATGTTCGTGGCGTAGTTCGGTATCGGAAGGGCTGACCTGCTCCAGGGTTTCCCGGGCTGACAGGTGCTTGCGTTGCAGGATATAAGCCCGGGCGAGGGGCAGCGCTACCTGTTCTTTGTAGTCCTTCAGCCAGGGTTCCAGCAAATCCGAAGCCTGCTGGCCGGCACCCATGTTGTTGTAGATGCCCGCCAGGGTGACCACGTGTGTCACATTGCCCGGGTCTTTCTGAACCGCGTTCCGCACTTCAAGCAGTGCCGACCGGAACTGGCCCTGGTCGGCGTAGGTTTGCGCCCGGGTAATATGGCCCTCGGCCTCGGAGCTTTCACCGTTGCTGCTGCAGCCGGCAGTGATGAGTAATGTGGCAGTAAGGGTGCTGGCGGCCAGGATTCTGAACAGCGACTTCATATCGTTCCCTCGAATTAGGCAGTTTCGTTCTGATTGGTTTTTAATCGTATCCTAGCGCTTTTGTTGCTATGTGGACAGGTGGTTTTTGCGTGGGGGAGTAGCCGGCCCTTCGACAGGCTCAGGGCGAACGGTAAGGGGAGTTAGCGTCCTTCGACAGGCTCAGGACGAACGGATCTTTGAGTCTGGATTGAAATCCCCGGAATAACCCCGTTCGCCCTGAGCTCGTCGAAGGGCGGTGTCACCGAGTATAAAGGTCCCTCGTCAGCCTCAGGCTGGGCGGCGGGCGCTACCCCTCGCATCAGACATGCTAATTAATGCGTCAGATTACTCAGCTTCGGATTCGGCTTCTTGGCCCGGCGCAGGATTACGGCAATCTTGCCGATGCTCTGTACCAGTTCGGCTTTGGAGTTCTTGCAGAGTTCCGCAATCATTTCTTGGCGAGCTTCCCTGTCGGTGCTGGACACCTTGATCTTGATCAGTTCGTGGTCGTTCAGGGCCCGGTCCAGTTCCTGCAGCAGCCCTTCGGTCAGGCCTTTGTCACCGATCATGATTACCGGTTTGAGGTTGTGGGCAATGGCGCGATATTCGCGACGCTGGGCGGGGGAAAGGCTCATGATGAATTCTCTTGATCGGTGTGATGAACAGATACTGTGACGATTAGCTGCCCGGCGGGCAGAAATCCGGTCGCCAGAACCGTATAATGACGAAATGATAACAGACCCCGGGTTCAATTGAATGGTTGGTTGCACGTAGGGTGGGTGGAACAATCTGCCGCTATTCCGGTCTGAGTTCGGTTGATGGTGGTGGGCCGCCTAAAGTCGACTTGTCATTTCCGGCATAGTCCCCAACATAGAGACATGGCAGCGAATGATAGGGTAATGGGCCAACAATTATATCTGCCGCGCCCGGCGAGCTGTTTCTGGTGGCGTGGCGTATAGTTGGTGTAAGGTGTCAGTAACAGGCGGCGCTCGGTTTCTACCGGTGGCCGCCCTGCAATTCACAGGTGACGATCCTTGAACGATATGGCTAAAAATCTGGTTTTATGGCTGGTAATCGCAGCCGTCCTGCTGATGGTGTTTCAGAATTTTACTCCGAGCACCACCGGTCAGCCGGTCAATTACACGCAGTTTGTACAGATGGTAGAGCAGGGCCAGGTGAGCCAGGTGACCATTGACGGACTGACCATTGAGGGACAGCGCAGCGATGGCTCCCGGTTTGAGACCGTGCGCCCGCCCATTCCCGACAACCGGCTTATGGATGACCTGTTCACCCATAACGTTGAGGTGATCGGTAAGGAGCCGGAGCGTCAAAGCCTCTGGACCCAGCTGCTGGTCGCTGCGTTCCCGATTCTGATCATCATTGCACTGTTCGTGTTCTTTATGCGGCAGATGCAGGGCGGTGGCGGCGGCAAAGGACCCATGTCCTTTGGCAAGAGCAAGGCCCGCCTGATGAGCGAAGATCAGATCAAGACCACGTTCAGTGATGTGGCTGGTTGTGATGAGGCCAAAGAGGACGTGAAAGAACTGGTGGATTTCCTGCGGGATCCCAGCCGGTTCCAGCGTCTGGGCGGCCGCATTCCCAGTGGCGTGCTGATGGTAGGTCCTCCCGGTACCGGTAAAACACTGCTGGCCAAGGCCATTGCCGGTGAAGCCAAGGTGCCGTTCTTCTCGATTTCCGGTTCGGACTTCGTCGAAATGTTTGTGGGTGTGGGTGCGTCCCGTGTCCGTGACATGTTCGAACAGGCCAAGAAGCAGAGCCCCTGCATCATCTTTATCGATGAGATTGATGCGGTCGGTCGTCATCGTGGCGCCGGCATGGGTGGTGGTCACGACGAGCGTGAGCAGACCCTGAACCAGCTGCTGGTTGAAATGGATGGCTTTGAAGGTAACGAAGGCGTTATCGTGATTGCCGCCACCAACCGTCCTGACGTTCTCGACCCTGCGCTGCTGCGCCCGGGCCGGTTCGACCGCCAGGTGGTGGTCAGCCTGCCGGATATCATCGGTCGGGAACAGATCCTCAAGGTACACATGAAGAAAGTGCCTTTGGCCGACGGTATCAATCCGGGTGTGATCGCCCGTGGTACCCCCGGGTTCTCCGGTGCCGATCTGGCGAACCTGGTGAACGAGGCCGCCCTGTTTGCGGCCCGTCGTAACCAGCGGCTGGTCACCATGGAAGAGCTGGAACTGGCGAAAGACAAGATCATGATGGGCGCCGAGCGCAAGTCCATGGTGATGAACGAGAAAGAGAAGCTGAACACGGCGTACCACGAATCCGGTCACGCTATTGTGGGCCGGCTGATGCCGGAGCATGATCCTGTCTACAAGGTCAGCATCATTCCCCGTGGCCGTGCTCTGGGTGTCACCATGTTCCTCCCCGAGGAAGATCGTTACAGCCACAGCAAGCGTTTCCTGATCAGCCAGATCTGCAGTCTGTTTGGTGGTCGTATCGCTGAAGAGCTGACTCTTGGTTTCGAGGGCGTCACCACCGGTGCCTCCAACGACATCATGCGTGCCACCGAGCTGGCCCGTAATATGGTGACCAAGTGGGGCCTGTCCGAGAAGCTGGGTCCGCTGAAGTACGATACCGACAGCGAAGAGCCGTTCCTGGGTCGCAGTGCCGGCCAGAGCCATACCGTGCATTCGCCGGAAACTGCTCAGCGCATCGATGAGGAAGTTCGCAACATCATCGATACCTGCTACGAGAAGGCGCGTCAGATTCTGGAAGAGAACCGCGACAAGCTCGACCTGATGGCCGAAGCCCTGATGAAGTATGAAACCATCGATCGTCCGCAGATCGACGACATCATGGAAGGCCGCCCGCCACGTCCGCCCAAGGGCTGGGGTGACGATGGCCGTCCCGGTGGCGGCGAGCCAGTAGACGAGCCGAAGCCAGAAGGTACGCTGCCGGATGATAACGGCCGGGATATCGATGGCACGGCTGGCCGCCCTGCAGGCGAGCATTAACCAGGCCTGAAATGCAGCAGAAGTTTCAGGGATGACAGTGGATTTTCAGGGATGAGAGTGGCTGCGGATAAGTTGAAACGCCGTCCTTAAGGGGGCGGCGTTTTCGTTTCTGGCGATTGAGTGTTTGAGAGCCGAAAATGACCTTGAGCAGAGTACACGCGGAGATTCGATGATCATGAAATTTGCCCGGCGCGAACTGGATATGTCGCGCTGTCACGTGATGGGTATTGTGAATGTAACCCCGGATTCGTTTTCGGACGGTGGCCAGTACAACCGCCTGGACGATGCCCTGGATCGCGCCCGGGCCATGGTGGACAGCGGTGCCACCTTTGTGGATATCGGTGGCGAATCGACCCGCCCCGGCGCGGCGCCGGTTTCACTGCAGGAGGAGCTCGACCGGGTCTGCCCGGTGGTGGAAGCCATTTCCCGTGAGCTGGATGTGGTCATTTCCGTGGATACCAGCACGCCAGAGGTGATTACCGCATCGGCCGCGCTGGGTGCGGGCCTGATAAACGATGTTCGTGCGCTGGAGCGCCAAGGGGCGCTGGAGGCTGCAGCGGCCACAGGACTTCCGGTCTGCCTGATGCACATGAAGGGCTCCCCGGACACCATGCAGCAACGCCCGGAGTATCGTCACGTGGTTCGCGACGTGGCGACCTACCTGATGGACCGGGTCCGTGCTGCGGAGCAAGCCGGCATCCGCTCCGAACAGATTCTGCTGGACCCGGGCTTCGGCTTCGGCAAAACCCTGGAGCACAACCTCCGACTGCTGGCGGCACTTGATCAGATGACCATGCTGGGCTATCCCTTGCTGGTGGGCATGTCGCGAAAAACTATGCTGGGTCAGATCACCGGCCGTGAGGTCAGCGACCGCTTGCCCGCAAGCCTCGCCACCGCCACAATAGCAGCCCTGAAAGGCGCCTCTGTTATACGAGTTCATGATGTTCGTGAGACTGTGGATGCTGTGCGGGTGGTGGAGGCTATGAGGGAGGTGCGTGCCTGACGTCCTTCGACAGCCTAAGGACGAACGTGAAAACTCCGTTCACCCTGATCCTGAGCCTGCCGAACAATCGAAGGGTGGTGACGCAGAGGTTACGTCCTTCGACAGGCTCAGGACGAACGTAGATAAAAGGCTCAGGACGAGCGGGGATTCTTGTGATGAATGGGAATTTCGCACCAACTCCGTTCACCCTGATCCTTCGGCAGGCTCAGGCTCAGGACGAACGTGAAAATTCCGTTCACCCTGAGCTCGTCGAAGGGTGGTGGCGCGGAGTTTACGTCCTTCGACCCTTCGGCAGGCTCAGGGTCAGGACGAACGGGGATTATCAGGATAAATGGAGATTCCCGGGCCAAATGAAGATTCCCGGGACGAACAGCCCACAATACAACCTAAAACAGACAAGACGGAGCAGTCAGTGTCAGCAGAGCGTAAATATTTTGGTACCGATGGTATCCGTGGCCGGGTTGGGGAGGATCCCATTACCCCGGAATTCATGTTGCGGCTGGGTTGGGCGGCCGGGCAGGCGTTCAAGCAGGACGGTCAGCGCAACAGTGTGATCATCGGCAAGGATACCCGGCTCTCCGGTTATATGTTCGAGTCGGCCCTTGAGGCCGGTCTGTCTGCTGCGGGTGTGGATGTAAAGCTGCTGGGGCCTATGCCGACGCCGGCCATCGCTTACCTGGCGCGCACCTTCCGGGCCTGTGCCGGTATTGTGATCAGTGCCTCCCACAACCCGCATTATGACAACGGCATCAAATTCTTTTCCGGCGACGGCACCAAGCTGGATGATGCGCTTGAGGCGGAAATCGAGCGCTGGCTGGATGAGCCCATGGTGGTCTGCGAATCCGCGGATCTTGGCAAGGCGTTCCGTGTTGAGGACGCCCCCGGGCGCTACGTGGAGTTCTGCAAGAGTACCGTGCCCAACGAATTCACCCTGGAGGGCATGCACATTGTTCTGGACTGCGCCCACGGCGCTACTTACCACGTGGCACCGAAAGTGTTCCGTGAGCTGGGTGCCCGGGTAACGGTAATCGGTGGTGATCCGGATGGTCTGAACATCAACCTGGGGGTCGGCTCTACCCATCTTGAACTGTTGAAAGAAACCGTGCTGGAGCGCCAGGCGGACCTTGGTATCGCTTTCGATGGCGACGGCGACCGGGTGCTGATGGTCGACCGCGACGGCTCTGAAGTGGACGGCGACGAGCTGATTTACGTCATTGCCTCTCAGCGCCGCAAGGCCGGCACCCTCCAGGGTGGCGTGGTTGGCACCCTGATGACCAATCTGGGGGTGGAGCTCGCGCTGCAGGAACAGGGTATTCCGTTTGAGCGGGCCAAGGTGGGCGACCGCTACGTGATGGAGCGCCTGCTGCAGCGGGGCTGGGTGCTGGGGGGCGAAGGCTCAGGGCATCTGGTGATTCGCGACTGCACCACCACGGGCGACGGCATCGTGTCGGCGTTACAGGTTCTGCTGGCCTGCTGGCGCTCTGGTAAAACCCTGGCGGAATTGCGCCACGGTATGACCAAGCTTCCGCAGACCATGATCAATGTCCGGGTTGCTCAGCGCTTTGACCCCATGTCACGGCAGGATATTGCAGGCGCGGTGCGCAAGGCAGAGGTTGATCTGGGCGCTACCGGCCGGATCCTGATGCGGGCCTCGGGCACCGAGCCCTTGATCCGGGTGATGGCTGAAGGTCAGGATGCCGCCGTGATAGCCCGGGTGGCGGAAGAG
>NZ_CAXBDN010000041.1:0-21276 GCF_963974375.1 uncultured Marinobacter sp.
GACCTGCTGCACGATTACCGCAAGCGGGGCGAGAATATCTTGTTTGAGGGTGCTCAGGGATCGCTGCTGGACATCGATCTGGGTACCTATCCGTTTGTCACCTCGTCCAACACTACTGCAGGTGGTACGGCCACCGGTTCCGGTTTTGGTCCGCTGTTCCTGGATTACGTCCTGGGGATCACCAAGGCCTACACCACCCGGGTCGGTTCCGGGCCGTTCCCCACCGAGCTGTTTGATGAGGTTGGCCAGCATCTGGCCGTCAAAGGTAACGAAGTGGGCACCACCACCGGTCGCGGTCGCCGTTGCGGCTGGTTCGATGCGGTAGCGTTGCGCCACGCGATCCAGATCAACAGTGTATCCGGTATCTGTCTGACCAAGCTGGACGTGCTGGATGGTATGGACGTGGTCAAAGTCTGTGTGGGCTATAAAACTCCCACCGGCAAGATGAACCGGCCGCCGATCAATGTCGATGACTACAGCCTGATCGAGCCGGTGTACGAAGAGCTGCCCGGCTGGAGTGAAAGCACCGTGGGGCTGACCAGCATGGATCAGCTTCCGAAGAATGCAGTGGATTATATCCGCTTCCTTGAGCAGCAGATTGAAGCGCCGATCGATATCATTTCTACCGGTCCCGACCGGATCGAAACGGTGATCATGCGGCATCCCTTCGACGCCTGAGGCTCAGGGCTTCTCGGCGATCAGGGTAGCGCGCACGGGGCCGGGATAACCCTCGATGGTTTTGCCGGGATCATCGGGGTCCAGAAAGTCCTGCAGTGACTGGAACCGCATCCAGTCCGTGCTGCGTTGCTCGTCTGTGGTGGTGGCGGTTACGTCAACCACCCTGGCGTTTCTGTATCCCGCCCGGTCCAGCCAGCGCAGCAGCGTTGCGCAGGACGGCAAAAACCAGACGTTACGCATCATGCCGTAACGGTCTTCAGGCACCAGGCTGTAGCCTTCCGGACCGTCAACCACCAGAGTTTCCAGCACCAGTTCACCGCCGGAACGCAGGGTGTCCTTCAGTTCCAGCAAATGGTCGATGGGTGAGCGGCGGTGGTAGAGCACGCCCATGGAAAAGGTGGTGTCGAAGCGTGCCAGCGGCCGTGGCAGGTCTTCGACCCGCAGGGGCAGCAGATGCACCGGGGCATCCGGGGTATAGCGCTTGACCGCAAGAAACTGGCAAAGAAACAGCAGCCCTGGATCAACACCGATCACTTCACTGGCACCGGCGCCGTGCATGCGCCACAGGTGATAGCCGGAGCCACAGCCCACGTCCAGGACCCGCCGCCCCTCCAGACTGGCCAGGGCGGGAGCGACCCGGTCCCATTTCCAGTCAGAGCGCCACTCGGTATCAATCCGGGTACCGAAAAAATTGAAGGGCCCCTTGCGCCAGGGCATCAGCCCTCTCAGTCCCGGTTCAAGACTCTCCACCTCCTGCGCTGACAGGGAACCCGCCCGATCCACACGGACCTCGCTGCTCTGGCTGTTCACCACCGCGCTTTCAGCGGCGGGAAGCTGGTCGATCGCAGCAAGCCAGCGCGGCAAGTCGCCATGGGGGTTGCTGACAAAGCGCTGATAGAACTGCTCCCGCAGCAGTCCTGCCCAACGGTGATAGCCCTCCTGATCAAGGGAATTCAGCAGGGGCTGCCAGGCTGTTTGCCAGTTGAAGGACGACATCAGTCCCTCTCCTGGGGGCGGAAAGCCAGCATTGAGACAAAGTTGAAGCACTGGTACCAGAGGGTGACGTTGACGAATCCGGCTGCTTCAAGGCGCGCCTTGTGAGCGGCGAGCGTTTCCGGAATCAGGACCTGTTCCAGGGCTGAGCGCTTCTGGCTGATTTCCAGGTCGGAATATCCGTTGGCCCGCTTGAAGTCGTGATGCAGCCGGGTCTGGGTGTCCTGTTCGGTGGCCGAATCGAAACGGATCTTCTCGGACAGGATCAGCACGCCGCCGGGTCGGGTTGCCGCTGCAACTCGGGAGAGCAGCCGCAGCCGGGCATCCGGGTCGATAAACTGCAGGGTGAAGTTGAGGGTTGTGACAGAGGCATCCTCAAGTTCGGTGTTCAGTATGTCCTCGCACTTGAGAATAACCGGCAGCGGGTGGTCATCAAGAGCAATGTAATGCTCGCAACGCTCGATCATCGCCGCCGAATTGTCGACACCGGTCAGCACGCAGTCCTGATGGTGAATGCCGTGGCGCATGGCCAGAGTGGACGCCCCCAGGGAGCAGCCCAGGTCATAACAGCGGGAGCCGGGCTGGGCGTAGCGTTCGGTAATCACCTCGATCATCGGGATGATGGTGGTGTAGCCGGGCACGGAGCGCCGGATCATGTCAGGAAACACCCGGGCCACGGCGGCATCAAAACGGAAGTCTTCGCGGGGGCGGTCAGTGACGAACAGGCGATCGGTTTCCTGGGCAGGCGGTTGCCGTTGGCTCATGGGGTCAGTCTCGTCAGGTTCTGTTATTGATGTGGCTTATTCGGACGTTGCCGGCTGGCAGCGAACGCCCCGCTTGCGGTAATCCACCAGGATGCCCCGGAACACCGGGTCGGTGTCCGAGGCAATGGCCAGGAAGCCGTTCTCACAAGTGCCATGCAGTCCTGATGCTCGCGGTGACATTCTGAACTCCTCACCGGGGTTCACGTGCACGGCGGTAAAGTCACCGATCGCCACATGATCCGGCGTGCCAATGCCATGGTCGAGGCGACCACTGAGGTGCAACAATACAACGGTAGCGATCACCGTCCCGGCGGCCGTGACGAACAGGCTGCGAATGGTAAAACGGGCCTCTTGCTGACTCATCGGGGCTCCTGTTCCTGATAGTCTGGTTGCATGGGAGTGTCCGGGCTCAGTACTGACCGGGCAGGCTGATGGGCGGTTCCTGCAGGGCCGAGAGCTGCTCCCTCAGGGACAGTATCTGGTCTGACCAGAACCGGGGCTGACCGAACCAGGGGAAAAACCGCGGAAAGGCCGGGTCATCCCAGCGCTGGGCCAGCCACGCGCAGTGGGCCAGCTGCCGGTAACAGCGTAGCGGCTCGATCAGGTAACGTTCACGCCGGTTGAAGTCCCGGAACATCTCATAACCTTCCAGCAGCTCGGCAAACTGGGCGCCGCGCTCAAAGGTGTCGCCGTTCAGCAGTAACCAGAGATCCTGGATGGCGGGACCGGTACGACAGTCGTCCATGTCGACGAACAGCAGTTGCTCTTCCCGCACCAGCAGGTTGCCGGCATGGCAGTCACCGTGAAGGCGCAGGGTGTCCGGGTTGCCGGCTTCCTGAATCAGCCGTTCGCACTGGCGGATCAGGTCCGGTATCAGGCTGTCCCAGGCCGGCCGAAGGTCATCTGGCACCCAGTTGTTGTCGGTCAGGTAACGGCTGAAATCGGTGATGGACGGCAGGATGGCCATGGCCGGGCGGTGTGCAAAGGTCTTGCTGGCGCCAATATTATGTAGCTGACCCAGCCACTGACCCAGCCGGTAGAGGGTATCCGGAACGCTGGTGTCCGGTGCCTCGCCCCCACGTTGCTCGAAAACGGCAAAATGAAAGCCGCCATGAAAGCCAAGGGTATCGCCGGTGGGCAGCGGCAGCGGCGCCACAATTGGTACGCCGCCTTCCACCAGTTCTTGCGAAAAGCTGTGTTCTTCGCGAATCTGGGCTTCAGTCCAGCGCCCGGGACGGTAGAATTTGGCAATCAGCGGGCGCTTGTCGTCGATGCCCACCTGATAGACCCGGTTCTCATAGCTGTTGAGCGCGAACAGGCGACCACTGACCGGATATCCCACGGCCTCGATGGCGTCAAGAATGGTATCCGGCGTAAGCGTATCGTAGGGATGGCCGTCAGCACCGGTTTCAGCACCGGTTAATGTATTGTTCGCAGTCATGCAGCTCCGGGACAAAGCGAGAATGTAACCGGCAGTATACCGTTTCGGAGCGGGTTAGTGTGCGGTCCGCTTGTCTGATAACTGATAAACCGCAGGATAAGAATGTTGGAACAGCTGAAAGCAGATACGGTCGTCATTGGTGCCGGTGTGGTCGGACTGGCTATAGCCCGTGCCCTGGCACTCAGGGGACAGGACGTCATGGTTCTTGAATCGGGGCCGCGGTTTGGGGAAGGCATATCCTCCCGCAACAGCGAAGTCATCCACGCCGGGATCTATTATCCGCAGGATTCCCTCAAGGCCCGGTTGTGCACTGAAGGTCGGGAGCGGTTGTACGACTATTGTCAGAGCCATCCCGTCGCCCACCGCAGGACCGGCAAGTGGATTATTGCCACCAGTGCTGATCAGCAGGAACAGCTGGAGCAGATCGGGCGCGCTGCCAGCGCCAATGGGGTCAGGCTGGAGGTGGCCGAAGGCGAGGCGCTGGCAAGGGCCTTGCCGGATGTCCGTGCGGTGGCCGGGCTCTATTCACCGGCCACCGGCATTGTCAGCAGTCACCAGCTGATGGTGTCGCTGCTGGCAGACCTGGAGGCCGCCGGGGGGCTGCTGGTGTGTCAGGCCCCGGTGGTTGCCGGGGTGGCGGACCATCATCAACACCGGCTGGAGGTGGGCGGTGCATCGCCCTGCGAACTGGTATGCCAGCGGGTGGTCAATGCCGCCGGACTGGGTGCGATACCGCTGGCGGCCAGCTGGCAGGGCTATGACTCACGATTCTGTCCGGAGGCCCACTACGCCCGTGGCGTGTATTTTTCCTACAGTGGCCGCCATCCCTTTGACACCCTTATCTACCCGGTGCCCGAGCCAGGCGGTCTTGGTGTTCACCTGACGCTGGATCTGGCTGGCCAGGCCCGTTTCGGGCCGGATGTGGAATGGATCCGGGACATCGACTATACCGTCGATCCGGCGCGGCGGGAGCGTTTTGCGGACTCCGTCAGGCGCTGGTGGCCGGGTCTCGATGCAGCACGCCTGCAGCCAGCCTATGCCGGCATTCGCCCGAAACTGGCCGGGCCGGAGCAGGGTTTCATGGATTTCGAGATTCAGGATGAGACGCTGCACGGTGTTCCCGGTCTGGTGCATCTGTTTGGTATCGAGTCCCCGGGCCTGACCGCCAGTCTGGCCATCGCCGGGCATGTGGCCCGGCGCCTGTCCTGACTCAGCCCGGGGTGCGTGCCAGTGCCCACACCTGCACCTGTGTGGCCCCTTGTGCCTTGAGCAGGGCGGCGAGAACGCGGGTGGTGGCGCCGGTGGTCATGACGTCGTCTACCAGGGCAATCCGTTCAGGGATCGGCCCCGTTGTCTCGAAGGCATGGCCCAGGTTGCGCAGCCGTTGTTGCCGGTCGAGGGTGCGCTGGGCTTCGGTGTGGCGGGTTTTCCGGACCAGGGCGGAATTCCAGGGGATACCGGTGCGCTGGCTGATGGCTTCGGCGATCTCATCGGCCTGATTGAACCCCCTTTTGCGCAATCGTTTGCGGTGTATCGGGGTTGGTATGATCAGCTCGGGGCGGAGCTCCGGCCTTGCCTCCAGGCAGCATGCAACGTGCTCGGCCATGGCGGCCAGCAGGGGCCGGGCGAAGGCTTTCTGGCCCTGGTACTTGTAACGGGCGATCATCCGGTCAACCGGGAACTGGTAGCGCCAGGGGGCAATGGTGAGGTCAAAAGGTGGCGGCTGTTTCAGGCATTCGCCGCAGGTCAGCGGTCCCCGGGTCGTGAAAGCCAGGGGCAGGGCACAGCGGTGACAGTGCTGGTGGTTGCGGGGCAGATCGTCAAAACAGCCCTGGCAAAGTCCGTGGCCGGTTTCCGGCGCCAGGCAGTTGGCGCACAGGCTGACCGGCCGGAAGCCAGCGAAAAATCGGTTAACCAGTTGCGGGATTGTGGTTGACAGGGTGTGCTGGAGCTTTATCATGCGGTTTATCCGTAAACCAAATCAGGCTTCCAAGTTAACAGGATAATCCGATGACCACCACTACCCGTCACGACTGGACCCTCCAGGAAATCCGCGACCTGTTCAGCATGCCCTTCAGCGATCTGATGTTCCGGGCCCAGTCTGTTCACCGGGAGCATTTTGACCCCAACGAGGTGCAGGTCAGCACGCTGCTGTCCATCAAGACCGGAGCCTGTCCGGAAGACTGCAAATACTGCCCCCAGAGCGGCCATTACAACACCGGTCTGGAAAAAGAAAAGCTGCTTGAAATCGACAAGGTGGTGGCCGAGGCCCGCGCTGCAAGAGACAAGGGTGCGTCCCGCTTCTGCATGGGCGCTGCCTGGCGCAGTCCCACCCAAAAAGACATGCCCTACGTTACGGAAATGGTCCGTCAGGTGAAATCCCTGGGCCTGGAAACCTGCATGACCCTGGGCATGCTGGATGATCATCAGGCGGGCGAGCTGGCGGATGCCGGGCTGGATTATTACAACCACAACCTGGATACCTCCGAGAAGTTCTACAACCATATCATTACCACCCGTACCTACCAGGATCGTCTGGATACCCTGGAGCGGGTGCGCAAGGCCGGCATGAAGGTCTGTTGCGGTGGCATCATGGGTATGGGTGAGGATGCGGACGACCGCTCAGGGCTGCTGATGCAACTGGCCAATCTGCCCCACCATCCGGAAAGTGTGCCCATCAACATGCTGGTGAAAGTGGCTGGCACCCCCATGGAAAATGTGGAAGATCTGGATCCGTTCGAATTCGTCCGCACCATCGCGGTGGCCCGCATCATGATGCCAGAGTCCCATGTGCGCCTGTCCGCCGGCCGCGAAGACATGAATGAGCAGATGCAGGCGCTGTGTTTCATGGCCGGTGCCAACTCCATCTTCTACGGTGAGAAACTGCTGACCACCGCCAACCCGGAAGCGGATCGTGACCGTGAACTGTTCCGCCGCCTCGGTATTCGTCCGGAAGAGCGGGCTACCAAGCATTCCGAGGAAGAGCAGGAAGGCGCTCTGGTGCATGCCCTGGAAGAGGAGCGCAACCGTCATCTGTTCTACGACGCCGGCCGTCAGAGTGCCTGATGCGCGACTTCGCGGCAGAAATTGAGCAACGCAAGGCGGCCGGGCTGTATCGCAGCCGGCGCCTGATGGCCGGGGCGCACCAGCCCCGGATGCTGGCCGATGGCCGGCCCCTGCTGGGATTTTGCAGCAACGATTATCTCGGTCTTGCCAGTCACCCCTCGCTGGTGGCGTCGGCCCGGGATTTTCTGAAGGAAGACGGCCTTGGTGGTGCATCCTCGCACCTGATTTGTGGCCACCATCAGGGTCATCATCGGCTTGAAGAACGGCTGGCCGACTACACTCAGCGTTCGTCCGCATTGTTCTTTTCCACCGGTTATATGGCCAATGTGGGAGTGATCACAGCCGTCGCCGGTAAGGGCGACACCCTGTTCTCCGACGAGCTGAACCATGCCTCGATCATTGATGGCTGTCGCCTCAGTGGTGCGACGGTCAAAATCTACCGTCACGGTGATGTGGAACACCTGGCCAGCCTGATGGCGGCTACGGAGGGCCACAAGGTTGTGGTCACTGACGGGGTGTTCAGTATGGATGGCAATATCGCCCCGCTGAAAGCGCTGGCGGATTTGTGCTGCGCTCATGATGCCCTGCTGGTGGTTGATGACGCCCATGGTTTTGGCTGTGTCGGGCCGCAGGGACGAGGTGCGGTGCTGGCGGCAGGTCTGAGTCAGTCTCAGGTGCCTCTGGTGGTCGGCACCCTGGGCAAGGCTTTTGGCGCCAGTGGTGCGTTTGTGGCCGGACCTGAGTTGCTGCTGGACTATCTGGTGCAAAAGGCCCGCGCCTACATCTACACCACGGCCATGCCGCCCGCACTTGCCCGGGCAGCCGCCGTTGCTGTGGACCTGGCCGAGCAGGGCGATGATCGGCGCGCACATCTGCAGGACCTCATCACCCGCTTTCGGGTCAGGGCTGAAGCACTGGGCTATGCGTTAATGCCCTCTGCCACGCCGATCCAGCCCATCATGATTGGTGATGCCCACCAGGCCATGGCCATCAGCAAGGCCCTGGAAGAGCAGGGTTTGCTGGTTACCGCAATCCGGCCACCAACGGTGCCGGCGGGCCAGTCAAGGCTGCGGGTCACCTTCAGTGCCAGCCATACCCATGAAGATCTGGACCGGTTGCTGGCCGCACTCGCGGAACTGGCGCCGGCATCCCGGAACGCCATAACGCCGGCGCTGGTCTGAGCGGCGGCTAACGAATCCGAACACACCTGCAGGAATCCGACTCTTGGCTAAAAAAACCTGTTTTGTCACCGGCACTGATACCGGTGTTGGGAAAACCCTCGTCTCTGCTGCCATTCTTGAAGCCGCCCGTAACCGGTCCCTGAAGACGCTGGGCATGAAGCCAATCGCCTCCGGATGCGAGGTGACCCCGGAGGGCTTGCGCAACGAAGACGCCCTGATGCTGCAGGCGGCCATGACCGAAGCCGTGGCCTATGAGCAGATCAACCCCATCGCCCTGGAGCCGGCCATTGCGCCCCATGTGGCAGCGCAGCAGGCCGGTCGCCAACTCTCCGCTGAACGCCTGATTGGTCTGTGCCGGGGCATGATGATGAAGCCTGCGGATTTGCTGCTGATCGAGGGCGCTGGTGGCTGGCGGGTTCCGCTGAACGATCGCGAAACCTACGCCCGGGTGCCGGGGGAACTGGGTATCCCGGTGATCATGGTGGTGCCGCTGCAGCTGGGTTGCATCAACCACGCGCTGCTGACGGCCGAGGCGATACGGGCCGATGGACTGACGGTCGCCGCCTGGGTGGCCAACCGACCGGTGGCCGAGGCCATGAGTTGTGAGCAGGAGACCCTGGACTACCTGATGTCTCATCTGCAGGCACCCTGTCTGGGGGTATTACCCTGGCAGGCGGCGCCGGATCCGGTGGCGCTTGCCGGGCATCTCGACCTGTCATCGCTGCTGGCGTAAGCCGGCAGCAAGATTGATTGAAAACTGTCCAGTTTTGTGGCCAAATAAAAGCTTCACTTCTATTCACATGGCGTAAGTGTGGTCACCATGATGATCAATAACAGTTTCAGTATCGGCATGCAGGGTATTCAGGATGGTATGCAGGGCATGGACAACGCTGCCCGCAAGATTGCCCGTGGCGGCACCGATGGCCCCCGTGGCAGTGCCGAATCCGGTAGCAGCCTGGCTGAGCCAATCATCGATCTGAAGCTTTACGAACGCAGTGTTGAGGCATCGGCCCAGGTGGTGAAAACCGCCGATGAGACTGTTGGTACCCTGCTCGATATCCGCGCCTGACGGCTCCTGCCGTGGTGCGGATGCTGCCCTCTGACTCTTGCCACTGATTGACCATGACTCCCCTGTCGGCGCTGTTATCTTCTCCTGTGTATCCGGTTTCTACGGCGGTGTCGTCCATTGCCGGTGGGTCATCCGCTATCGCGGGTGCAAGCTCCGATTCCACAGTTCAGCGCCCCGGCCCCACCGAAACCGGCAAACCTGCTGGCCGGCCCGAAGGTAACGGGCCGGCCCCGGCAGGATCTGAGGACGGGGAAAGGGAGTCCGCGCCACAGGACCGGCAATCGGCGCCGGGCAGCGGGGCTACCGCACTGGACGAGCAGCAACTGAAAGAGCTGCAGCAACTCAAGGCCCGTGACCGCGAGGTTAGGGCCCACGAGGCAGCGCACCAGGCCGTTGGTGGTCAGTACTCCGGAGCCGTTTCCTACAGCTTTCAGCGGGGACCGGACGGCAATCAATACGCCATTGGTGGTGAAGTCTCCATTGATATCAGTCCGATCCAGGGCGACCCCCAGGCGACTATCGAGAAAATGCGCATCGTAAGGGCGGCCGCCATGGCGCCCGCGCAACCTTCTGCCCAGGATCGTGCCGTCGCCGCCCAGGCCATGCAGCTGATGCTGCAGGCCCAGTCCGAACTGGCTAGCGGGCAGCAACGCAATGATGGCGCACAGGCAGACAAGGCCGGAGTATCCGCAAATGGTGACGATGAGGCTGGTGCTGTCAGTCAGCCGGGCAAGGGTCAGGCCGCAGAAAGTTACCGTGCTGTGTCCGGGCTTGTTATGGCGGAAAGGTCACTGATTGATGCGGTTGCCTGACTGCGGACGCCGTTCCCACATGCTTCCGGCAGAGTCCTGACTTGTCCCCTGAGGTCACCCGTCGATAAAACCCTGAGTTCCCCGTCGAGTCGATCCTGTGACGTCGTGCCCATGGCCGTCACCCCATCCGCCAAAGTGATGCGGCAGCGCCGGGCTTCTGCGTGCTGTCCCATCAAAAGGCTTGACATTCCCGCCCTTATAAACGTATGTTTCAAACAACTGTTTGAAGTGGGCGAGCAGGCAATCCGCCACCCCCTCAAACCCGGGACAGCCAGCCCTGATCAACGGGTCGGCTCCAACAGTAAGTTAATCGGACCTGCTGCCGCAGGCTCTGAGTGATCTGAGGTCTACGAAATGCCCGAGTACAAAGCACCCCTGCGTGAAATCAAGTTTGTGATGAATGAGCTGCTTGCCAGCGAACAGCACTATGCGTCGCTGGAAGGGGCTGAAGAAGCAACCCCGGATATGATTGATGCCATCATCCAGGAAGGTGCCAAGTTCTGCGAGCAGGTACTGTCGCCCCTGAATCAGGTGGGTGATCGTGAAGGCTGTAGCTGGAGTGAAGACGGTGTGAAGACCCCCACCGGTTTCAAGGATGCTTACAAGCAGTATGTGGAGGGCGGCTGGCCGTCCATGACCTCGGATGCCACCTATGGTGGTCAGGGCCTGCCCAGCTCCATTGGCCTGGTCATGAGTGAAATGGTCGGCACCTCCAACTGGTCCTGGGGCATGTACCCGGGCCTGAGTCACGGCGCAATGAACACCATTGAAGTGCATGGTACCGAAGACCAGAAACAGACCTACCTCACCAAACTGATCAGCGGCGAGTGGACCGGCACCATGTGCCTGACCGAATCCCATTGTGGTTCTGATCTGGGTACCCTGCGCACCAAAGCCGAGCCCAATGCGGATGGTTCCTACAGCATTACCGGCACCAAGATTTTCATCTCCGCCGGTGAGCACGACATGGCCGATAACATCGTCCACATCGTCCTGGCCCGTCTGCCGGGCGCTCCGGAAGGCACCAAGGGCATCTCCCTGTTTATCGTTCCCAAGTGTCTGCCGGCTGAAGACGGCAGTGCCGGTGAGCGCAACAGCCTGAGCTGTGGTTCCATCGAGCACAAGATGGGTATCCACGGTAACGCCACCTGCGTGATGAACTTTGACGGCGCCAAAGGCTGGCTGATCGGGCCGGAGAACAAGGGCCTGAACTGCATGTTCGTGTTCATGAACACCGCCCGTATTGGTACTGCCATCCAGGGGCTGGGTGCTGCCGAGCTGGGTTTCCAGGGATCCCTGGCTTACGCAAAGGATCGTCTGGCCATGCGTTCGCTGTCTGGTGTCAAGAATCCGGACGGTCCTGCTGACCCGATCATCGTGCACCCGGACGTGCGTCGTATGCTGCTGACCCAGAAGGCTGTCGCTGAAGGCGCCCGTTCATTGATCTATCTGGCAGCACAGCAGGCCGACGTGGTCCAGCGGGGCAAGACCGAGGAAGAGCGCAAGGCTGCGGATGCGATGCTCGGTTTCCTGACCCCCATCGCCAAGGCGTTCCTGACTGAAATCGGTTACGAGTCAGCCAACCTGGGCATGCAGGTTTTCGGTGGTCATGGCTTTATCTCCGAGTGGGGCATGGAGCAGAACGTCCGTGACGCCCGTATCGGCATGATCTATGAAGGCACCACCGGCATTCAGGCACTGGACCTGCTGGGTCGCAAGGTGCTGATGACCCAGGGCGAAGCCCTTCGACAGTTCACCAAGATCGTGCACGTGTTCTGCAAGGAACACGCCGACAACGAGCAGATGAAGGAATTCATCGAGCCGCTGCAGCAGATCAACAAGGAATGGGGTGAGATCACCATGAAGCTGGGTATGTCCGCCATGAAAAACCGTGAAGAAGTCGGTGCCGCTGCGGTGGACTACCTGATGTACTCCGGTTACGCCGTGTTCGCCTACCTGTGGGCCCGCTCTGCCCAGGTGGCCCTGGACACCATGGCTGACGGCACCACCGAAGAAGCCTTCTACAACGCCAAGGTGCAGACCGCGCGGTTCTACTTCAAGCGTCTGCTGCCACGGACCCGCACTCATGTTGAAACCATGTTTGCCGGTGCCGACAGCCTGCTGGACATGCAGGAAGAGCACTTCGCGTTCTAGAGCGACCCTTTGTTTTGCCGGTTTACCTGTTCCGGCACACCAGGCCCGCGTTCCGCAAGGAGGCGGGCTTTTTTTATGAGGAAACCGACCGTTTGCGGTAGAATGCAGTTCACAAAAATGATCTATTCCGGGCACACCGCCTTACCGGATAAGCTGTTGCAGCGCGACTCGAGTCACCCTCTGGCAGCTTATGTGTGTAGCCCAATGCGACTGACTGGATATTTGGAGAGAATCAGATGGCCGATTATCAGGCACCCTTACGTGAAATCCGTTTCGTGCTGAACGAAGTATTCGATGCCCCTTCACTCTGGGCGTCCATGCCGCGGCTGGCAGAGCGGGTGGATCCGGACACCGCCGACGCAATTCTGGAAGAGGCCGGCAAGGTCACCACCAACGTCTTCGCCCCACTGAACCGCGAAGGGGACGAGCAGGGCTGCACCTGGAATGACGGCGAAGTCACTACACCGGAGGGCTTCCGGGAGGCCTACCAGGTGCTGGTGGAGGGCGGCTGGAACGGTCTCGGTGGCAATCCGGAATTTGATGGCATGGGTATGCCCAAAACCCTGGTGGTCCAGTTCGAGGAAATGCTGCAGGCCTCCAACATGGCCTTTGGCCTGGCCCCCATGCTGACCGCCGGGGCTTGCCTTTCCCTGGATGCCCACGGTAGTCAGGAGCTGAAGCAGAAGTATCTGCCTAATCTTTATTCCGGCGTCTGGTCCGGCTCCATGGACCTGACCGAACCCCATTGCGGCACCGATCTGGGCATCATGCGGACCAAGGCCGTACCCAATGCTGACGGCAGCTACAGCCTCACCGGTACCAAGATCTTCATTACCTGGGGTGAGCACGATATGGCAGAGAACATCATCCATTTCGTGCTGGCGAAACTGCCGGATGCTCCCAAAGGCCCGAAGGGCATTTCGCTGTTCCTGGTACCCAAGCTGATGGTCAACGACGACGGTTCCCTGGGTGAGCGTAACGCCTTCAGCTGTGGCTCCATCGAGAAGAAAATGGGCATCAAGGCGTCGGCCACCTGCGTGATGAACTTCGACGGCGCCAAAGGCTGGCTGATTGGTGAAGAGAACAAGGGCCTCGCCGCCATGTTTACCATGATGAACTATGAGCGTCTGGGCGTGGGCATCCAGGGCCTGGGCGCCGCAGAGGCGTCCCTGCAGAGTGCCCGTGAGTACGCCTTCGAGCGTATCCAGAGTCGTGCCCCGAGTGGCGCCCAGCAGCCGGAGAAGGCTGCCGATCCCATTATCGTGCATCCCGATGTGCGGCGCATGATTCTTACCATGAAGGCCTACGTCGAGGGCGGCCGTGCCTTTTCTACCTATGTCGGCCAGTGGCTGGATGTGGCCAAGTTTTCAGACGAAGACCAGCGCCGCACCCAGGCGGAAGGCCTGGTGGCGCTGCTGACCCCGGTGGCGAAGGCCTACCTGACCGACCGCGGTCTTGATGTGTGTGTGATTGGCCAGCAGGTATTTGGCGGTCATGGCTACATCCGCGAGTGGGGCCAGGAGCAGCTGGTGCGGGATGCCCGTATCACCCAGATCTACGAGGGTGCCAATGGCATTCAGGCACTGGATCTTCTGGGCCGCAAAGTGGTGGGCAGTCAGGGTCGGCTGTATGAGCTTTTCGCTGAAGATATGGCCGCGTTTATCGAGAAGGAAATGGCCAACCCGGCACTGAAACCCTTCCTGGAGCCGTTGGCGGCTTCCCTGGAACGGCTTTCAGATGTCACGGAGCATGTCCTTGAGCAGTCGCAAAAGGATCCCAACGCTCCGGGCGCCGCCTCTGTGGATTACACCAACATGTTTGGTCTGACCGCACTGGCCTATATGTGGGCCAAAATGGTGGTGGCCGCCGCTCCGAAAGCGGAAGCAGATACCTCGGGCTTCTACAGTGGCAAGCTGAAAACCGCTCATTTCTTCTACGATCGCCTGCTGCCCGGCACGGTGGCACTGGCGGAAAGCATTCGCAGTGGCAGCGACACTGTAATGGCCCATGCGGCCAACGAGTTCTGATACGCCACTGACCCGATGTGGCGTCAATGAAAAAGCCAGCGGCCCCGGGTCGCTGGCTTTTTGCGTAATTGACACTGGTTCGTGATCCGGTGCATTGTAATCTGGCCGGTGATAATCCGCGCGTGCAGCGACCACAGGAGGTGTCAGATGAGCATGAAAGAAGATCTTAACAAGTTGTCGGAAACCCTGAGACAGCGTCGGGATGAACTGCGGGTGCGCTTGCATCTGGCGAAAGAAGACGTCAAGGACGAATGGGATGACCTGGAGGTCTACTGGGAGAAATTCCGACAGAAGATGGAAGAGGCAAAGCACGAGGCTGAGGGCGTCAGCAAGGAAACCCGCGAAACCGCCAGCAGGGTAGGGGAAGAGCTGAAAGAGGGCTATGAGCGCCTTCGCAAGCGGATGAAATAAAGGGCGCTGATCAGCGACTCAGCAGGGTTGCCAGGTTGCCCAGGTGATGCCAGGGCGACAGGTCGCCAAAGCCCTTGGCGGCCCGGTCGGCGTCACTGCAAAGGGTCAGTGCCTGGTGCAACTGTTGGCGCGAAAGGCGCTGGCCGGCCTGTTCGATGGCTCTGGCCCGCTGGGGCTGGAATACCCCGTGTTTCTTGAGAAAGGCGCCGCTGGCTTCCCGTCTTGTCAGCGCCTGCTTGAGTTCCACCGTGGTATTCAGGTCCCGGGTCAGCATGGCCAGCAGGCCGAGGGCGTTCTCGCCCTCCTGTTTCAGTGACGCAATGACCCTGTGGGCATGAGCTGCCCGTCCCGCCAGTATGTCCGTAATCAATTCGAAAATGCTGAAGCGGGCGCTGTGCTGCACCGCCTGCTCGACGGCATCCTCATTGATGGTTTTATCCGTGCTCAGCAATGCCAGACGCTCCAGTTCCTGGCTGGCGGCCAGCAGGTTGCCTTCCAGTCGCTCCGTCAGCATGTCCAGCGCGCCCTGAGTCAGGGTCATGCCCTTGCTGCGGGCCCGCTGCTGCAACCAGCTGGCGAACTTGTCACTGTCGATGGGCCACACGGTGACGTGGACTCCGTTTTTCTGTAGCTGCTTGTACCATTTGCGTTTGGTTTCAGCGGCTTCGAGACGCACGCTGATGAGCAGCAACAGAATATCGTCTGCCGGCTTCAGAAGCGCCTGCTCAATCACATCCCGGCCATCGCCCAGCTTGCCGGTGGGCAGATGCACCTCAATGCGGCGCTGCTCGGCGAACAGCGACAGGGCACTGAGTTCGTCGCGAATACTGCCCCAGTCCAGGTGCTGGTCGGCGTGAAAGACCTGGCGATCACGAAAGCCCGCCTCCCGGGCCTTGGCGCGAATCTGGTCGCAGGCTTCCTGAACCAGCAGCGGCTCGTCGCCGGACACCAGATACACCGGTGCCAGGGTTTTACTGAGGGACTGGGCCAGCTGGCCGGGATTGATCTTCATTGGCCTTCCCGGGCCGCTTTGCTGCGCTCGCGGATCTCGTCGATGGTGGTCTGATCGAAGGGGGACAAACGGAAAATCACCTGGCGGGCAAGGGTGTCGTACAGCGTTCGTTCCAGCTCCCGTTGCTCGCGGCGTTTGGCGAGCACCCGGGTGCTGTCAAAACGATAACTGCGGGCAGCACTGACCGCGGTATCTGCGATCAGGGGAACCTGGTCCCGGGTTATCAGCGACAGATGCAGGGTCTGGCGAAGGTCGTACTCGGCGGCCTCACCGCGGGCGGTGACGGCACTGGTGCGCTGTTGCTGCCGGAAATTAACCAGTTGCAGCTGGTAGCTGGCGTCCTCTCCCCGGGTGACCGTGACCTGGCCCTGACGGAGCTGACTTTCAACGGCGAGGCACAGGCTTTGGGGTACGCTGTCATCACAGCGTACCGACAGCGGCTGCAGGGCGTCGGGCACCGGAGCCGCGCCCCGCAACTGGAAGCCACAGCCGGTCAGCATCGCGGATAACGTCATAAGCGCAAAGATGGTGACCAGTTTCGGCATCAGGGCCTCCGGTTGCATGGCTGTGGTTGCGGTGCCGGGTTCAGGGTGCTGAACCCATGGTGCCTCAGTTCGCCACCACGTTCACCAGTTTTCCGGGCACCACAATCACTTTGCGAACGGTCTGGCCTTCGGTAAAGCGCACCACATTCTCATTTTCCAGTGCCAGCCGTTCAAGATCAGCCTTGCTGATATCGGCGGGAACATCCGCCTTGGCCCGCACCTTGCCATTGACCTGCAGTACCACCTGAATTTCGCTGCGGACCATGGCGGCTTTATCCGCCGTCGGCCAGGGTGCGTCCACCACGGGTTCCTGATGGCCCAGCGTCTGCCACAGGTGATGGCAAACGTGGGGCGCGATGGGTGACAGCATCAGTACCGCAGTATCCAGCGCTTCCTGAACGACCGCGCGGTCCTGATCGTCTTTTGAGTCATGACGGCTGACTTCGTTCAGCAACTCCATGACCGCCGCGATGGAGGTGTTGAAGGTGAGCCGGCGGCTGATATCGTCGCTGATCTTGGCGATGGTTTCATGGGTCTTGCGGCGGAGGTTCCTGCGGGCATCACTGAGATTGTCCGTGTCCAGCGGCGGGATATCGCCTCCGGCCACATGTTCCCCCACCAGGCGCCACAGACGCTTGAGGAAGCGGTGGGCCCCTTCAACACCGCTGTCTGACCATTCCAGGGACTGCTCGGGGGGCGCTGCGAACATCATGAACAGCCGCACGGTATCGGCACCGTACTGGTCGATGATCGACTGGGGGTCGATACCATTGTTCTTGGATTTCGACATCTTGGTGACGCCACCGGCGATGACCGGTTGGCCGTCGTCCTTGTGCAGAACGCGCAGCGGCTGACCCTTGTCGTCCCGCTCGATTTCCACATCCGCTGGCGATATCCAGATCTTGCCGCCCTTGTCGTCTTCCCGGTAATAGGTCTCAGCCAGCACCATGCCCTGACACAGCAGGCGGTTGAAGGGCTCGGAACTGGTGACCAGGCCCACATCCCGCAGCAGCTTGTGGAAAAACCGGGCGTACAGCAGGTGCAGGATGGCGTGCTCGATACCGCCGATGTATTGATCCACCGGCAGCCAGTAGTTGGCAGCAGCAGGGTCCAGCATGCCCTTGTCGTAGTTGGGGCTGCAGAAACGGGCGTAATACCAGGACGATTCCATGAAGGTATCGAAGGTGTCCGTTTCCCGGGTGGCAGGCTGACCTTCAAAGGTGGTTTTCGCCCACTCGGGATCCGCCTTGATGGGGGATTTTACACCGTCCATCTCCACATCTTCCGGCAACAGTACCGGCAGCTGGTCGTCGGGAACCGGCCGTTCGGTGCCATCGGCCAGAGTCATCATGGGGATGGGCGCGCCCCAGTAGCGCTGGCGTGATACGCCCCAGTCGCGGAGGCGATAATTGACGGTACGCTTGCCGATGCCCTGGTCTTCAAGGTAATCCGCAATCGCATCGAAGGCTTCCTCGCTGGTCAGTCCGCTGTACTTGCCGGAGCAGACCAGGGTGCCTTTCTCGGTGAAGGCGGCTTCCTGCACATCGATTTCACGGTTGTCTGTGGGTGCAATAACCTGCTTGATGGGCAGCCGGTACTTGATGGCAAACTCGTGGTCCCGCTCATCATGGGCGGGAACCGCCATCAGGGCACCGGTGCCGTAATCCATGAGTACAAAGTTGGCGACCCAGACCGGAATCTCTTCCTGGGTGAGGGGGTGGATGGCCCGGAAGCCGGTATCCACGCCCTTTTTCTCCATGGTGGCCATGTCGGCTTCGGCGGTCTTGCTGTTCCGGCACTGCTCGACAAATGTAGCCACATCGCTGTGACGTTCAGCCGCGGCTTTGGCCAGGGGATGCTCGGCGGCCACTGCCATGTAGCTGACACCCATCAGGGTGTCCGGACGGGTGGTGTACACCGTCATCACTTCGTCACGGTCTTTCAGGGCAAACCCGAGTTCGGTGCCCACAGACTTGCCAATCCAGTTGCGTTGCATGGTCTTGACCTGTTCCGGCCAGTCTTCCAGCGTGTCCAGGTCGTTCAGCAGCTCGTCAGCGTAATCGGTAATGCGGATAAACCACTGGGGAATTTTCTTCTGTTCAACCAGGGCGCCAGAGCGCCAGCCACGGCCGTCCACTACCTGCTCATTGGCCAGAACCGTCTGGTCAATGGGGTCCCAGTTCACTGTGGACATCTTCTTGTAGACCAGGCCCTTTTCATACAGGCGGGCGAAAAACCACTGTTCCCAGCGGTAATAATCCGGTTTGCAGGTGGCCAGTTCCCGTTCCCAGTCGTAGCCGAAGCCCAGCTGCTTGAGCTGGTTCTTCATGTACTCGATATTGGAATAGGTCCACTTGGCCGGCGCTGTCTTGTTGGCGATGGCGGCGTTTTCAGCGGGCAGGCCGAAGGCATCCCAGCCCATGGGCTGCATCACATTCTTGCCCTGCATGCGCTGGTAGCGGGAAACCACGTCGCCGATGGTGTAGTTGCGGACGTGGCCCATGTGCAGCTTGCCACTGGGGTAAGGAAACATGGACAGGCAATAGTACTTGGGTTTGCCGGGCTCTTCCCGGACCGCGAACGTTTTGTGCTCTTCCCAGAAGGTACGGGCGTTCTGTTCGACGTCCCGCGGGTTGTATTGCTCGTCCAGTCGTGCCATTACCGGTGTCACCCTGTGTTGAAGCCCTGTGTCAGAAAGCTGTCGCTAAATTGATGTCGGAAACGGCTGGTGCCGGCTCCGCTGAAATCGGGCCGGACATTCTAACGTACTGACGCCACAACAGGTAGCCTGCCTTTGGCAGGATTCTGTGCCAAACTGAGGGAAAGAAACAGCGGAGGACGCAGCATGAGTGAACGGGATCCATCCAAAGGGCCAGAGCAGCTTTCGGACCAGGCCCTGAAGGCCTATGACCGGATGCTTGAGCGAGTTGAGCAGCGGCTGGCTGATGCCGAGGAACGTACCCTCGATACCCTGCGCCGGGAGGTCGATGACGCCGTGGAGTTCGAGACCGAGCTGCGCCGCCTGACCAAAGACGAAGCCAGCCTGCTGGCGGCCTATCTGAAACGGGATCTTGAGCATCTGGTACAGTTTGTGGACCGCACCGGCGAGGGGTTGAGGGAGTGGTTGCAACTGGACCTGAGCCTGCTGGAGCACAAGCTGGCGGACATGCTGTTCTCAATCGCGGACAAGACCCGGGTGGATACCCTGGAACTGGACCAGAAGCTCCATAACGATGACGTCACTCACTACATGACCGGTGAGGTTGCCACCGCCGGCATGTTCCGTTGTCTGAACTGCAAACACATGAAATGCCTGACCGCCACCAGCCAGCTCGAACCCTGCGAGGCTTGCGAAAGCCACTATTTTGAGCGGGTTACCGGGCAGTGGCCGGAGGAGTGATCCTTCGGCGGGCTCAGTGTTATCGGGATTGGAGAATTAGCCACAGACATCAAAGCCCCGTTCGCCCTGACTGTGAGCTTGTCGAACAGTCAGGGCGAACGGACAGGGAGCATGTCAATAAACTCAGTTTTTGGGAATCACCCGCTCCCGCACAAACACGATCAATATCACCACCAGCGTCAGTACCGGCCAGGAGCCGGTCTGCATGAAGGGAGTGTAACCGGTAGCCGTGCGGACGTCGCCGCGCAGGACTGCCCGCTCGAACTGGGGGATGGTTTCTGCCAGCTGGCCTTTGTGGTCGATGATGGCGGTTATGCCGTTGTTGGTGCCTCGCAGCATGTAGCGCCCGGTTTCCAGTGCCCGCATCCGGGCCAGTTGCAGGTGTTGCAGGGGGCCGATGGAATCCCCGAACCAGCCGTCGTTGCTGATGGTGACCAGCATGTTGGAACGGCGGGCATTGATGGCGACAAAATCGGCATAGGCCACTTCGTAGCAGATGGCCGGCATCAGGCTTGCCTCACCGGCGGTCAGCGCGGACTGGTATTCAGGGCCCCGGCTGAAGCTGGACATGGGCAGGTCAAAGAATCCGATCAGGCCGCGCAGCCACTGCTCCAACGGCACATACTCACCGAAGGGCACCAGTTTCTGCTTGTGGTAGACCCCGTCGCCCTGGCCGCCGATGGCCATGATCGAGTTATGAAAGGTGAAGTCCTCGATCTTCTCACTGTAGGTAAACCAGGGAATGCCGGTGATCAGTGTGCTGTTTTCCCCAAGCATTGACTGTACATGCTCGATGATGGGGCCGGCCTGGTCCTGTGTAATCGGAATAGCCGTCTCCGGCCACAGGATCAGGTCACGGTTCCAGTCGTCTTCGGTCAGTCCGAGATAGATGACCAACTGATCCCTGAGGAAATCCGGATCCCATTTGATCTGTTGGGGAATATTGCCCTGCATGGCAGCAAAGCTGAGGGTGTCTTCGCTGACATCGGTCCACTGGATACGATTCACCAGGGTGCCGCTGAGCCAGGGGGTCAGTGTCAGAACCACCAGAATGCCAGCCGCCACCTGACGTTTGGTCATCAGCAGCCAGCCCAGCGCATACAGGGCAGCGCCTGAAGCTACGATCAGGAAGGTCACACCATGGACGCCGATCAGGGGTGCGTAGCCCGCCAGAGGGCCGTCGACCTGCGCGGTTCCAAGATACAGCCAGGGGAAGCCGGTCAGCAGCCAGCCGCGAATCCAGTCGGCCAGTACCCATATGGCCGGGAACAGAAGCATCCGGCGAATGCTGTTGCCTTTCGCCAGCTTGCCCCAGAACCAGAACGCCAGGCCGTGAACCAGGGCCAGGCCCATCACAAACAGGGCAGTCAGTACCACGGCCAGGGGGATGGAGGTATTGCCGTGCTCGCTGATACTCACGTAGACCCAGGAGGCGCCGGTTCCGAACAATCCAAGCCCCACCAGCCAGCCTGCCAGGAGCAGCCGTGAGGACGCCAGTGGTAACGCGGCCATGGTGATCATCAGGGCCGACAGGGGCCCCAGCAGCCACCACTCAAAGGGCGAGAAAGTAAGGGTCTGCAGCGCGCCGGCGATGAGCAGCAGAGCCCCTCCCAGCCATGGGTTGAGGCTCAGGGGTACATCAGGCTTCATCTTGGCGGGTAACCTGCAGTAACCGGATAACCCGGTTGTCAGCGTTGGCGATGGTGAAATTCAGCCCGTTAAA
>NZ_CAXBDN010000042.1:0-20784 GCF_963974375.1 uncultured Marinobacter sp.
CTGGGCCGGTGCCACGGTGATGGAATCACCGGTGTGCACGCCCATGGCGTCGAAGTTTTCAATGGCACAGATGATGATGCAGTTGTCGTTCTTGTCGCGGACAACTTCCATCTCGAATTCTTTCCAGCCGATCAGGGATTCGTCGATCAGCAGCTCGTTGGTCGGCGACAGGTCGAGACCACGGGTACAGATTTCCTCAAACTCTTCGCGGTTGTAGGCGATACCGCCGCCGGAGCCACCCATGGTGAAGGAAGGCCGGATAATACAGGGGAAACCGATGTCATCGGCCGCTTCCCAGGCTTCCGTCATGGAGTGGACAATCATCGCCCGCGGGCATTCCAGGCCGATGGACTTCATGGCCTTGTCGAAACGATCGCGATCTTCTGCCTTGTCGATGGTGTCGGCATTGGCGCCGATCATTTCAACGCCGTGCTTTTCCAGTACCCCGTGTTTTTCCAGATCCAGCGCGCAGTTCAGTGCGGTCTGGCCACCCATGGTGGGCAGCAGGGCATCGGGTTTTTCCTTTTCAATGATCTTTTCGACGGTGCGCCAGGTAATCGGCTCGATGTAGGTGGCATCGGCCATGGCCGGGTCGGTCATGATGGTGGCCGGGTTGGAGTTCACCAGAATAACCCGGAAGCCTTCCTCGCGCAGGGCTTTGCAGGCCTGTGCGCCGGAGTAGTCAAATTCACACGCCTGGCCAATCACAATGGGGCCTGCGCCCAGGATCAGGATGCTCTTTATGTCGGTCCGCTTTGGCATGTCTCAATCAACCTGTCAGCAATAATCAGAGTCTTGAAGCCTATGGGGCAGCATGGGCTGCCGGGGTAAACGCTCAGGCGGTGCGCGCTTCCATCAGCCGGATAAATTCATCAAACAACGGCGCCACATCGTGGGGACCGGGACTGGCTTCCGGGTGTCCCTGGAAGCTGAACGCCGGCTTGTCGGTGCGGCGGATACCCTGCAGCGTGCCGTCAAACAGGGACTTATGGGTGGCCTCAACGTTGTCCGGCAGGGACGTCTCATCCACCGCAAACCCGTGGTTCTGGCTGGTGATCATCACGGTGCCGTCTTTCAGGTTCTGCACCGGATGGTTGGCGCCGTGATGACCATGGCCCATCTTCATGGTTCTGGCGCCGCTGGCCAGCGCCAGCAACTGGTGGCCCAGACAGATACCGAACACCGGAATCTCGGTTTCCAGCACTTCGCCAATGGCCTTGATGGCGTAGTCGCAAGGCTCGGGATCGCCGGGGCCGTTGGACAGGAAGATTCCATCAGGATTCATCGCCAGTACGTCCGAGGCCGGCGTCTGGGCCGGCACCACGGTAAGGTCGCAGCCACGGCTGGTCAGCATCCGCAGAATGTTGTTCTTGACCCCGTAATCCCAGGCCACCACCTTGAAGCGGGCCTGTTGCCGCTCACCGTAGCCGGACACCAGATCCCACTCGGTTTCGCTCCAGGTACGGATTTCCTTTGCACTGACTTCTTTTGCCAGATCCATACCCTTCAGGCCGGGGAATGCCTTCGCCAGCTCCAGGGCCCGCTCGGCGGTAACGCCCTCACCCGCAACGATGGCGCCACTCTGGGAACCCTTGTCCCGCAGAATCCGGGTCAGGCGACGGGTATCAATGCCGGCAATGCCGACCACATTGCTTTCCTGCAGGTACTGATCCAGCGGCTTCTGGCTTCGCCAGTTGCTGGCCATCAGAGGCAGATCACGAATAATCAGACCCGAGGCCTGAATGTGATCGGATTCCACGTCCTCGTCGTTTACTCCGGTATTACCGATGTGGGGGTACGTCAGAGTGACGATTTGACGGGCGTAGGACGGATCGGTCAGGATTTCCTGGTAACCGGTCATGGCGGTGTTGAAAACCACCTCGCCGCTGGTTTCCCCGGAAGCGCCGATGGCAATTCCGTGGAACAGGCTTCCGTCTGCGAGTGCAAGGATGGCAGATGTACTCAAGGCTTGTATCCTCATCGGGTTCGTTTGGGCGAACGGGAACGCAAGCGCGAATTCAGGTCGCAAAAAAGCGAGAGGGGGCCTGTGTTACCCCATCCCGCTTTTTGTAACCACCTGCAGGCTGTCCGGAGACCGCAGGCGGGCTTTTCATCAGGCTACGCTTGGTGCAGTTAAACCGCCTTATTGTAGGGAATTTGGTGGTCTGTGTCCACGGCAAAGGCTGGAGCTGGGGGAATCTACGGACGAACTCTCATCTTTTTGGCAAGGCGCCCTTCGACAGGCTCAGGGCGAACGGTGATATTCCGCTCATCCTTTTGCCATGCGCCCTTCGACCCTTCGGCAAGCTCAGGCTCAGGCTCAGGCTCAGGCTCAGGGCGAACGGTGATATTCCGTTCATCCTTTTGCCATGTGCCCTTCGACCCTTCGGCAGGCTCAGGGTCAGGGTCAGGGTCAGGGCGAACGGTGATACTCCATTCATCCTGAGCCTGTCGAAGGATGCCTGTCAAAGGGTCAGGGCGAGCGAGAATGCTCCGTTCATCCTGAGCCTGTCGAAGGATGCCTGCCAAGGGGCCTAAAGTTACCCTTTTAAGGAAAGCACATCCTGCATATCATAAAGCCCGGCCGGTTTATCCTGCAGCCAGCGGGCGGCGCGGACGGCGCCTTTGGCGAAGGTCATGCGGCTGCTGGCCTTGTGAGTAATTTCCATGCGTTCACCCATGGCGGCAAACAGTACGGTGTGATCCCCCACCACATCCCCCGCCCGAACGGTTTCGAAGCCGATCTCGGTACGGGAGCGCTCGCCGGTGAAGCCTTCACGACCGTAGACGGCGCACTCCTTCAGATCGCGACCCAGTGCCTCAGCCACCACCTCACCCAGACGCAAAGCGGTGCCGGAGGGGGCGTCTTTTTTGTGGCGATGGTGGGTCTCGATGATTTCCACATCGTAATCGTCACCCAGCACCGCTGCGGCTGTTTTCAGCAGGTTGAGCATCACGTTGACGCCGACGCTCATGTTGGGCGCGTACACCACCTGGGTATTCTCAGCAGCCATGGTCACCTGGGCCTTTTCGGCGTCGGTGAGACCGGTGGTGCCCACAATCACGGCCTTGCGATGCTCGCTGCAGAACGCCAGGTTCTCCAGGGTGAGGTCCGGGAAGGTGAAGTCGATCAGGATATCGAAGGCGTCTTTGACGTCTGCGATGTTGCCAGCCAGAGCCACACCGTTCTTGCCAATCCCTGCCAGCTCACCGGCATCGGCACCCACCAGCGAACTGTCCGGGTGCACAATGGCCGCCCCCAGAACAAGATCGTCCGCCTCATCGATGGCTTCGATCAGTACCTTACCCATTCTTCCGGCTGCACCGGTTATCGCGATCCGTTTCATTCCGGGCCTCAGAATTTCATTTCATCGAAAAAGTTTTTCACACCCGCGAACCAGTTGGATTTGCGAGGGCCATGATCACCGCCGTTGTTGCCATCCAGGGTTTCCTGGAACTGCTCCAGCAGTTCTTTCTGCTTTTTCGTCAGATTGACCGGAGTTTCAATAATAACCCGACACAACAGGTCACCCGCAGGGCCACCACGAACCGGTGCCACGCCTTTATTGCGTAACCGGAACAGTTTGCCGGTCTGGGTTTCCGGTGGAATCTTCAGTTTGACCCGGCCGTCCAGCGTTGGTACTTCCAGCTCGCCACCGAGCGCGCCATCAATGATGCTGATGGGCACTTCACAGTATAGATTACGGCCGTCCCGGGTAAAGATGCTGTGCTCACGCACCGAAATCTGTACGTACAGATCGCCGGAGGGCGCGCCGTCCATGCCCAGCTCGCCTTCACCGGAAAGGCGAATCCGGTCACCGGTATCCACGCCCGGCGGCACTTTCACTGACAGGTTTTTTTCTTCCTGAATCCGGCCCTGACCATGACAGGCCTTACAGGGATTCTTGATGACCTTGCCGCTGCCGCGACAGGTCGGGCAGGCCTGCTGCACGGTGAAGAAGCCTTGCTGCATCCGCACCTGGCCCATACCCTTACAAGTGCCGCAGGTTTCCGGACGGGAGCCCTTTTCTGCGCCGGAGCCGTCACAGCTTTCACATTCAACGTGACCAGGCACCCGGATTTTAACGGTAGTGCCCTTCACCGCTTCTTCCAGATCCAGTTCCAGGGTGTAGCGCAGGTCAGAACCTCGACTGCTGCGGCCACCACGGCCACCGCCACCAAAGATGTCGCCAAACACATCACCGAAAATATCGGAAAAGCTGCCGCTACCGGCGCCGAAACCGCCGCCACCCGCCTGTCCATCCACGCCGGCGTGACCGAACTGGTCAAACGCCGCTCGCTTGTTGGCATCCGTCAGGATTTCGTAAGCCTCACTGGCCTCCTTGAACTTGTTCTCGGACTCGGTATCGTCCGGATTGCGATCGGGATGGTGTTTCATGGCGAGCTTTCGGTACGCCCGCTTGATTTCCTTCTCGTCCGCATCCCGGGAAACCCCGAGTACCTCGTAATAGTCACGTTTGGCCATGCTGCTTAAAACCCTGTATCAAAATCGTTTGTCGGTGTTCTTAAAACGCGGAAAACGCGGGGACCGGAATCCCCGCGCTTTGCCACTGCACAAGCCTGAAATCAGCGCTTGTCGTCGTCTTTAACTTCCTCAAACTCGGCATCTACGGCGTCATCCGCCGTGCCGGAGCTGGCCTGCTCTTCCGCGCCGGGCTGTGGTGCCTCGGACGCGTCGGCGTACATCTTCTGCGCCAGCTCACCGGATACTTCGGTCAGTTTCTCGGTCTTGGCGACGATGTCGTCCTTGTCAGAACCTGTCAGGGCTTCTTCCAGATCCTTCACGGCCGCTTCGATTTTCTCTTTTTCGTCGGCAGTGACCTTGTCACCGGCTTCTTTCAGAGTCTTGCGAGTGGCGTGAACCATGGCATCGCCCTGGTTGCGGGCCTGCACCAGCTCTTCAAACTTGCGATCTTCGTCGGCATTGGCCTCGGCGTCACGCACCATCTTTTCGATCTCATCATCGTTCAGACCGGAAGAGGCCTTGATCACGATGGACTGTTCTTTGCCGGTGGCCTTGTCCTTCGCAGACACGTTGAGGATACCGTTGGCATCGATGTCAAAGGTGACCTCGATCTGCGGCACACCGCGCGGTGCCGGCGGGATATCAGCCAGATCAAAACGTCCCAGTGACTTGTTCTGGGTCGCCTGTTTGCGCTCACCCTGGACCACGTGAATGGTCACTGCGGTCTGACTGTCATCAGCCGTCGAGAAGGTTTGCGACTTCTTGGTCGGAATCGTGGTGTTCTTGTCGATCAGCGGCGTGGCAACACCACCCATGGTTTCGATACCCAGGGTCAGCGGCGTCACGTCCAGCAGCAGCACATCTTTGACGTCACCGGAAAGTACCGCGCCCTGAATGGCGGCGCCCATGGCCACAGCTTCGTCCGGGTTCACGTCCTTGCGTGCTTCCTTACCGAAAAAGTTTTTCACCTTCTCCTGAACCAGCGGCATACGGGTCTGACCGCCCACCAGGATCACTTCGTCAATCTCGCTGGTGCTCAGACCGGCGTCCTTCATGGCTACCTTGCAAGGCTCCATGCTGCGGTCGACCAGCTCTTCAACCAGTGACTCCAGCTTGGAGCGGGTCAGCTTGACGTTCATGTGCTTGGGGCCGCTGGCATCTGCGGTGATGTACGGCAGATTGACATCGGTCTGCTGGCTGCTGGACAGCTCGATCTTGGCCTTCTCACCGGCTTCTTTCAGACGCTGCATGGCCAGGGAATCACCGCGCAGGTCAATGCCGCTGTCTTTCTTGAACTGGTCCGCCAGGTATTCGATGACCTTCATGTCGAAGTCTTCACCACCCAGGAAGGTGTCACCATTGGTGGCCAATACTTCAAACTGATGCTCACCGTCCACATCGGCAATTTCAATGATGGACAGGTCGAAGGTACCACCACCCAGGTCGTAAACCGCAATGGTGCGATCGCCGCTCTTCTTGTCCATGCCGTAGGCCAGGGCCGCTGCGGTGGGCTCGTTGATGATCCGCTTCACTTCCAGACCGGCAATCTTGCCTGCGTCCTTGGTAGCCTGACGCTGGCTGTCGTTGAAGTAGGCCGGTACGGTGATAACCGCCTCGGTGACTTTCTCGCCAAGGTAGTCTTCAGCGGTTTTCTTCATCTTCTTCAGGATTTCGGCAGACACCTGTGGCGGCGCCATCTTCTGGCCCTTCACTTCAACCCAGGCGTCACCGTTATCGGCCTTGGCGATTTTGTAAGGCACCATTTTGATGTCTTTCTGGACCACGTCGTCTTCAAACCGACGACCGATCAGACGCTTGATGGCATATACCGTATTATTGGGGTTGGTCACCGCCTGGCGCTTGGCGGACTGGCCTACCAGAATCTCGCCATCTTCGGTGTACGCGATAATGGATGGCGTCGTGCGGTCGCCTTCTGCGTTCTCAATAACCTTGACCTTGTCGCCATCCATGATAGCCACACAGGAGTTGGTTGTACCCAGGTCGATACCGATAATCTTGCTCATGAAATCACTCCACTTAACTGTTCGATCGCTTCGCATCGCGAAGCGATGCTTGCCTGATGCGTTGCCGGCCATACGCTCCGGCAGTCTTTACTGTTACCAGCCTATATTGGCCCCGATCAGCGTTTTTCAAGCCTGCTCATCAATTTTCGGCGCATCGCCGGCTTTGGCGACCACCACCATGGCCGGCCGGACCAGGCGCTGATTCAGGGTGTAGCCCTTCTGGACCACAGCCACTACCGAATTGGGCTCGGCGCCCGGCGACGGCACCATGGACATGGCTTCGTGCTGCTGGGGATCAAACGGCTCACCGACCGGATCAAGCTGTTCGACGTTGAACTTTTTCAGGCAGTTCATAAAGAGATTCAGGGTCATTTCTGCCCCCTCGCGGATGGACGCAACCAGCTCGGTGGTTTCGCCCTGCCCGCTGGTGCTCTCTACCGCCTTCTCAAGACTGTCGGCGACGGGCAGCAGCTCCTTCACGAATTTCTCGAGTGCGAACTTGTGGGCTTTCTCCACATCTATTTCTGATCTGCGGCGAACGTTCTGCATTTCAGCCTGGGCACGAAGCACCTGCTCCTGCAGTTCCTGCACCTTGCTTTCCAGCGTATCGTCACTCGCGGCCGCTTCGGCGCGGGCCTCTTCTTCCTCGGCTACCGCTCGCTCCACCGCGGTCAGCTCTTCCTCTACCTGTTCGTTGCGATTGTCGTCAGCGCTCATCAGTTACTCCCGGTATGTCGGGTTCCTTTGCGGAACATCGTCAAGACTAGGGATGACTTACCCACCCGCCGAAGCAGGCCATGGCGCCACCAAAACCAAGTCTTACTGAAACTTGATCTTCGATATGGGGGCCATTGCCCAGCTTTCAAGCAAAAATTTGCACAGACATTTGCAAACCTGATTTTTGCTGTATATATTCACAGCTACTGTATTCATTAACAGTGGTTATTCAGACAGTAGTCGCCCTGTCACTGACCACACAAACGCTGAATCCATTTGTAAACATCAACCGCACCGCCAAAGGACCAGGGAGTCTGACGCATGCTGACGCAACTGACGGTTTCCAACTACGCCATCGCCGAACGGGTCGAACTGCAGTTCAACCGCGGAATGACCGCACTCACCGGGGAAACCGGCGCCGGCAAGTCCATTGTGCTGGACGCCCTGAGCCTTGCTACTGGTGGTCGCGGCGACGCCGGCGCCGTGCGTCATGGCGCCAAGCGGGCTGACATCACCGCCAGCTTTGACATCTCCGGCATTGGCGAAGCGCGACAGTGGCTGGAAAGCCAGGACCTTGATGATGGTAACGACTGCATTCTGCGTCGGGTGATCAGCCGCGACGGACGCTCCCGGGCCTACATCAACGGTCAGCCCTGCCCGCTGAACCAGCTCAGGGAACTGGGTGCAACACTGCTGGATATTCACAGTCAGCACCAGCACCAGTCGCTTCTGAAAAAAGAAACCCATCGCCGCCTGCTGGACGAGTTTTCCGGTGCCGGTGACCTGGCTTTGAAAACCCGGCTGGCCTGGAAACAATGGCAAAAGGCCCAGGAACGCCTGGACAACCGCCGCCAGAGCGCAGACGAGACCGAAGCCCGGCTTCAGTTGCTACGCTACCAGGTGGAAGAACTGGACCGACTGACCCTGAACGAAGGCGAGCAGGATCAACTTGAGCAGGAGCAGGAACAGCTGAGCCATGCGGAAACCGTAAAGCAGTACAGTCACCAGGCCGCTCTGCTGTGTTCAGAGGACGAAATCAGTGCGGCGGATCTGGTTCGACAGGCATTGCACCAGCTGGAACAGCTACCTGTAGAAGTCCCGGCATTGGCAGAGACCCTGCAAATGCTGGGGGAGGCTCAGATCCAGCTCAGCGAGGCCGGTAGTAATCTTCGTCGCTTTGTGGACGACTATGAGGCCGACCCACAGCGATTGCAGGACGTAGAGGAACGCCTCAGCGCCATCTACCAGCTGGCCCGCAAACACCGGATTCAGCCGGAAGAGCTGCCTGAACTGCATCAGCGCCTGGCCGCGGAGCTGGCGGAGCTGGACGACAGCGAGGGCAGCCTGGAGCAACTGGAGGCGGATGTCCTGAATTATCGCAAGGCCTACCACGCGGTGGCCGACAAACTGTCGGAAAGCCGCAAGCAGGGCGCAGCAACACTGGACAAGCGGGTCGCGGAAGAACTGGCGCAGCTAGGCATGCCCACGGTTCAGTTCATCACCCAGCTGGACACCGGCAACCCGGAGCCGGCACCCACCGGCCATGAAGAGATTGAATTCCTGATCAGCGCCAACCCGGGACAACCGGCGCGCTCGCTGGCCAAGGTAGCCTCCGGTGGCGAGCTTTCACGGATCAGCCTGGCCATTCAGGTGGTAGTTGCACAAACCTCAACAACACCGACGCTGGTCTTTGATGAGGTGGATGTGGGCATTGGTGGCGGTACCGCCGAGGTGGTCGGACGCCTGCTGCGCGCCCTTGGCGAAAGTGGCCAGATTATCTGTGTGACTCACCTGCCCCAGGTTGCGGCACAAAGCCACCAACACCTGTTTGTCAGCAAATTCTCCGAACAGGACGCCACCTACTCACGGATTGAAACCCTGAACGATCAGGGGCGCATCAGCGAAGTGGCTCGCATGCTGGGCGGCGTCGACATGACCGAACAGACTCTGGCCCATGCCCGTGAGATGTACACCAAAGGACAGGCGACTCATCATTGAAAAGGCATCGCGCTGCCCAACCGATTCCCCCTCTCGACCCTGAGAGCTTTCAGAGCGCCAGTACGGCGCTCTTTTTTTGATTCCTGATCAGGCCATGGGGCATTGTGAGCTGGCAGGGAGGATCGAACAGGATGCGAGCAATCAGGATTTTTTGATGGGTTTGACGTACAGCGTCAGGCTGTGATCAACAATCTCGAAACCGTGCTCTTCCGCGATTTTCTTCTGGCGCTCCTCGATAATCGGGTCGCAAAACTCGACAACCTCACCGGTCTGGGTGCACACCATGTGATCATGGTGTTCGTCACCGGCCATTTCGAACACCGCGTGGCCACCCTCAAAGTTATGGCGCAATACCAGGCCGGCCGCCTCAAACTGGGTCAGCACCCGGTAGACTGTTGCCAGGCCGACATCGTCTCCCTGATCGAGCAGCTTTTTATAGACGTCCTCTGCACTCAGGTGGTGCTCCTCAGCCGTCTCAAGAATACTGAAAATCTTGACCCTGGGCAGAGTAACTTTCAGACCAACCTTGCGCAGCTCGGTGTTTTCAGATGACATAATGCTCTTCGCTCTTTGGTGAATTCGATGCTTCCGGTATTATAGCGCCTAATCGAAGCGCATAAACCGTTTCACGCCCTGTCTTCCGTACAGGCCATTTCAAGGTTCCAAACCGCCATCAAGGACAAAGCCTTCCAATGCAAAAGCTTGTTCCCTTCCTGTTAGTGGCACTCCTTTCAGGGTGCGTTTTTCCCGGGGTCTATAAACTCAACATTCAGCAAGGCAACATTGTTACCGAAGAAGAGCTTGCAACGCTCGAGGCAGGCATGACCCGGTCCCAGGTACACTCTGTTCTGGGCACGCCGCTGCTGCTGCACCCCAACGATGATTCAAGGGAATACTATGTGTACACCTTCCAGCGTGGAGGCGGTGACATCGTGGAACAGCAGGTAATTGTCTACTACGACGATAACGGCACGTTCAGTCACACTGAAACCCGTTTGCTTGAAGAAACTCCGGCCTACTGAGAAACATCGCGATCAGCCTGACTTCTTGTTGGCCCGGTTCAGCCGGGCCTGCTTGGGATCGATTTTCAGCGGGCGATAGATCTCGACCCTGTCTCCTTCACGAAGTACGTGGGTTGCCGGCTCTTTCACCACTTTGCCGAATATCCCCATATCTGCGGTAGCCGTATCCAGCTCCGGAAAGATCCGCTCGATTCCGGAGCGGATTACCGCCTCCTGTACACTGCTGCCCTCCGGCACCTGCAGGGACAGGATCTCCTGGCGCTCCGGTGTCGCATAGGCGACTTCAACCCGAATCACCGGACAATGACCCGGGGCGGAACGTACAACTCATCAGCCCGCCGACAAAACGCTTCCACCATGGTGTTTGCAGCCTGACTGAACAGGGTACCGAAGGCCATACGCGCCAGCGACCCGGAAAATTCGAACTCCAGTTGCAGCGCAACCCTGCAGGCGGAATCGCTCAGCGGCCGGAAGTGCCAGCGCCCTTTCAGATTCCTGAACGGGCCGTCCACCAACACCATTTCGATTCGTTCAGGTGCGATCAACTCGTTGCGGGTAGTCAACCGGTGCCTTACGCCACCCTTGGCCACCTCCAGTGAAGCGGTAAGCTCTGACACAGTAACGTCATGGACTTCTGCGCCCGCACACCAGGGCAGAAATTCCGGATATCTGGAAATATCGTTCACCAGGGCGAACATGCACTCTGCGGAATGCATCACCAAAGCGGACTTGTCTATCAGGTGCGCCATCAATCTAAATTCCAGTGCTGTGGGCCTTCATCCGACATTCCGGACAAACAAACCCTGTCTGTATCAATTTCTGGCCAATAATACTGGATTCAGACCTAAATTGCGGCATCCCCCGATGGATCCGGGGAGTTTTGCTCATCCTCGCCGGCACTGTCTTCTGCATTCGCCTCCCCGGAACGTTCGCCGGCACCCTCCTCCCCGTTATCCGCCGGGGCTGGAATCTCAATGGCAGCGCCCGGGGTACTCGGTGACTCGTGCACCGGAGCCGTGGTGGTGGGCGCACACCAGGTGAGATTGCCACTGTCGCAAAGTACTCTGAAAGAAGTCACGGTATAGTTACTGCCAATGGCCAGTACCACCACCGGCAAAACCAGCCGCAACGCCCAAAGCCAGAGACTTGATAACCATTGGGGACTGTTTCCGAGCAACCGGGTCAGGTGGTGACGGGGCATCAGCCATCCCAGAAACAACGCCAGACACGCAGATGCCAGAGGGATCAGGACACCACTGGTCAACAGTTCAATCCAGCGAAACGCCGTCAGTCCTGCCAGGGTCCGGTCCGACCAGATATTGAACGAGAACAGGGAAATAAGCCCAACCAGCCAGGCGGCAACAAGAACCAGCATGACCGCGCCCTGACGCTGTGCTCCGGTCCATTCCCGCAGCCAGCCAGTCACCGCCTCCACCAGCACCAGTGCGGAGGTCCAGGCCACCAGGGTGATCGCCGTGAACATCACCGTTGCCAGTATTGGCCCGTAGGGTTCCGCCGACAAACCCAGCGGCAGAGCCACAAACACCAGCCCGAAACCGTTTGCCTCTGCATCACCGGTAGCCCCCAGTACCAGACTGTAGATCAGTATGCCGGCCAGCACGCCAACCAGCGTATCCACCAGGGCCACGGCCAGAACCGAGCGTTTAAAGGGGGTTCCCGGGGCCATCATGGCCCCCATCACAGCCCAGACCCCGAGACCCAGACCCAGCGTATAGAACGCATGGGACAGTGCCTGCAGGCTCCCCTCCCAGGTCAGTGACTCGCGGTCAAAGCTCAACAGCATTCCGGTTGAGACAGCGACCGTCTCGCGCCCCCACAACCACCAAAGCAACCCCAGCAGGATGAGTATGAACAGCGGGATGACCAGCCGAACCGCCCGTTCGAGTCCGGCGGCTCCCCGGCGCATGGCAACAACACCCACCAGCACAATCATCAGCCCGTGCCACGCCATAAAATAACGATAGTCGTGGGGACTTTCGACCAGATCCCGCAGCATTGCGGCGAGCGTCACCGCGTCGGCATCCACAAACCGACCCAACGCCCCATAGAACACATAGGCCAGGCAGATCGCGCCAACCACCAGGGTCATCGAAAGCACCAGGAAACCTGAGAGCACGCTGGCGCGGCCGATCCAGACCCAGCGCGGTGAGAGGTAGTGGCTGCGAACCTCGCCCGCCACAGCCAGCACCATGCTGTGCCGTGAGTACCGGCCAAGTGCCGTTTCGGCCAGCATCAGTGGCAGCGTGATCACCAGCAGGAACTGCCAGAGGTTTCCGAGGCCCACGGTAGCCGCCGTAGCCGCCCAGAAGAAGGTACTACGACCAGTCCAGAGTCCAAGTGACGTGTGAGGTACTGAAGGCATCCTTAACCTCGCTCAAGATGGACTGGGTATTGTAGCTGAATTAAACAGTTCCATGAGGACTTCGTGACCGTTTCGTGAGCCTGCGCTACAATCCGCCCCTTGTCCCGGGACCAGACCGTCCCCATGACTGATTCTGAATTTCTGACGGCAGATACCCATGAGCAAAAAGAAACCGGGCAACTCGACCGGCACCATCGCCCTCAACAAAAAGGCGCGCCACGAGTATCACATCGAAGAACAGCTGGAGGCTGGCCTTCAGCTACTGGGCTGGGAAGTGAAGTCCCTGCGTGCCGGCAAGGCCCAGATCACCGAAGCCCACGTGATGTTCCGGGGCGGTGAGGCGTTTCTGTTCAACGCACAGATCACTCCTTTGACGGCGGCCTCCACTCACGTGATCGCGGATCCGACCCGGACCCGCAAATTGTTGCTGCATGCCAAGGAAATTGCACGTCTGATGGGCAAGGTGGATCAGGTGGGTCATACCTGCGTACCCCTGGCGCTTTACTGGAAGGGCAACAAGGTCAAGTGCGAAATCGCGCTGGTGAAGGGCAAGAAGATGTTCGATAAACGCGCCACCGAAAAAGAACGGGACTGGAACCGCCAGAAACAACGCATCATGCGCGACGGCGCCGCTTCCGGCTGATCAGGCCTGCAGACAGGCTTCTGTGAAACATTAATCAACAATGCCTTGAAGTCCGGATCACCAGCCCCATATACTGTGAGTAAGGGGACGACATGGCTTCGACGCTGGTGGCGAACCCTTGGGTGCATGTCGAGATGGCAGCGAATCTCGTTAATCCAAAGCTGCAACGCAATAGTCGCAAACGACGATAACTACTCACTAGCAGCGTAAGCTGCTAGTCGTCCTGACCGGGTCGCCCGTAGCCCGGAGCTACATCTCAGGACGTCATCGCTTACGGGATGCTCCGTCTTCCAGAGTTCACTGGCTGACGGCTAAGATATAAAGAACTCGCCTCCTGCACCCTGGCCTTCGGGTCGCATGAGGTTAAATCAATAGAAGGACACAAGCATGTAGATCTCAAGGCATAGTGCTGGCGGACGCGGGTTCAATTCCCGCCGTCTCCACCAACCAAAACGAAGAAAGCCCCTGATTTCAGGGGCTTTTTTTATGCGCTAAAATCTAAATATCTTCTTGTCGTCCACGTAATCTACGTTTCCAGGATCATTAATACCCGCCGGACAAAAAAGATCTAATTTCAGACCTTTTTAAAGACCTTTTTTTCGGATACTATTCGCCTGTGCCACAATGATGACGAAATGCCCCGGGTGATGCCAAGTGAGGCAGCCAATGCTGAAGGGGCGATGACGAACGATAAAGGCACTTGCGAGGTTAGAGAGATGAAAAGCCTATTTGCGAGGCTTGCGGCCACCATTTCGGAGTTGAAGGCCAATCCCAATGAGGTGCTCAACCAGGCCAACGGCGAACCGGTTGTGATCTTGAGTCACAACAAGCCAAGAGCCTACATGGTGCCTGTTGAGACGTTCGAACAGATGCAGGAACAACTTGAGGATTACCGGCTTCTCCTGGAGGCTCGCAAGCGCATGGACGACGAATCAATACCGGTGACCATCAATGAGCTACGAGCTGGCATTCAAGAAAAAAGCGCTCAAGGAGTGGAACAAGCTTAACCCCACAATCCAGGCGGAGTTTCTGAATATTCTGGAACGACGCCTTGAGAACCCGAGGATTCCCAAACACCAGCTGAAAGGGTCTTTGGACTTCTACAAAATCAAACTGAGATCACAGGGCTTTCGCCTGGTCTATGAAGTCGATGACGGAAAGGTGGTTGTCACGGTGATTACCGTTGGGCGTCGCGACACTGTGTACAGAGCCTTTTAGGTGTGAGCAAAGTGTCCACAGTACTGCGTTTTCTGTAGATGTGTGGTGGGATTTTTTTATCTGCGCCTGTTCATTAATCGGAATGAACAGGCGCTGCTACTACTAGTTTGCCGCAGACATCTCATGTTCGCGAATCATGCCGGCCAGCTGGTCCTTCAGGTTCAGGCGCTGCTTCTTGAGATTTTCGAGGTGCTCATCGGAGGTATTCTCCGCGCCTGTTTCGATGCGGCGAACTGCGTGATCCGCGTCATGATACTCATCAAACAGCTTCGCAAAATGATTGTTGCTGGTTTTCAGAAGGTGAATGGCATCTTTGGACTCGGGCAGTTCGTGAATCAGGTCGTGCTTTTCAAGGGTCATACAGACAGTCTCCGGGACTGGAAGGGTGAATGAACTGCTTTCAGTCTAGGACCTCCACCCTACTCGGACTTTGACCCCTGTCAATGGCTTGCACGTTCCTAATACCAACGATGCCTGGCTCTTTGGTTTGGGCGATCCATCGAGTAGGCGAACAGAGCTTAAAACTTCTCACGATTCAGCCAGGATGCCGGTGTCACCCAGCTTTCCAGCCAGGGGATTACCTGTTCTGCTGGCATCGGTCGGGCGATGCCGTAACCCTGGGCACAGTCACAGCCAAGATCGAGCAGGCATTCGCCATGGGCAATGGTTTCCACGCCCTCGGCAATGACATCCCGTTCAAACACCTGAGCCAGCCCCAGGATACCCTTCAGAATCGCCAGATCATCCGGATCGCTCAACATGTCCCGCACGAAGCTCTGGTCAATCTTCAGGGTGTTGGCAGGCAATCGTTTCAGGTAGGTCAGCGAAGAGTAGCCAACGCCAAAATCATCCAGGGCAAAGCGCACGCCCAGCTCCCTGCAGACCTGAATCATCTCTATCACCGCGCCGATGTCATCAAGGGCACTGCTTTCCAGAATTTCGATTTCCAACCGGCTGGCGGCGCACTCCGGCCATTGCGACAAGCGATGCTTCAGGATTTCAACGAACTTACCTTGCTGCAAGGTCATGGCACTCAGGTTAATGCTGATGGGCAGCGAACAGCCATGATCCTGTTTCCATTGATTGATCTGTGCCAAAGCCTCACCGAGCACCCAGGCATCTAATGAAATGGACAATGGATGGTTCTGAATAACCGGCAGAAACTCGGCAGGTGGCAACAGGCCACGTTCCCTGTGTTGCCAACGTACCAAGGCTTCAACGCCGATAACACTGCCCGTGCGCATGTTGACCTTGGGCTGGTAGTACAACACGAATTCGCCACTGTGAAGCGCTTTCTCGATCAGCGAAATTCGCTCATGCTGGCCTACGATGGCCTGATGATGCTGTGTGTCGAACAACATGAACCGATTCTTGCCAGACAGTTTCGCCTGATACATGGCCTGATCAGCCTGTCGCAACAACTGATCGGCATCCTGTGGGTCACTCTGGGGATAGAGGGTAACCCCCAGACTGGCAGAGACATGAAGCGCAAATCCCTCCACGTCAACCGGCATTGCCGCTGCCTGCAACAACCGTTTCAACGCTGCGTTCAGGGCCTGGTCGGTGTCCACGCTGGTAAACACAGCGACGAACTCGTCGCCACCAAGTCGTGCGAGCGTATCCTCTGCACGCAGAGAGCCTTTCATGTTCCGGGCGACTTTCGCCAGTAAATGATCGCCGACATCGTGTCCGTACTTGTCGTTAATCATTTTGAAGCCATCAAGATCCAGGTAGGCGATGGCTATCCGGGACTGGTGCCGGCTGGCCTGTGCCATAGCCTGCTTCAACTCCCGGGCCAGCTGTATCCTGTTGGGCAATTCCGTTATGGCGTCGTAGTGGGCAATGCGCTCCAATTGCTCCTGATGCTGCATCTGTTCAGTTATGTCCGTTGCCAGAGCCACATAATGCAAGACCTTGCCGCGCTGATCCTGAACCCGACTGATGGTCAGACTGACCGCGTAGAGTTCGCCGGACTTATTTCGATTCCAGACCTCGCCACTCCAGTGGCCATCCTGCAACAGCATATTCCACATGTAGCTGTAAAACTCCGGCACGTGACGACCGGACTTCAGCAGGCGCGGATTGTTGCCAATCAACTCCTCCCTCTGATACCCGCTCATCCGGCACAACGCGTCATTGACCTGAATGATTGTTCCTTCCGGGTCAGTTATGGAAATGCCCTCATGGGCATGGGTAAAAACCGTTGCCAGCTGGCCAAGCTCCATATTTACCCGGGTCAGCTCATCAGTCCGGTGTTTCAAAGCGCTCTCGGCGGCTTTGCGTTCGGTGATGTCCAGCGCGATCTCCATACGGACATAATGCCCGTCTTCCCAGGGAATGGCCTGGTCAGTGATATGGAACCATCGATCGAGTGTCGGGTTATAGTGCTCCCAGGTCACCGGCTTTGCCGGGGTACCATCTGTGTTCAATAATTGAGGATTGGTGCAAAAATCACAGGGGCCGCTCTCGTTACCCTGAATGGCTTGCCAACAGGTTTTGCCGACAACATCGCCCATCAACTCACGGCTGTAGCGATTTACAAACAGGACCTCGTGGCTTTCTATATCGGCGACATATACAGCCGCATGAGTGCCGTCGAGAATATTCAGAGATCGCTGATTGGCAAGCGCCAGAACGTCGCGGGTATGGCTTAACTCATCCACCGTCTGTTTGCGTTGCTCGATACTGACCAGCAGATTGGCGAAAAGTGAAAGCAGATCGTATTCGCCCTCAGCAAAGAGCCGCTCTTTGCGGACCGAGTCGAAACCCACAAAACCTATGCACGCATCGCCATCCATCAATGGTGCGGTCAGCAGGCTTTTGATTCCTTGCGGCTCCAGAATGTCCCGCAAACGGCCCGGCACCAGTTGGTCGACATCTCTGACGATAAAGGGTTTACCTTCCCTGTGGGCATCCACCCAGTCGACGAGCTCCAGGCCTATAGGCAAATTCTGCAAATGATCGATCATCGGCTCAATACCCTCCCCACACCACTCGTGGGTATTGGAGCTGATAGTGCGATTGAAATCGTATTCGAAGACGTAGGCTCTGTCGGCTTCAAAAAATAAAGCCATCCTGGCCAGTGCCTGGTGGGTCGCCTGCTCCACGCGCTCAACGGGCAAGTTGATGAACGACATCGAGAGGTCGAGCATGAGCTGGTGGTATTGCGCCACTGCAGGCAAATTCTTTGCCGTTGAGCCGGCCAGGAACTGGCGATTGATCATCAAAGCTCCTAAGGAAACTTACACAACAAAATTACGTTAACCTTTTGGGACAACACGCCAAACTTCCTTCACATTCAAAATAGCATTAAATGATATTCTGCACCTGCCCCAGATCAACCGCAGAGCCAGTGTCCCGTCGTGAAGCACCAGGGTCGACAGACTATCTCTCTCAAGGGTGCACGGCCCTGCCCGTAGCCGCTGCCAAACACAGATCTGCAGCTTTTAGCCTGTTAACGCCTAAAGATGGCTACAAATTGTTTCAAGATTCTGGTTTTCCAGCCGATTAACTTATCTATAGTGTCCATACAAAAAATTCATTTTGAGGGTTGTGACTTTGAGTCTCTCCATGTCCTGGAAGCACAAATTCTGGCTGCTGATCGGCGCCATGCTGATCGGTCTGGTTCTGTTGACCCTGTCTGCGCTGCGCGGGCTCGATCAGGTTACCAGCTCTTATGTAGCCAGGGGCGACGCAACTACCTATGAAAGCACCTCGCTTTCGCTGCTGGTGGACTGGCTCAAGGTTGAAAGCCGGAGCGGAAACCTGCGGCCATCCCAGGTCGAGGAGTATCAGGCACAACTGCAAACCCTTGATACCAGTGCAGACAGGCTGGCCCAGCTGTCTGCTGGCCTTGGCGATTCCGAAGTAGAGGCCAGTGCCCGCAATATCCGGCAACAGGTATCGGAGTACACAGACCTGCGCACAGAGTGGTTGCAGCAAAGCCGCGAACTCGGCCTGAGCTCCAGCGAGGGTCTGAAAGCCAGGCTGACCTACGTCATTGATGAAGGCCTGCGCAAGATCGGCATTTCAATCCTCAACGACGATGTGAATCAGGCTATTGCCGGGCAAGGGGAATTTGTGTCCAGCTACGATCTTGCCGCCGCGGAACTGGCCTTTGAAGCCATCAACAGCATGCAGGACCTGGTCAGCAACATGGGCTGGGAAGACAATGACATCGGCAAAGCGGTGTCGAATTTCGATACCGAATTCAATAAAGCCTATGAGCTGGTGCAATCCATTGTGGCTCTTGAAACCAGTCTTGCCAGCGCTGGCCAGGCCCTTGAAGAAACCATCGAACAACAGAACCAAAGCCTGCAAACAGGCCTGATCGCCCGTACCACCGACGACGCGGACAATGCCCGCCAGGCATCCAGCTGGCTGATTATCATAACCTCCATTGTGGTGATCGTGGTTCTGGTACTGACTTTGAGCCAGGCCTCCCGCGCGCTTGTGGGGCGACTGAACGATGTGGTGCGGCTGCTTTCGAAGGTCGCCGGGGGCGATCTGTCCGGCCGGTTGGAAACCGGCACAAATTCAAGGGATGAATTCAACGAACTGGGCAAGGCCTCGAACCGGATGATGGATGATATCTCCTCCGTCATCCGCCAGGTTATCGACGGCAACCGGGACCTGAATGCCTTGCAGAGTGAGCTCCGGGACCTGATGGGCCGCATGGGCCGCAACAGCGAACAGGTGGAAGCCCAGACCGAACAGACCGCCGCCGCAGTTCAGGAAATCTCCCACACCGCTGCTGAAATCGCCAATCGTACCGGCACCGTGAACCGGGCGGCCCAGGAGGCCAACGACTCCGCCAAGGCAGGGTCCCGGGTGATCAAGAGCAGCGTCGACAGCATGCACGAACTGTCGCAGAAAATTCAGCAAACCCATGAGCAGGTAACCCGCCTGAGCCAGACCGGTGAGAAGGTTAACAGCATCGTTGATGTGATCAACGGACTGGCTGAACAGACCAATCTGCTTGCCCTGAACGCCGCTATCGAGGCAGCTCGCGCCGGTGAAGCAGGTCGTGGATTCTCGGTGGTGGCAGACGAGGTCCGCTCGCTGGCGGAGAAGACCGTCTCGGCCACCAGTGGCATCGCCGACATTGTCAGCTCACTGAACAAGGAAACCCGGGAGATCTCGGCACTGATGCAGCAGGGCCTTGAAAAGGCCGCAGAGAGCGAAAACAGTGCCGGCGAAGCCGCCACGGTGATTGACCGCATTACCCGTTCCATCGACAGCCTCGCGGGAGATATGGAACAGGTGGTGTCCTCCGTAGAGGGTATTTCTGCCACCACGGAAGAAATCGCCCAGAAAGTTGAGCAGATTCACGTGTCCACTCTCGAAACCCGGACCATTCGTGCCCAGCTGGAAGACCACACCCGCCGGCTGTCGGATCAGGCCGACTCACTGACGACCACCTCCAGCCGCTTCCAGCTATGAAGCGGCTGCGAGGCAACCGCTGCCCGCAGCTTTCGTAGCATCCCGGACGCCTCTCCTTTATCCTGTGGCATGAATGTCATGACACACTGAAGATTCTGAGGAGAGGCCCTGTGATCAAGTCCCGCGCTGCGGTTGCGTTTGAAGCGAACAAGCCGCTTGAGATTGTGGAAGTGGACGTTGCACCGCCCAGGGAAGGGGAAGTTCTGGTACGTATCGTCGCCACCGGCGTCTGCCACACCGATGCCTACACCTTGTCAGGTGCAGATCCTGAAGGCCTGTTCCCGGCCATTCTGGGCCACGAAGGCGGCGGCATTGTTGAAGCGGTCGGCCCCGGCGTAACGAGTCTCGAAGTGGGCGACCACGTTATCCCTCTGTACACTGCCGAATGCGGCAAGTGCAAGTTCTGCACCTCCGGCAAGACCAATCTGTGCGGTGCAGTGCGAGCGACCCAGGGCAAGGGTCTGATGCCCGATGGCACCTCCCGGTTCTCCTACAAGGGCCAGCCCATCTATCATTACATGGGCACCTCGACCTTCTCTGAATACACAGTGCTGCCAGAAATCTCCCTTGCCAAAATCCCCAAGGAAGCCCCGCTGGACAAGGTCTGCCTGCTAGGATGCGGTGTCACCACCGGCATTGGTGCTGTGCTGAACACCGCCAAGGTTGAAGAGGGCGCCACCGTTGCCATCTTCGGGCTTGGCGGCATTGGTCTGGCAGCCATCATCGGCGCCACCATGGCGAAGGCCGGTCGCATCATTGCCATAGATATCAACCCGGGCAAGTTCGATATTGCCAGACTGCGTAAACCGCTGAAGGTTGCCACCCATTCCACGTGAAGCCTGCCACCCGGA
>NZ_CAXBDN010000043.1:0-20766 GCF_963974375.1 uncultured Marinobacter sp.
TTTCGAGGGTCAGCATGGCGGCCCGGGGGTCGGACATCACTGCGCTCTCGGTGATTTCAAAGGTAACCCCTTCCAGTGACGGAAACGCCTGTTCCACCTCCGCTGCCAGCGAGGTATCGGTCAGATCGAGTGCGGACAGGTTAATGGCCACGCCGTGGTCCAGTCCCTGCAGGCGCCACTGGCGCTGGTCGACGGCGATCCGGTTCAGGATAAAGCGGGTCAGCTTGCCGATCTGCCCGGTGCGCTCGGCCAGCAGGATGAATTCGTCCGGCGAAATAAACCCGAGGGTCGGATGCTGCCAGCGGGCCAGTGCCTCCACCTGTACAAAGTGGCCGTCAGCCAACCGCACTTTCGGCTGGTAGTAGATATCCAGCCCGCCTTCAGCCAGGGCATGCTGAAGGTCCTGGCTCAGAGTCAGCTCCCTGAGGTGCAGTTCATCGCCGCCGGGTTGATAGGTGGCTATATGATCGTCATTGCGCTCGGCCTGATCCATCACCAGATTAAAACGTCGCCGCACCTCATCCATGGTGCCGGCGTGATCCGGGATCACCAGCGCACCCACGGCTACCTGAAGATGAATGGGGGTATCGTCGATGATGCCCTGAGCTTCCATCTGATCGCGGATACTGGCCAACAGCGGGTCCGGCGTGTCGGTGGTCCGGGGCTGAATCAACAGGCTGAATTCGGCGCCACTGGTGCGGGCGATGACCTCGGCATGGTCTGGCAGGGTAGCCTGCAGTCGGTTTGCCACCAGGTTCAGCACCTGATCGCCGAAACGCATGCCCAGGGTATCGTTAAGCGCCTTGAAGCGGGTCAGCCGGATGCCGATCAGCCACACAGAGCCGGGCTCCGCCAGGGCCGGTGCCACTCTGTCCATGACTGCCTTGCGGTTATAAAGGCCGGTCAGTTCATCATGGATAGCATTAAAACGGATACGTTCTTCCCGATCGCGAATTTTTTTCTGCATGGTGTCCAGCGACAGGTGCAGGGTGGTCAACTCCCGGGTGGGCGGTACCAAAGGCGTCTGCGGCTGGCGGCCCTCGCCAATATCCGCTGCGAACCTGGCCAGTTCGAGCACTGGCCGGCCCAGTGCCCGGGCGGTGAACAGCACGACCAGAGCCGCCAGCGCCAGCGCCAGCAGAACGATCAGCAGCAGTCCGGTGACGCGTTGCCAGTAGCTGGCCAGGGCCTGATCGCGATTGATCAGCAGCAGCGCCCGTACCGGGTTGTCCGGTGCGTCGGTGAGGTTTACCGAGCGCACAAAATAGCGCTCGGTCTCCAGCAAAGAGGCGTCGGGACTGGCGTCAGCCAATTGGTCGGCCACTGAAGTGAGGTCGTCGTCTCTGGAACTGGTGGTCAGCACGCTTGCAGTGCCCTGTTCAACCAGCTTGAACACCACCTCGGTTCCTGTCAGTTCGCTCAGAGTGCTGGCAAAAGCCTGATCCAGCACGAACCCGGCGGCCAGCCAGGCCCGCAAACCGGCCGCCCGTATCGGAACCATGAACATCTGATAGGCGTTATCCTGAAGACTGGTCACCTGAGCCGCCATACCCTGGTTTCGGGCCATCGCCAGCAGCCCGGGAAATGGCTGACCTGACAACGGCATGTCCAGGCCCAGAGCGATGATCGGGCTGCCGTTGTCTTCAAGAATCATGGCCACATCGGCACCGGCCCGGCCGGAGTGGTTTTCCAGTACACTGGCAATGGTTGCCTCATCGCCTGAGGCAATGGCAGAGCGAAAGCCAAAATCGTCCACCAGAACCTGCAGGCTGGCAATCAACACCTCACTGCGCCGGTCCATGATTTCCACGGTCACCCGTTCGGCCACGTCCAGGCTGTCTGCGGCCCGTTGCTTTTCGTCCTGCAGCAGATAGATCATGAACACCAGCAGCAGAGCCAGCCCGGTCATCAGCACAACCGACATCATGGCCATCAGCAAGCGACCGCGGAAACCCATTCGGGCAAAAGCCACCATTAAAGATCCCGGAATCGCTGTTGCAGTCGGTCAAGGGAGCCAGACGGCTCCGGTACCGCTGCTACCGACAGGGCAAACGCAACTCTGCCGTCATTGGCCGAATCAACAGTCACGGTCTGCAGGTCGCGGTTGTCTTCCAGACGCGGGTGCCAGACCCTTAATTGCAGGGGGAACCCGGTGTCGTCCGGGATCGTGAGACGGGCCTGGCCCCCGGCGTCGGACACGGCCTGGAAGGCAGAGTCGGTAATCACCACAAAGGCCTGCATCTGATCGTGAATATTACAGCCCAGCTCCACCACGCCGGTGGTTCCGAACACCACCGGGGCTTCCGGTTGTCCGGCGTAAAGTTCCAGCTCAAAGGTCCTGGCGGGTGAGAAGGAATAAACGTGGTGCTGGGTATTATCAAGGTTGGGAAACTCTACCCCGGTACCTGTGCGGATCACCAGCACATGGGGATCAAACTGACGGTTCTGTTGCGTCATCCGGGCAGCTTCAGTGACTTGTACGGAGGAGGCACCCGCCGCTTCCAGCACGATAACGGTGTTTTCCAGGGGCTGGCCGGAGGCATCCGTTACCTGGATGCTCAGTTCCTTTCCATGAAGACCGACCGGGGCCGCTGCAATACTGCAGATCAGGGCCTGTAATAGTGTCATAGTCGATTAACCTGAAATTAATGGTCTGGGAGCAGGGTAAACCGAATATGGTTCCGGGTCAGCAGGTTATTCCAATAATCGTGCATCCAGGCAAGGGCCTCCTTGCGCAGTTCTTCCACGAACGGGTCAAGGTTGAGTTCGTAATAATCCGGAGACCCGGCAATGTGCAGCATGGTAAGCACAATGGACTCATCAAGCTCGTTGGCAAAGGGTTCCCCGATCAGCTGGTGCGCCAGAAGGTTGGCCCGGGTAGCTTCGGCATCCACTACCTGGCTGCTGCGGGTGTAGTAGTTGTTCTCGTACATTTCTTCCATCAGCCGGTGGCACAGATAGGCCTTCACCAACAGGCCATCAAGGCCGTCGTAGCGGGCCAGTATCACTGACGGCTGGGTGAAATAATGGGTGGCAGCCTCGATAAACGGCTCGAACAGCTGTGCTTTGCCGGATTTGTGGGCGCAGTCGGTGACACACTGGATCAGCCTTGGCGCCATTTCGATGTATTCGAGGGCAAACTGAAACAGGCAGGTGGCTGGCTGATAGCCCCGCACAGTGACGCTGGCAGGCAGCGCAGCGGCCTTCAGTCTCATCTGGCGGAGAAACTCTCCGGAGCGGGCTTCCTGTCGCCGGGCCAGGTCGATGATATTCAATACTGCCTCTGGGGTCATGTCTGACAATGCCGGTCTCACTGCAGGTCTGGGGCGCCAAGCCGAGGAAGCGCCCATGTTTGCAAGTGTAGTTGAGATTTTCGGGAGTGCGTCTGCGATTGCCAATCACTCCTGTGATGGAATGCTCAGTCATCAGAAATAGATAAATACCCCGCCTGCTGAACATTATATTCTATTTGGCTATAAGCATATACCCAATAAGTTGCATGAATTGAACGCAAGGTTTTGGGACTTGAGGTCTGAACTGTCTATACTGCGTGCTGGTTATCCGTGAATAGTCTTCCCCTAACTCCTGTCGGGTTACGTGTGCGAGCGTAGTCTGGCGTCCGGAAAGGAAGACAGGCTTCCCCCTGGGGGAGTGTCACGCAGATCCGTACGTATACAAGGCCAGCCGTGGGGAGACGGTATTAATGGCCTGTTTCTGTTTTGAACAAGAACAACTCTCTGTGGAGACACGGTATGCACGTGCACGTTAAACGGGCAGGTGCCCTTATTGCAGGAACCTTGTTAGCCAGTCCGGCGTTCGCCAACTGGCAAATGAACATGGTTCCGGGGGTCACCCAAACCAGTAACGAAATTTTCAGCCTACACATGACCATCCTGTGGATATGCGTCGCCATCGGCGTGGTCGTATTCGGGATCATGTTCTGGTCGATTTTTGCCCATCGTAAATCGAAAGGTTTCAAGCCCGCCAATTTCCATGAGAACACCACTGTTGAGGTTCTCTGGACGATCGTTCCTCTCGTCATACTGGTGGTCATGGCCATCCCGGCCACGGCAACACTGGTCGATATGTACGACACCTCGGAAGCAGACGTAGACATCAAGGTCACCGGTTATCAATGGCGCTGGCAGTATGAGTACATTGACGACGGGTTTGGCTTTTTCTCCAACATGTCGACCAGTCGGGACGAGATCTACAACCGCGCAGATAAAAGTGAGAACTATCTGCTCGACGTAGATAACCCCATGGTAATACCGGTCGGCAAGAAGGTGCGTTTGCTGCTGACAGCCAATGACGTTATCCACTCCTGGTGGATTCCGGAGTTTGGCGTCAAGAAAGACGCGATCCCCGGGTTTATCAACGAAACCTGGACCAGAGTCGATGAGCCCGGCATTTATCGTGGCCAGTGCACCGAATTGTGCGGCAAGGATCACGGTTTCATGCCCATTGTTGTAAAAGTTCTGCCCCAGGATGAGTACGATGAGTGGGTGGCTGAACAGGTGGCGTTTGCCGAGCGTGAGCGTGAGCTCACCGAGAAAGACTGGACGCTGGACGAGCTGATGGAGCGTGGCGAGGGTGTTTATGCCTCCTACTGCGCAGCCTGTCATATGCCGGACGGTTCAGGCAGTCCGCCAACCTTCCCGTCCCTGCGTGGAACTCCGATGGTGCTTGAGGACATTGAAGGTCACATCGACATTGTGGTCAACGGTTCACGGGGTACTGCCATGCAGGCCTTTGGTGGCCAGCTGAACGAGGCCGATCTGGCAGCGGTTATTACCTACGAGCGAAATGCCTGGGGTAACAACACCGGTGACGTGGTCACGCCCAAGCAGATTTTTGATTACAAGAACCAGTGATGTCCCATGGGCAGCTCCACAAGGGGCTGTCGGTGGAACCTTTGCCAGATAACAAACATCGCCAGCAAAACAAACGCAGGCAAACGGGGGTTTTTTCATGAGTGCGGTCGCTGATACCCACGCCCAGGACCATCACCACGGTCCCGCCAAGGGCATTTCGCGGTGGCTTCTCACCACCAACCATAAGGATATCGGGTCCATGTACCTGATATTCAGTTTCGCCATGTTCCTGCTCGGGGGCACCATGGCCATGGTGATCCGGGCCGAGCTGTTCCAGCCCGGGCTGCAGATCGTCGAGCCGGAATTTTTCAATCAGATGACCACCATGCATGGTCTCATCATGGTGTTCGGTGCGGTCATGCCGGCCTTCGTTGGCCTCGCCAACTGGATGTTGCCGTTGATGGTAGGTGCGCCCGATATGGCCCTGCCGCGGATGAACAACTGGAGCTTCTGGCTGCTGCCGGCGGCGTTCCTGATGCTGGTTTCAACCCTGTTCATGCAGGGCGGTGCACCCAACTTCGGCTGGACCTTCTATGCGCCCCTGTCAACGACGTACGGGCCGCCAAGCACCACCTTCTTTATCTTTGCCGTCCACATCATGGGTGTGTCATCCATCATGGGTGCCATCAACGTGATCGCTACGATTCTGAACATGCGGGCACCGGGCATGACCCTGATGAAAATGCCGATGTTTGTCTGGACCTGGCTGATCACCGCTTTCCTGCTGATTGCGGTTATGCCGGTGCTGGCGGGCGTGGTCACCATGATGCTGATGGATATCCACTTCGGCACCAGCTTCTTCGATGCGGCCGGCGGTGGTGATCCTGTGCTGTTCCAGCACGTGTTCTGGTTCTTCGGTCACCCCGAGGTATACATCATGATTCTGCCGGCGTTTGGTGTGGTTTCACACATCATTCCCGCGTTTGCCCGCAAGCAGTTGTTCGGTTATGCCTCAATGGTGTATGCAGTCGGCGCCATTGCGCTGTTGTCCTTTGTGGTCTGGGCTCACCACATGTTTACTGTGGGCATTCCCGTCGCCGGCCAGCTGTTCTTCATGTACGCCACCATGCTGATTGCCATACCCACCGGGGTCAAGGTGTTCAACTGGGTGGCTACCATGTTCCGGGGTTCCATGACGTTCGAGGCACCGATGCTGTTCTCGATCGCCTTCGTCATTCTGTTCACCATCGGCGGCTTCTCCGGCCTGATGCTGGCCATCGCTCCGGCGGACTTCCAGTACCATGACACCTACTTTGTGGTTGCGCACTTCCACTATGTGCTGGTACCGGGTGCCATCTTTGGTATCTTCGCCGCGGCCTACTACTGGTTGCCCAAGTGGACCGGCTATATGTACGACGAGACCCTGGCCAAGACCCATTTCTGGCTGTCGTTTGTCGGTATGAACCTGGCATTCTTCCCGATGCATTTCCTCGGTCTGGCCGGTATGCCACGACGGATTCCGGATTACGCACTGCAGTTTGCGGACTTCAACATGATCTCCAGTATCGGTGCCTTCATGTTCGGCGCTACCCAGCTGCTGTTCCTGTTGATCGTGGTCAAGTGCGCCAGGGGTTCCGGCGAAAAAGCGGCTGCCAAGCCCTGGGACGGTGCTGAAGGTCTGGAATGGGATGTGCCCTCACCGGCGCCTTACCATACCTTTGCCACACCGCCAGAAATCAAATAATCGGATTACGCGGAGGTAGAGCGCCATGACACAGTCGAAACGATCGAACGCCGGAGTTGTTGGATGGTGCCTTGCGGGTGTCATCGGGATGTTTGGCTTCGGCTTTGCCATGGTGCCGCTGTACGAGGTGTTCTGCGAAATCACGGGTATCAACGGCAAGACCGGCGCTCGTTATGAGTCCACGGTACCGCTGGAGCGGGATGAGAACCGACTGGTGACCATCCAGTTCGTTGCCCAGAACGGCAAGGATATGCCCTGGAAGTTTCACCCGGAAGTACGCAGTCTTGAGGTACATCCGGGTGAATCCATCGTGATGAACTACATCGCAGAAAATCCGACCGATCAGGCCATGGTGGGGCAGGCTGTGCCCAGCCTGTCGCCGTCTATCGGTACTCAGTACTTCCACAAAACCGAATGTTTCTGTTTTACCCAGCAAAAGCTGGAGGCAGGTGAGCGGGTGGAAATGCCGGTGGTGTTTATCGTGGACAGGGATCTTCCTGAACACGTCAGCACTCTGACGCTTTCCTACACCCTTTACGATCAGAAGATCAGCGTGTCCACTGCCGAAAAAGTGACAAAAACAAACGATAACGGATAAGCCATCGGAGATTGACATGGCGGCACAGCAAACATATTACGTACCCGAGCAGAGCAAGTGGCCAATTGTGGCTACAGTAGGTCTCTTCACAACCCTGTACGGGGTTGCCTCGATCATGGTGAACGGGTCCCAGGGTGAGTCCACTACGGGCGCCTGGTTCATGTTCATGGTGGGTGGCCTGATCATGGCTTACATGCTCTTCGGGTGGTTCGGCGCAGTCATTCGTGAGAGTCGTGAAGGCCTCTACAGCGCCCAGATGGACCGTTCGTTCCGTTGGGGTATGAGCTGGTTCATTTTTTCAGAAGTGATGTTCTTTGCGGCCTTTTTCGGCGCTCTGTTCTACGCCCGCACGTTCGCCATTCCCTGGCTTGGTGGCGAAGGTGACCGGGGTTCCAGTAACATGCTCTGGGAAGGCTTTCAGGCCACCTGGCCTCTGTTGAATACACCTGATCCCAGTTTGTACCCGGCGCCCAAGGAAATTATCAATCCCTGGACCCTGCCGCTGCTCAATACCATCCTGCTGGTAACCTCGTCGTTCACTGCGACGCTGGCTCACCACGCCATGAAAGAAGACAATCGTCCGAAGGTTCAACTCTGGCTGGCGGTAACCATTGCCCTGGCACTGGTGTTCGTTTGCGTTCAGGGTTATGAATACGTTCACGCCTACCGGGACCTGGACCTGACCCTGCAGTCCGGTATCTACGGCAGCACCTTCTTCATGCTGACCGGCTTCCACGGTGCCCACGTTATACTGGGTACCCTGATGCTGGTCATCATGCTGCTGCGGATCCGGAAGGGACACTTCACCGGCGACAACCACTTCGGCTTCGAGGCGACCTGCTGGTACTGGCACTTTGTCGACGTGGTCTGGCTGGGTCTGTTTGTATTCGTGTACGTAATCTGACGGGAAATATTGGCAACAGGCTGTGGTCAGGGACCGTAGGGGGTAGGATTCAGATCTATCCCTCCCTGCCACAGCGCCAACAGCAAGACTGCAAGAAGCGCTATGCTCAGCCCGACCCGCACCGCAAGTGAGTTCATTACCCGACGCTTGTCACCGCCGTCCTTGATCAGAAAGACGAGACCGCTGAACAGGCTGATCAATACGGCCAGCAGAAGAACTACTATGAGAATTTTCAGCAACATGACTCCGGCTCCGGTTACGTGGCGGACAAGCCGTGACTATAACAGAGCATGACCGGGACTGAACCCCGCAATCGCCGTCATTGGGTGTTCGACTGGCGGCTGATGTTGTTCTCGGGCTTTTTCCTGCCGCTGGTGCTGGGGCTTGGATTCTGGCAGCTGGAACGGGGTGGCGAGAAACAGCAGCTGCTGGAACAATGGCAGCAGGCCGCTGAATCCCGGAGTTGGGATGATCTGGAGAGCTCGGGCCTGGAGCCGGGTCAGCCAGTCGTTGTGAGTGGTTTGTACAGTGATTACAGCTGGTTGCTCGACAACCGCACGCGGGACGGTGTGCCCGGATACGAAGTGCTGACCCTGTTCTATCCCGATTCAGGGTCGCCGGTACTGGTAAACCGGGGCTGGATTGCCGGCACTCGCCAGAGAGCTGAACTGCCGGTTTTTCCGACGCCCGATAGTCCGGTGCTGTTGACGGCAAGAGTGAGCGAGTATCCGGTGCCTCCGGTGCTGTCTGATCTGGACGGCGACGGCCAATCTGGATGGCCACGACGGGTGCAGAGCTTACCCGCGGAACGGGCCAGAATTCAGGAACCCGGGCTCGCGGCATACATACTGAAACTGGAAGACGCAGGCCAGCCCGGCGCCTTTCGGGCAGACTGGGAACCGGATATGATGGGCGCCCAGACTCACTATGGTTACGCCCTGCAGTGGTTTTCACTGGCGACGGTGCTGATCGTTCTGACCATAATAGCGAGCTATCGAAAGCAGGAGTCGTAAATGACCCGTAGTGCCACAGACACCCCCGAAATCGAGCCGACTCCCGAACAGACCCGTCGGGGTCGTCGCATGGCCCTGCTGTTGTTTGCTGTGGGTTTCGGGCCAATGATTTTTGCTACCGTCATGTATTACACCGGCTGGCTGAATCCGAACGACCACAGCAATAACGGAGTGTTGATTAACCCACCGGTATCGGTCACCGGGTTCAATCTGCTGGGCGCCAATAACCGGCCGCTGGAAGAGCGTTTTGGTCCGGAACATGAGGACGCCCGCTGGATGCTGCTGGTCAGCGCCGGAACCTGTGACAGCGACTGCGAGCAACTGCTTTACCTCGCTCGTCAGGTCAATATTGCCCTTGGCAAGAACGCCAGCCGCATGTCTCGTGCAGCCTGGCTTGAAGCAGTTCCGGAGAGTCTGGAGCAAAGATGGCCTGCGGAGTACACCGCGATGGAGCGCCTGAGCCAGAAAGATAATGCACGCACAGTCTGGCCTGAGGGCGTCGATCCCCGGAAGGAGCCCAGAATCCTGCTGGTGGACCCGTTCGGCAATGTGATGATGCATTACGGTAAAGAACACACCGGCAAACAAATACTGGGCGATCTGAAACATCTTCTAAGGCTGTCACAGATCGGTTAGCAGCTTTTTTGTTGAGGAAGTGATAGTGGAACAACAAAAACGAGTCGAATCCAGTGCCCACAGAACCATGGCCAAGTGGTCGCTGTTGGCAACGTTGCTTACTGTGGTGGTCATCATGCTGGGTGCCTGGACGCGCCTGGTGGATGCGGGCCTGGGCTGCCCGGATTGGCCTGGATGTTACGGTTTTCTGGCGGTGCCCCAGAGCGAAACCAGTATTGCGCTTGCCAATGAACGCTTCCCGGAGACACCGGTTGAGGTGGAAAAGGGCTGGCCGGAAATGATTCATCGTTATGCGGCAGGTACCCTCGGACTGGTGGTGTTCGGTATCGCAGCCTACGCAATTCGCCACCGGCGCGAGGGTATTCCTGTGAAACTCCCGATGTTTATTGCGGCCTTTGTGGTCTTGCAGGCAGCATTCGGGATGTGGACGGTTACCCTGAAACTGTGGCCCCAGGTTGTCGCCCTGCATCTGCTGGGCGGTTTTACCACAATCACCCTGCTGACCTTGCTGACCCTTCGTTTACGGGCCCTGCGATTACGCTTTGACGAAATGCGCGAGGCCGCGCTTGCGAAATTGCGGCCGTTCCTGGTGGTTGGTTTGCTGCTGGTGATATTTCAGATCGCCCTGGGTGCCTGGACCGCGTCAAACTACGCCGCTGTTGCCTGTCCTGATCTTCCGGCCTGTCAGGGCGAATGGTGGCCCGCGGACATGGACTTCGTGCATGGCTTTGACATTTTTCAGTCTGTTGGCCCCAATTACCTCGGCGGTCAGCTTACTGCAGACGGCCGGGTAGCCATTCACATGACCCATCGTATTGGTGCTATCGCGGTTCTGGTTTACTTTACCCTGTTGCTTGCGGCATTCTGGCGTCACACAAAGCGAACACCACTGCAGGGAATGGTGCTTCTGACGTCGGCAGCACTGGCCGTTCAGATTGCGTTGGGCCTGATAAACGTTGCCTTCCACATACCTTTGTACGTCGCCATCGCCCACAACGCCATGGGGGCCGGTCTGTTATTGACCGTAGTTCACATGATGTGGCGGATTCATGGATTTTCAGCCGTTACCGCAACGGCTGTTCCCACTATAAAAACAAATCGTGAGGTCGCTTTATGAGCGAGCAGATTTCCAAGCCTCTGGTTACCGAACCATCGGTAGACAAGACTGTATCCTGGGGCGATTTTCTGGAGCTGACCAAGCCCCGTGTAGTTGCCCTGATGATTCTCACCTCTGTCATCGGCATGTTGCTCGCTACCCCCGGGTTGCCAGGGTGGGAAGTCGTGGTTTATGGCAATCTGGGTATTGCCTTGCTGGCCGGTGCGGCGGCCGTGGTGAATCATGTGGTGGACCACAAGATCGACACCGTGATGGCACGCACCCGTAAGCGCCCGGTAGCCACCGGGCGGGTTACTTCTGTGGACGCCCTGCTGTTCGCCACCATTCTGGGCCTGACCGGTATGCTGGTGCTGTTCTGGCAGGTGAATGCCCTGACCGCCTGGCTGACCTTCGCCTCGCTGGTGGGCTATGCCGGTGTCTATACCCTGTTCCTGAAGCGGGCTACTCCGCAGAATATCGTCATTGGCGGTATTGCCGGTGCCATGCCGCCGTTGCTGGGATGGACCGCAGTCACCGGCCAGGTAGATGGCCACGCCCTGTTGCTGGTACTGATTATCTTTGCCTGGACACCGCCTCACTTCTGGGCGTTGGCGATCCACCGCAAGGAAGAGTACGCCAAGGCCGGTATCCCGATGCTGCCAGTCACCCACGGCAACCGTTATACCGAACTGCACATTCTGCTGTACACCCTGATGCTGCTGGCCGTCACCCTGCTACCATTTGCCACAGGTATGTCTGGCATGATTTATCTGGTGGGTGCCATGGTTCTTGGTTTACGCTTCCTGCAATACGCCGTGCGCCTGTTGCGTGGCGATGACCGCCGAGTGGCACTGGCAACTTTCAAGTATTCCATTACTTACCTGATGGCACTGTTTGTGTTGTTGTTGGTCGATCACTTCGTCTATTTCTGACACTGCCAGACCTGACCGGAGATTATATGGACCGCTCGATACGCCGAACCCTGATCATTCTGCTACTGGTGGTAGCCATGGTGTTCGGGATAGTGGTCGGGCGCCAGATGCTCTCCGATCCGACTGCTGAAGCGGTGCCGGCACCAGACCTGAGTGAACTCAATACCTACGTATACAGCGAGGCACGTCCGCTGGCAGATTATCGTCTCACCAACGAGAAAGGCGAACCGGCGTCCCGGGACGATCTGCTCGGGCGCTGGACCTTTGCCTTCGTCGGTTACACCTACTGTCCGGATATCTGCCCCGCGACCATGGCCACCTTGCGTCGTACCAGCCGTGAATTTCCATCGGACCTGCCATCACCGGAATTCTTCTTTGTGTCGGCGGATCCGGAACGGGACACCCCGGAAAGGCTCGATGACTACCTGGATTTCTTTGGTGAGAATTTCCACGCGGTGACCGGCGATATTGACGATCTTCGCGAGGTAGCGCGCAGCATAAGCGCCGTATTTGTCCATCGGGATGATGGTGATGGCAATGTTCTGGTGGACCACAGCGGTCATCTGGCGCTACTGAATCCCGAAGGTGAACTGGTAGCGTTGATCCAGCCGCCTCACGAACCGGAAAAGCTGATAAAGGCCTTCCGGGAGATATACCAGTGGGCGAAGGCCAATCACCCGAGAGCCAACTGAGTCTGATAACTGATAATCCCTTACCACCGGTGAAACACTTCTGCTGGTGGGCCACTGTCTCCAACACTGAGGATAAGAACAATGTTGTACATCCGCGCAGTACTGATGGTTAAGCCCGAAGCCCGGGATACGCTCCTGGAAGCGGCAAAAGACTGTATCGCCGCGACTCTGCAGGAGCCCGGTTGTCACGAATACGAACTGCACACCAGTCTCTCTGATCCCAACCGGCTGGTGTTTTTCGAAAAGTGGGACTCCGAGGATTGCCTTGAACCCCATCGCAAGAGCGACCATATGCGCGCTTTCGGCAAGGTCGCTGCCGGCTGCCTGGCTGCGCCCCCCCGTATCGAGTTCATCACGCCCGCCAAGGTGGATGTGAAATAATCGGAGACGTTTGCCGTGCCGCTGTCTCTGGCACCCCGGTCCGAGCCCCGTGAACTGTTCAGCGTGCTTCTTGCAGGCGCCATTCTGTTGCTGGTGGTTCACGGTCTTGGCCGGTTTATCTATACCCCTCTGCTGCCGTATCTGGTCGCCGATGGCCAACTGACCGCCAGTCAGGGGGCGTCTGTTGCGACCTGGAATTATCTGGGCTATCTGATCGGCGCCTTGCTGGCCATACGCTGGTACCGGGTTCATCAGATCCGTCGGATTCTTCCCATCGCCATGGCCATTCATGTGGTCACCACCTTGTTACAGACCCAGATCAGTGCTGTCGAGCCCCTTTCGGCCTTGCGGCTGGCCAATGGCATTGCCAACGGCGCGGTCTTTGTTCAGGTGCCAGCGCTGATTCTGGAATGGCTGATACTGCGCAATCGCTCGTCCCTGAGTGGGCTGGTGTATGTTGGCGTCGGTGTGGGGCTGCTGTTTTCCGCTGGCCTGGTAACGATTCCCGCTGGCTTCCTGTCCGGTGCTGAGCGCTGGTGGCCGGCTGCGCTGTTTTCGATTCCTCTGGCCTGGTGGGCGACGCATCGGCTGATTACCCTGGATCTGCCTCCGGCGCCGCGGCGGGACGATGGCTCGGTGATGGAAAAGGGCAAGTTGCTGGACCGTGCCAGCATTCCGCTGTTTCTCTCTTACGCCGGTGCCGGGCTGGGCTATATCCTGCCCATGACCTTCCTGCCGCTGTTGGCGAAGACCCAGTTACCGCCAGGGCACTGGATGGTTGACGGCTCCTGGGTATTGGTGGCGCTGGCGGCGATTCCGGCACCAATCATCTGGAACGCACTGGGGGCGCGGCTGGGGGATGGTCGTGCCCTTGGTTTGAATTTCTTTATTCAGTTTACCGGTGCGCTGGCGGTGGTGATCTGGCCAAGCCCCATGGGGATTGTGTTGTGCGCGATTCTGGTGGGTGGGACCTTTGCCGGTACGGTGTTGCTTACCCAGCGTCTGGGTCGTGCCCTGCACCCGCACCAGGGGCCCCGTCTGTCGGCGGCAATGGTGGCGCTCTATGCCTTTACCCAGATGGCCGGGCCCTGGCTGACCCGACAGTGGCTGGATGCGGGGGGTACCCTTGTTGGGGCCTTTACCATGGGTGCGGTGGCGTTGGCCTGGGGATTGGTGTTTGCGGTGTTTGTGCCTCGGCCTGTTGACTGGCATCGCCGATCTACCACCTGAGGCATTGACGGTAGGCTGTTCTTCAAACAGAGGCTGAGCCGGGAGTGGGGTTTCCTTTTTTCTTGAAAAAGAACTCGCTGCGCTCAGACACCTTTTTCTGGCGACAAAAGGAAACCCCACCCCCGACTCTTCAGACTTTTGGTGTTTTCTTCATGCTGCCCATTGATGCTGTTCTGCCTCAACTGATGGCGGTTCTTGAGACTCACATAACCGCTTTGCTGCAGGCGCCTCCTGGTGCTGGTAAGACTACCCGTGTGCCCCTTGCCTTGCTGGACGCTTGCTGGCGTCAGAATCGGAAAATCCTGATGTTGGAGCCTCGCCGGCTGGCGGCCCGTTCGGCTGCCCGCTATATGGCCGGGCAGTTGGGTGAGTCCGCCGGTCAGACCGTGGGTTACCGGACCCGGCTCGACACCCGGGTCTCTCCTGCTACGATAATCGAGGTGGTCACCGAGGGCATTCTGACCCGGATGATTCAGCAGGATCCGATGCTGGAAGACTATGCGGTGGTGGTGTTCGATGAGTTTCATGAACGCTCCCTGCAGGCGGATCTGGGGCTGGCGCTGGTGCGGGAGAGTCAGCAGGCGCTAAGGGAGGACCTGCGGGTGCTGGTGATGTCTGCCACCCTGGACACCGGTCCCATTGCCCGTGTTCTGGGTGATGTGCCGGTGATCAGCAGTGAGGGGCGGGCTTACCCGGTGGAGGTGTTCTACCGGCCGCCGGCCCGCCAGCAACGGTTGCCGGATCAGGTGGTGGCCGTCATTCAGGAAGCCTTGTCAGAGCAGACCGGTTCGCTGCTGGTGTTTTTGCCCGGGGCCGGGGAGATCCGTCGGGTCCAGCAGCAGTTGAGTGGTCAGTTACCGGATCATGTTCGGGTGGCAGCGCTTTTTGGCAATCTTTCCTCGCAGCAGCAGGATCAGGCTATCAGTCCCGCGGCTTCCGGCGAGCGCAAGATTGTGCTGGCCACCGCCATTGCTGAAACCAGTCTGACTATTGAGGGCATTCGGGTGGTGGTCGACAGCGACTGGTCACCAGTCGTCTGTCGAAAGCTTCGGCGGAGCAGCGCAAGGGCCGGGCCGGCCGAACGGAACCGGGGGTGTGTTATCGGTTATGGGCGGAATCCGAGCAGTTTGGTCTGGCGGATTACACGCCGCCGGAGATCCGCGAGGCCGATCTGGCTCCTCTGGTACTGGAGCTGGCCCAGTGGGGTGCCCGCAGCGCCGATCAGTTGGCCTGGATAGACCCGCCGCCGCCGGCTCACTGGCAGCAGGCCCGGAACCTGCTGCACCGGCTAGAGGTTCTGGATGCGGACGGGGCCATTACCGATCACGGCAAAGCAGTTCGTGAGCTGGGCATTCATCCCCGGCTGGCCCATATGGTGTTGCGGGGCCGGGAGCTGGGGTTGCCGGAACTGGCGGCGCGGCTGGCGGCCTTGCTGGAGGAGCGGGATCTGCTGGGACCCGGTGCCGGCGCCGATCTGCATCAGCGGGTGTTGGTGCTTGATGCCAATAAAGCGCCACCGGGGGTGGATCCGGCACGGCTTCAGGCTATCAAACGGAGCCTGTCGCGGTTGCGGCCTCCGGGTCCGGTTACCGGCCAGCAAGCAGCTTCGGCTGAAGAAGTGGGGCGTCTGTTAGCCCTTGCTTACCCGGACCGCATTGCCCGGAGACGCTCGGGGGACGCCCCTCGTTATCAGCTCAGCAATGGCCGTGGTGCCGTACTGCGGGAGGATGACTCCCTGGCCCGGCAGGACTGGCTGGTGGCCGCTGAGCTGGACGGCAAGGCCCGTGAAGCGACGATCTGGCTGGCCGCAGCGGTAGCTCCGGCCGATTTCGGGGAGGACCTGCGGCATCTCATCGAAACCCGTGACGAGGCCGAGTGGGATGACCGCCGGGGTATGGTGGTTGCCAGGCGGGTTCGGCGTCTCGGTGAACTGGTGCTGGAGGAAAAGGCCCTGTCACAGGTGGCACCGGAGCTGATCACCCGGGGTTTGCTGAATGCGCTGCGCGACAAGGGCCTGGCAGCACTGCCCTGGACCAACGCCACGCTGCAGTGGCGGGCCCGCGTCCGCTGTCTGGCTGCGGCGTTTCCCGGGGACTGGCCTGAGCTGACCGATGACTGGCTGATGGACCATCTTGACGAATGGCTGGAACCCTTTCTGACCGGCTGCAAGCGTTGGTCCGAAGTGATGAAACTGGATTTGCTGCCGCCGCTGAACGCCTTGCTGAGTTATTCCCAACAAACTGCGTTAAACGAACTGGCCCCGGTACGCCTGGTCATCCCCACCGGTCAGGCCGTCACACTGGACTATTCCGCCGAAAATGGTCCGGTCCTGGCCGCAAAGCTGCAGGCCCTGTTTGGCTGGACCGATACTCCGAAGGTGGCCGGCGGCCGGGTACCTGTGGTGATTCATCTGCTGTCACCGGCGCAGCGGCCACTGGCGGTAACTGCAGATCTGGGGAATTTCTGGCTGAACGTCTACCCGGAAGTCCGCAAGGAAATGCGGGGCCGCTACCCCAAGCACCCCTGGCCGGAAGACCCGTTGCAGGCGGAAGCGAAACAGGGCACCAAAAAGTCAGGACGCTGATGCATGCAGCGTTCACCGACGCCCCGTGGTCAGAGACTGCGCACCACCAAAAGGCATCCGGTGATCAGCAGTACCAGGTAGACTGCCTGCCGGAAACGGTCTTCGTTGAGACGATGGTGCAGGAATTCCCCGGCCATGACGCCGGCCACCAATAGCGGCAGGTACCACACCAGCCGGTGCAGACTGCCGACAAGGCTGCCGTCGTAGAGATAGAGCAGGCTCAGGGTCAGGTTGAGGGTAAACCAGACACTCAGCAGGGTGGCCCGGGTTCTCGCCTTGTCCATGCGGATGCCAGCGAGGGCGTACACCAGCAAGGGACCGCCGGAGGCAAACAGGCCGTGGGTGATACCGGCGCTGAAGGTAAGCGCCCGGCTGGTCAGCTGGCCGTGGGGTGCGGCCACCTTGCCACCGGCCATACGCCAGAGTTCCCTGCCAGCAAACCAGATCACCAGCAGCCCGAACAGCACCTTGAGAAATGCGGCACCGAGCCAGGGGATCAGCAGATATCCGGTCAAAGTGCCGGCCAGCATCAGCGGCAGGATCAGGCTGGTCAGCAGATGCCAGTTAATATGCTGGCGGTGCTTGCAGGTCAGATAACCGCTCATCAGCACGTTCAGGGGTACCAGCACCGGTAGCAGCTCCGGGATGGGCAGCAGCATGGCGCCGAGGGAGAGTGCGATCACGATAGAGCCGAAGCCGGTAATGGCCTCGATGGTGTAGGCCAGCAGGATGAACAGGCCCAGCCACAGCCAAGGATCGGTCATGCCAGCTCTCCGGCGAACTTCCTGCGTACGGCGTTCAGATACAGCCCGGGCGCCAGTCGCCACAGCAGGCTGCCGAATCGTGACACCGGCTCCGGCAGCAGCCAGCGCCGCTTTCGGGTGAGCGCCCGATCGATCATGCGGGCCATGTCCTCAGCGCTGGTCATGGTACCGATAGTGGAGCGGGCGTGATTCGCCTTTTCGCCATCGGCGCCCAGGGCATTGCGTTCAATGGGGGTTTCCAGAAAGCTGGGGTAGACCATCAGGATATGAATGCCCCGGGGCTCCAGTTCCAGCCGCAGCACTTCGAAGAACTGGCTCAAGGCAGCCTTGGCGGCACAATAGCCCGCCCGTCCGGGCACCGGCATCCAGCCCGCCATGGAGCCGATGGTGACGATACTGCCACCACTGGCTTCCAGCAGCGGCAGAGCCAGCTGGGTGAGCTCCACCGGCCCCTGCCAGTCAACCGCCATTATCTTGCGAAAGACCGCCGGGTCGGTTCGGTGGGCGGGGGAGCGATGGGTAATGCCGGCGTTGTTCACCAACAGATCCAGCTGGCCGTATATCTGCGTGGTCTCGCGGATCAGGCGTTCCAGGTCAGAGCGGTGGGTGACGTCCACGGTGACGATGTGGACCCGGGCCGGGTCGTTCAGTGTGGCTTCCCGACCAATCAGGGCTTCGGCATCAATGTCCGCCAGAATCAGGTGGTGACCGGCGCGGTACCAGTGTTGCGCCATGGCCCAGCCGAGGCCACTGGCCGCCCCGGTGATCAGGGTAACAGTCACAGATCGCCCCGCTGCCGCGCCAGGCTGATGAAGTAGTCGAAGGTTTCCGCGGAGGTTTTCTGCAACGAATAACCGAACTCCTCCTTCAGGCGGCGGTTGCTCAGTACCGGCCGGTAGCGCAGGAAATTCACCTGCTCCGGACTGACCGGTTTACCCAGCCATTTGGCCACCTGAAGCCCACCCTTGACCACCGCAGCGGGCAAGGTCAGCAGGGGCTTGTCGAGACGCCTGGCAATCTCGCCAATGGTGAGGGCACCGTCGCCGGCCATGTTGTAACGTCCGGTGCGATCGTCACGGATACCCTGCTCCATGGCCCCGATCACGTCCTGATCCCAGATAAACACGAAGGGTGAATCGCTGCCCCGGATGGCCAGCAATCGCGGTGCGAAAAACAGACTGGTGATCTGGTTGCGGGTTTCGGCGCCCAGCACCGTACCCGGGCGAAAAATCAGTTGCTGCAACTCCGGGTGTTGCTGCCGGTAACTGGCCAGCAGCTCCTCGATCTGGCGTTTGTGGTCGGAATAGGCGAACTCCGGGTTGCCCCGTAACGGGTCGTCTTCGTCAATCCACTCGGGGTTGTCCGGGTGGTAGCCATAGGCGGCACCGGAGCTGGTGACGGTCAGATGCTTTACTTTTGCAGCGACGCAGGCTTCCAGCACATTGCGGGTGCCGTTCACATCGATGTCAAAGTCCCGCTGGCGGTCGGCCGAGGCCTGAAGAATCGACGCCAGATGGATTACATGAGTGATGCGGTATTCCGCCAGGGTGATGACCAGGCTGTTGGCCCGCACGTCCAGTATTTCCAGTGGAAAATCCAGGCCCTCCCGGTGGTTGATGTCGGTGCCGATCACGAAGTAATCCCTGGCCAGCCGGTTGCCCAGCTGGTGGCCGATGTAGCCGGCGGCGCCGGTGATCAGGATGCGCTTTTCTGCGGTCATGGGATCAGTTTCCGGAGTCAGGTGAAGGTGTCACTGGAACAGGTCGTCGGGCCCAGATCTGCGACAGGGTGAGCCCGGACACCAGGTGCCAGACGCCCCAGAAGGCGGTGATCAGCATCATGCCGCCGGCTTCGGGAAAGAAGGTGAACAGTATGACCAGACCCAACCCGGAGTTCTGGATGCCCACCTCCATGGTCACCGCCCGTTGATCTGGCACCGCCAGCTTCATGGCCCTGGCCATGCCATACCCGAGGGCAAGGGCCAGCAGATTATGGCCCACCACCAGCCAGAAGAAGGTATGAAACTTATCCAGGAACAGATCCACATTGTTCATGAAGGCAATGGCTACAAAGCCCAGGAAAATCAGCAGTGACAGGTACCGCAGCGGCTTTTCGCTGCGAACGGCGAGCCGCGGGAAGCGGCCACCGGTCAGCATGCCGAGAATCAGGGGTACGGCCAGCACCAGCAGAACCAGCAGCAGAATGTTGCCCGGTTCCAGGGTGATTTCGGTCAGGTAGGCCCGGGTGTGAGGGTTAAGCCAGCCGTAGAGCGCGAAATTCAGCGGCGTCATTACCGTAGCTGCCAGGCTGGAAACGGCGGTCATGCTGACCGAGACCGCCACGCTGCCCTTGCCCAGCCAGGTCATGATATTGGAGAAACTGCCACCGGGGCAGGAGGCCACCAGAATCATGCCCAGGGCCAGTTGCGGGTCAACCTTCAGGGCCCAGGTGAACAGGCAGGTGGCCAGTGGCAGTAACAGAAACTGGGCAAACAGACCGGCCACTGGCGCCCGGGGGATGGTCAGCACCCGCCTGAAATCCGCCGGTTTCAGGTTCAGGGATACCCCGAACATCATCAGCGCCAGAATGCCGTTGAGGAGGATCAGGCTGGCCGGATCGAACTGTACCGTCAGGGACGACTGCATAACGATTACCCTTGCTGGCCGGTGTTTTCGAGATCCGCAATGTGCTGCGACAGGGCCTTGAGGTAGGCATCCTTGTTTACATAGTAGGCCATGCGGGCCAGCTTGATGTACTGGTAACCGCCGTCCAGGCGCTGGCCGGCGTGGGCTTTCTTCTGTTGCGCCAGACTGCGGGCGGGTTCACTGTTGCGCTGGCGTTCACGAATGAAAAGCGCTGCCAGCCTCGCCTGCTGGTTGCGACCCTCCCAGCCCAGGCCGGTGGCTTCCACCATGCCCATCAGGAACAGGTTGTCGTAATCCGGGTGCAGCATGTTCAGATACAGTTGCGGTGCATCTTCACCGTCTGGCCAGTTCAGGTGCTTTCGGTCAATGAACGGGTAGTCCAGCAGATAGCCCGTGGCCATCAGGATCAGGTCATAGTCGCCCTGCGCGCCATCGGAAAAATGAACGGTATGGCCCTCCACCCGTTCAATACTGCGGCGGGGGTGAAGATCGCCATGACCCAGATGGTGCAGGATCAGTGAGTTGATCACCGGGTGGGACTCGTACATGCGGTAGTCCGGATCCGGCAAGCCGTAGTCGGAGGGCTTGCCCATCACCATGCGAATCAGCAGCGCGTCCAGCCGCTGTTTCAGGGGCCGGGGCAGTTTCAGTTTGCCGCCCAGGGTGTCAATGGGCCGGCCTTTCAGGAATATGGGCAGAAAGTAGTAACCCCGGCGCAGGCTCATATCCACCG